>JBKPHO010000336.1:0-8475 GCA_046729915.1 Actinomycetota bacterium | reverse complement strand
CGCCTACAGCCTGCTCTTCTCGCTGCCCGGGGCCCCGGTGCTGCGGTACGGCGAGGAGATCGGGATGGGCGAGAACCTGCGGCTGAAGGAGCGCAATGCGATCCGAACGCCGATGCAATGGACGGACGAACGCAATGGTGGGTTCTCGACGAGCGAGCAACTCGTGCGGCCCGTCGTCGACGACGGGCCGTATGGCTTCCACGCCGTCAGCGTCGAGGAGCAGCTCCGCCGGCCGACGTCGCTGCTGCGGTGGATGACCGAGATGATCCGCATTCGAAAGGAATGTCCCGAGATCGGTACGGGTGCGTGGCGGATCCTGCCGACCCGTAGTCGCCACGTTCTCGCGATCCTCTACGCTCAAGGCCGCTCCTCGGTGCTTTGCGTTCACAACTTCGACGCAGAGCCGAAGGAGATCTCGCTCGATCTGACGAGCTCGTCGCGTGGAGAACGCTTGCGAAGTCTTCTCGGCAACGGCGAGAGTCATCGCTCGGCCGGCCGGCATCGGCTACGCCTCGAGCCGCTCGGCTACGACTGGTACCGGACGGCGTGAGGCCCGCCGGCGACCCACGGCGCCTGATCGACAGGGTGCTCCAGTGAGGGCGGCCGTAGTGGGCGCGACCGGATTCGTCGGCCGTGCCCTCGTGCCGGTGCTGGCAAAGCGCGGCGAAGTCGTGGCCGTGTCTCGGGCGGGCAACGCCCCGCATACGGCGCGCGTGCGCGCGGTCGCAGCGGACGCGACCGACGACCAGGCGATGCGCGATGCCCTAATCGGCATCGACGTCGTCTACTACCTCGTCCACTCCCTCGGTTCCACAAACTTCACGGAGGTCGACAGGCAGGCCGCAGCGACGGTGGCGCGTGAAGCCGAACGGGCAAACGTCTCCCAGATCATCTATCTCGGAGGGCTCGGCGACGATGGATCCGACCTCTCACCTCACCTCCGCAGCCGAGCCGAGACGGCGGCTGTGCTCTCCGAGGGAGAGGTGCCTGTCACGACGCTTCGGGCGGCGGTCATCGTCGGCCGCGGCAGCGCCGGCTTCGACACCATCGTCGCGCTGGTCGATCGGCTGCCCCTGATGATCGCGCCGAAATGGGTGTCGATGCCGACCCAGCCGATCGCCGTGGCCGACGTCGTAGCCGACCTCGCGGCCGTCGCGGGCCGCGCCGACACGATCGGCGAGACCTTCGACCTGGGCGGTCCCGAGGTGCTCACGTACCGAGAGATGATCGAGTGCGTCGGACACCTCCGCGGGCGCAAGCCGCGAATCATCGAGGTTCCGGTCCTCAGTCCTCGCCTCTCCTCCTACTGGCTGCATCTCGTCACACCCGTGCGTGCGAGCGTCGCGCGCCCGCTCGTGGAGGGACTCCGTAACCCGACCCTCGCGCGAGACGACCGGATCCGCCGCTTGCTCCCCCGCACGCTCACACCCTTCGCGGAAGCGGCCCGCCAAGCGCTCGCTTCATCCGGTCGCCCGGCCGTGGATGACCAGGTCGGGCCGCCGATGGGACACTGACCGCATGGCGCTGAGCCCTTCGCGTCACGACGCCGGCGTCTGCGTGGACGCACACGCAGTAGCAGCTCCCTTTCTCGGCGGCGAGGCAGGTACTTTTGACGGGTGGCCGCTCTCGTCGACGAAGCGCGCAAGGCTGCTGAACGGCATTCCTGGCGTGAGGCATTTGACGCCTACTCGGGCTCGGACGAGCGCGACCTTACGCCTGAGGACCTGGAGCGCTTCGCGGACGCGGCCTGGTGGACGGGGAGGCTCGAGAAGGCGATCGCCCTGCGCGAGCGCTCGTACGCCGGCTTCTCGGCATCCGGCGACCGGCTCGGCGCAGCCCGTCTCGCGCTGACGCTCTCCTGGGATCACATCAACCGCGCCGCCTTCGCCGTCTCGCGCGGCTGGTTCTCGAATGCGGAGCGCCTGCTCGAGGGCCTGCCCGAAGCGGCTGAGCATGGATATCTCGCCCTTTCCCGGGGCGTTACGGCGCTCCTGGGGGAGGGAGACGTCGGAAAGGCCCTTCCTGAGCTCGAGCGTGCCCACGACATCGCGCGGCGCGCGGGCGACCGCGACACCCAGGTTCTGGCCCTCGTGGGCAAGGGCCGAGCGTTGGTGCAGAACGGCGAGGTCGAGCAGGGGCTCGCCATCCTCGACGAGGCGAGCACTTCGGCTGTCTCCGGTGAGCTGCGGCCCTTCGCGACCGGCCTCGTCTACTGCGTGACGATCACGTCGTGCCAGGACGTGGGCGACTACCGTCGCGCGGTCGAGTGGACGGAGGCGGCCAGCCGGTGGTGCGAGCAAGAGGACATGAACGGCTTCCCCGGTGCCTGCCGCATTCACCGCGCCGAGATCATGCGCCTGCGCGGCGATTGGCCCCAGGCGGAGAAGACGGCGCTCGCCGCCTGTGAGGAGCTCCGGGAGTTCGACCGCTTCGTCACCGCGGGCGGTTACTACGAGATCGGCGAGATCCGTCGTCGGCGAGGAGATTTCGCCGCCGCCGACGATGCGTTTCGCACCGCGAACGAGCTCGGGCGTTCCCCCCAGCCCGGTCTGGCACTGCTCCAGCTCGCCGAAGGCAAGGTGGAGAGCGCGGTGGCCGGGATCACCCGTGTGCTCACCGAGGTTCACAAGCCCCTGGCACGTGTTCGCGTCCTACCCGCCGTGGTCGAGATTGCCATCGCGGCGGCCGATCTCGATCTCGCCCGCTCCGCAGCCGTGGAATTCCAGCAGATCGTCGACTCCTACAAGATCGGCGACCGCCCTGCTCCGGCGTTCGACGCGGCCACCCACTTCACGCGCGGACACCTCAAGCTGTCTGAGAAGGACTGGAACGGCGCGGGCATGACCTCCGGCGCGCGCGGGACGAATGGCAGCAGGTCGGAGCTCCGTACGAGACCGCACACGCGCGGATGCTGCTCGGCATCGCGTTTCGCCACCAGGGCGACGAGAGCGGCGCGACGTTGGAGCTGCAAGCAGCGCTGGCGACCTTCGAGCGGCTCGGAGCGAGGCTCGACGAGGAGCGCGCCAAGGAGCTTCTCGGGCGAGTCGAAGCGCACCGAACCTTCCTTTTCACGGACATCGTCGACTCGACAAGGCTGCTCGAGACGCTGGGCGACGAGAGGTGGAGCAAGCTGCTCGCTCGTCACGACGAGCTCGTTCGCACGCAGATCCTCGAGTCTGGCGGAGACGTCATCAAGCAGACGGGCGACGGGTTCTTTGCCTCCTTCGACCGTCCCGGCGCGGCGATCGACAGTGCCGTTGCGATCCAGCGGGCGCTCCGGTCAGAGGTAGTCGCCCCCGACGTCAGGATCGGCGCGCACGCCGGAAACGCCTTCAAGACCGGCGCGAACTTCACCGACTACGGCGGGCAGAGCGTTCACGTCGCCGCGCGGATCGGCGCAGCCGCAGGAGCGGGTGAGATCCTCGTCAGCCGAGAGACGCTCGCCGGAATCGAAACGCCGTTCCGGGTGTCGGAGCCTCGCGCGGCGTCGCTAAGGGGCTTCGACCAGCCTGTCGACGTCGTGTCGGTCGACTGGCGGTAGAGGTCTGCGCCGAGCGAAGGCGCGCTACGAGCCAATCTCCCCATGTGCGGTCAAGGCGACGGCCCGGACGTACTCCGTCCGGGCCCTGCCCATCTGACTTCTCTTTCCACTCGTGATCGCTCAGACGACCCTGAAGGCGCCCCTCATGAAGCTCGCGTGCGGGTCGCACACGTACCGGTAGGCGCCCTTCTTGAGCTTCAGCACAACAGACTTCATCCCGGTGAAGTCGACGGTGGTGAACACGCGACTCAAACCGGGTCCTATGAGATGGAAGTCATGAATCGACGACCGGTCGTTGATCACGAAGCGATAAGGGGTACGGGCCTTCAGCCTCGTGACCTTCTTGCCGCCCAGCGTCAGCCTGATCGTGAAACCTGGGCCCACAGTCCCCTTGACGATCTTCGGGGCGGAGGCGGCCGAGGCCGACATTCGGCCGTCCGCGGCGCCGAACGCCGCCGCGCTCGTCGCCGCCAGCGCGACGACGGCGACCGCCGGAATCAGAAGTCGCTTGTGCCAGTGCATGTCTGTCTCCTTTGCTGGTTGACTGCTTCGTCGCACAAGGACTCCGCCGAGCCGCTGGTATTCCCGCAACGAGGACTGTCCGGGGCCGAGCGAGACCGAGCGGACGAGGTTGTGGTAATCAAGGCGGGCTTCCTGGCCACGCACGCGACAGTCACAGGCGATTACCAATGGAGCGCACCCTTGACCCCGCGCGGCTCGGAGACCACCTCGACCGGCTTTATCGGGCCGCGTGGGCGCTCTCCGGCTCCCGCGAGGACGCCGAGGATCTCGTGCAGGAGACCTACGCGCGCGTCCTCGCCCGCCCGCGACTGCTCCGCAACGAAGACGACCTCGGCTACCTGCTGCGCGCGCTGCGCAACACCTTCCTGAACCTGAAGCGAAGCGAACGCCGCCGACTGCGTCCCGGCCCGCTGCCCGACCAACTCGATCTCGTCACCGATCACAAGGCGCGCGACCCGCAGGCCACGGTCGAGGCCGGCGAGCTTTATGCGGCTGTCGCTGCGCTCCCCGATGACTTCCGCGACGTTCTGGTGGCGGTGGACATCACAGGCCTCACCTACAAAGAGGCGGCACGCGCCCTGCGGATCCGGGAGGGGACAGTGATGAGCCGTCTCTACCGCGGCCGCCAGCAGGTCGTGCGTCAGCTCGAAGGCGGCTCAGCCTGACCTAGCTGGGAACGTTGCCAACGAGGATCTTTTTGCCCGACGAGCCCTGATCGCCGTCGGCCTGCTCACGCGTCACGGTCAGCGTCGTGAAGTTCACCGGTGACACGCCGGCCCACAACGTGACCTTCCGGCCCTCGTTGAACGTTCCCACCGGCACGAGAACGCCGTCGCGCCTGCGGAGCCACGCCTCGTAGAAGCGCCCGCCGTCGAGCCGCGGTAGTCCGGTGGTGTCCAGCTCGATCCGCCAGCCCGAGGATGTCTTCGTGAGCGTTGCCTCACCGCTCGCGCCCGGCACCAGCTGCGTCGCCGAGAGCGCAGCGTGGAAGGTCTCGCCGGACGTACTGGAGCCGAGAACGTTCACACCGACCACGACGGCCGCGACCACAGCAGCCGCAGCCGTGCCGATCAGGACGACGCGGCGCGGCGCGGCTCTCCGGCTCGCGCGTCGTCGCGCCTCGACCCGTGCCCGCAGGGCCGCCGGCGCCTCGACCTCGGCCGCGGCACTCCTCGCGAGCGCGACAGCACGTTGCTGCTCGCCGAGCCGATCGGCAAGCTCCGCGGACTCGGCGACTTGCGCCTCGAGTGCGGCCCGACGCTCCGGCGCGAGCGACCCGTCCGCGAGTGCCGCCAGCTCGGCGATCTCGCGATCGCCGGTTTCGTCCTGTCGACCGCGTCTCATCGACACGGAAACACCATAGGCGACTTCGAGCTCACACCATGAAAGACCCCGCACAGCCCAACATATTCCTCCGGCGCCCATGCTCATTCGACGCTCGTCGCAGCAGGCGCGGGAATAGACGTGGATCGCCGGTGTCTCTAGCAGCCGAGGGGTCAAACACTCCGAAAGGAAGCCATGAAGTACCTCACTCGACTCAAGGGATCGCGCCCCGCGCGGCTCGCCGCGTCGGCAATCGCCGCGGCGGCGCTCATCGCCGGCGCCGGCGGGATCTTGGTCGGACCGGGCAAGGCCGCCCCGGCGGGCAAGGCCGGTAGCGTTCGATATCAGCACGGGGAGCCGAGGTTCAAGCAGCCAAAGCTCAGGCACGGGGTGCTGAAGATCAAGGGCACCAGGGGGAGCGACGCGATCGCACTTCGCCTCAAGGCCGGCGATCCGGCCACGCTCCAGGTCGACGTCGGCAACGACGGCTCGGCCGATTTCAGCTTCCCACGCACGAACATCGCGCTGATCCTCGTCAAGGCCCGGGCAGGAAACGATCTCGTGCGGATCGACGACGCCAACGGTGCCTTCACCGACGCCATCCCGACGATCCTCGACGGTGGAAGCGGCCACGACAGGCTCGCCGGCGGCCGGGGCAACGAGCTGCTGCTCGGCGGCTCCGGGATCGACTCGATCGACGGCAACGGCGGCAACGACCTCGCACTGCTCGGTGCCGGCGACGACACCTTCGTCTGGGACCCGGGCGACGGCAGTGACACGATCGAGGGCCAGCAGGGCACCGACCGGATGCTCTTCAACGGCGCCAACATCGCCGAGAAGATCGAGCTGTCGGCGAACGGCAACCGGCTCAGGTTCGTCCGCGACATCGCAGGCATCACGATGGACACGCACGGCGTCGAGCGGGTCGACTTCAACGCCCTCGGCGGTGCCGACCTGGTCACCGTCAACGACCTGACCGGAACCGACGTCAGTGCTGTGAACGTCGACCTCGCAGGCGCCCTCGGCGGTGCCACCGGCGACGGTGCGGCCGACCAGGTGGTCGTCAAGGGCACCGACGGCGACGACGCGATCGACGTCAGCGGGGACGCAACAGAGGTGAAGGTGAGCGGTCTCGCGGCGACGGTCGCGATCTTCCGCCCGGAGGTCGCGAACGACCGGCTCGAGATCAACACCCTCGAGGGCATGGACACCGTCGACTCCGCCGGCCTGGCCGCCGGTGCGATCCAGCTCTTCGTGGACGGCGTGCTTGTCCCCTAGAGAAGCCTCACCCGGCAGCTACATGCGGGGCCTCCACCCTGGAGGCCCCGCGGCCGAGGTCGGTGTCGCGAGCCACCCGCCGGCCGGCGTTCGCGAGCTGGCCCAGCGGCTGAGCGGGACGGCCGAAATTCAGCTCCTTTGGTACCCCGGGGTCGAGCGAGTGGAGCTCGCCGTCCGCGATCCGGCTGCCGGCACGGGCTTTCAGATGGAAGTCGCGCCGGTCGATGCGCTGGACGCCTTCCA
This sequence comes from Actinomycetota bacterium, assembly GCA_046729915.1. Lineage (GTDB taxonomy): Bacteria > Actinomycetota > Thermoleophilia > Gaiellales > Gaiellaceae > AC-32. Next base: position 1,568 of record JBKPHO010000336.1, on the reverse strand, counting down.
CCACCCCTACGCCTACGCCGCCAGCCGGGAGAGCTCTTACCGCATCGTCCACGCTGGGGCGACGATCGACGATGGCTAGCGTCGAATGCGTTGAGGAAGCGCTCCGCACGCTGGTCGCAGAGCGGCAAGCGTTGCACGAGCGCGTGGCGGGCCGAGACGAGCTCGAGTCGAACCGGCTCGCGCTCGTGGGTCGGCAACAGCAGCTCTCCCAGGCGCTGATCGACCGTTACTTCCGCCGCGCCGCACGCGACGCCTAAACACCCGCCTCAGGCGTCGGAGCCCGTCGGCGTCAGGACCGATTGGAGCCGCTCGAGGCTCGCGGACGGCCACAAGGCCTTCGAGTCGTAGTAGACCTCGAACGCCGGCACCGAATCCGGCAGCTCGACCCACTCCAGCTTGGACCTAGTGAAGATGTGGACGTCCGGCGCGGCCCCCGAAGGCTCGTCGAGCGTCCCGCCGCGAACGAACCGCACCTCTGGGCGTCCGTACTCGCTGAAGACCGCCACCTGACAGGCCGGGCAGCGGAAGATCCGTTGGTTGCTCCCGTCGTCGCGAGGCACGTCGACCGGCCGGGGGTCACCCGCGAGGAGCTCCACACGATCGGCCTCGATCAGAAGGTTGATGACGAAGGCGCTGCCGGTCTGCCGCTGGCAGTTCAGGCAATGGCAGCAATGCGTGAAGAGCGGATCGGACGCAAGCCGGTAGCGAACCGCGCCGCAGGAGCAACCGCCCTCACGTAGGACGCTCATGAATCTCCTCCTCGAAGGCGAGGCGATGAGTCTGGACAGTACCGCCGTCGTCGTCGCAGGGGACGTTGACGTATCCGGAACGAAACGGCCTTGGCTCGCCCGTCGCGGGGTCGTACGCGTGCCGCCAGACGCACCCGGTGTCGTTCGTCAGCAGGTGGATCGAGACAGACGTCTCGGCAGACGTCGTCCGCACCCGGTGGATGTCGTCGCGCGGAGGGATCAGGACGTAGAAGTCGCCCGCGCCGAGCGAGCGTCGTTCGACGAGCTCGAAGGCGCCCTTGCGGCGTGCGTAGATCTCCTCGTCCTGCGTGCCGCGGTAGAGGCCGACGAGGCCCCAGGCGAGGTGATCGTGGATGGGCGTCTCCGAACCAGGCGGCACGACCAGCGAGAAGAGCGACAGCGATCCGTCGCGGGGCCGGTAGAGGAGCCACTGACCGATGCCGCCGCCCATTCCGCTCTCCCCAGCTGCGGCTTGGTACTGGGCCGGGAGCCAGTCCGGGTCAGCGAGCAGCTCGGCAAAGCCGGGCCTGATCACCTCGCAGGCCGCCTCCGGGGAGGAGGTGCCGGCCATCGTCGCCTGGACGCCGGCCACGAACGCCCGCACGACCGGTGTGTCGAGAACGAAGTCGGCGCTCATCGTCCGTTGACCGTACTCGAACTCGGCGCTAGCTTCGGTCCGTCCTTTCAGACGAAGGGGGGCGCCTGATGGGCCGCTTCGACGAGATCTACCGGCACTCGTTGGACGATCCGGAAGAGTTCTGGGCCGAGGCTGCCGCCGAGATCGACTGGGACGAGCCTTGGGAGCGGGTGCTCGACGAC
>JBKPHO010000335.1:0-2514 GCA_046729915.1 Actinomycetota bacterium | reverse complement strand
TGCACGGCTTCTCGTGGTCACCGATCGGCTTCTACGAGCTGATGGGCATGACGCGCTCGTAGATCTCGAGCACCCGGCGGGCGACCGCGTCGTGAGCGTGGACGCGCTCGACGTACGCCCGGCTGCGGCAGCCGACCTCCGTGAGCTCCGCGCGCCTCTCGACGAGGCCCGCGAGGACTTCCTCGAGGTTCTGTTCGTCCGCGCGCACGAGTGGTAGCTCGAGGCCGAAGGCTTCCTCTGTCTCGGCGGCGGCCTGCTCGTCGAGGTGGGCGACGACGGGCTTGGCGAGCGCCATCGACTCGATCGCGAGCATGCCGTACCAGCCGATTCGGAGCTGGTCGATGACGACGTCCGCGGCCCCGTAGCGGCGGCGCGCCTCGCGGTTGGGGACGCCTTCGATCAGGTCCAGCTCGACCGGCGCGCCGCGCTTGCGCAGCGCCTCGACCGCCGCGAGCACCGCATCGGTGCCCTTCACCGCCCGCTTGCTCGGCGCGTGGGCGACGCGCAGCACCTCGCCCGGCTCGGTCGGGGCCGGCTGCCAATCGTGGAGCACGATCGCGGGGTGCACGACGTCGTACTCGGGCCACGGTCCGCGCGGGGCGAGCCGCCGCGTGAGATAGCTGCCGACGACCACCGCTCCCGCGCGCTTCAGGTAGCCGACCTCCGAGGCCCTGCGGCCGCGCAGGTCGGAGCCCCACGACTGGAAGACGATCCCCTTCCGCCGCGCCTGCAGCAGCGGCAGCGTGAGCGACTGCGGGGCGAGCGTCAGCCCCGCGTGGAAGTGGAAGACGTCGAAGCGCGGCAGCGCCCACGCCAGCGCGCGAAGCTGCTTGGGCAGGTTGTATGCGAGCGAGCTCCGGCGGCTGGTGTCGCGCAGCCGGAGGTTGATGTCGAACCCCCGCTCGAAGGGCCGCTCGTTGAAGACGAGCAGCGTGCTCTCGACGCCGAGCTCGCGCAGCCCGGCCGAGATCGCTCCCGGCCCACCCGCGATGTTGATCGGACTATGAAGTACGTTCAAACCAGGGCGCTCTGGGTTGCGATCTCCACGTCGAGCGCCGCGAGAGCGCGTTCCGTGAGCGCGTCGAGCTCCTCCTCGCCCGGAGCGGTGAGGAGGAGGTACCCCAGCCGCTCGGCTCCGGACGTAAGCGGCGGCAAGGTCATCCCCTCGCGCCAGTAGAAGCCCGCCTCGTGGACGCCGTCGAGCGCGAGCGCCGGGCTCGCGTCGAGGCGGACGATCCTCCCCGGCTGCGCGACCACGAACCGCACCTGGCCATGGGTTGCCTCCTGCTCGCCGGGCTCGAGGTCGGCGCGCGTCAGCTCCCCTAGGGCCCAGAGCGCGTTCGCCCGGATCGCGTCGAAGCCGGTGACGAGCTTCGCCAGCTCTGCGTCCTTGCCGCCGCCGAGGCGGGCGCCGACCTCGATCGCCCACGCACTGGCGTCCGCCCCGGTTACCCGCACCTGCACGTAGGACGGGCCGGTCTCGAGCCCGACCGCGAGGCTCGCTTCGTGCGCGAGCCTGAACAGCGGCTCCTCGTTCGCGAGCAGGGAGGGGTAGCGGTGAGCGATGCAGACGCCGAGCGGCGGCGGCGGGTGCAGCAGGCGGCGCGTGACGCTCATCGGAAAGTACTCGCGCTCCAGGAGCAACCCGTTGACGGTGTACTCCTCGCCGTCGAGGTACTGCTCGAGCACCGCCGCGCCGGTGCGAGAGGCGGCGAGGGCGCGGTCGACCGCGGGTGCAAGCTCGGCTTCGGCGCGCACCTCGGTCACGCCGCGCTGGGCGGACCCGTCGACCGGCTTCACGACGACCGGTGCGCCGAGCTGGTGGAAGGCCTGCTCTGCCTCCTCGAAGCTGGTTGCCGCCCGCCCCTTGGGGCAGCGGACGTTTCCGCGCTCGAACGCGGACCGCATCCGCCGCTTGTCGGCGACCGTCCTCGCCGTCTCTACGGGCAGGCCGGGAAGGCCGAGGCGCTCGGCGAGCTGAGCGGTGGGCAGCACGGCCTGGTCGGAGCCCATCGTTGCGACCGCGAGAGGCTCGATCGCCTGTGCGTCCAGCTCGGCGAGCACGCCGGTCACGTCGGTGAAGCTCCGCACGACCCGGTAGTCGGCCTCGGCGAGGAGGGGCGCGTTCGGCGAGCCGTCGACGACGCAGACCTCGTGGCCCAGGGCGCGCGCCTGCTTGAGCAGCCCGAGCTGCGAGCGCGACCCGCCGGTGAGAACGAATGCTCGCGGCATTGAGTGTTAGGCGGGAGCCGTGGCCCCCAGCGACTCGAGCAGGCGGCGCATGCCGTCGTCGAGCGAGACCTCCGGCCGCCAGCCGAGGCCGCGGAGGCGCTCGATCGAGATCCGCGTCATGACGCGTCCGGGCGGCGGCTCGACCTCCTCGATCAGGTCCTGCGGCGCGCCGGTGAGCTCGCAGGCCAGCCGGGCAACGTCCACGAGCGAGACCGGCTCGCCGTCGGCGCCGATGTTGAAGGTCCCTTCCTCGCCCGACGCGAGCACGAGCCGAATTGCGCG
>JBKPHO010000334.1:0-1718 GCA_046729915.1 Actinomycetota bacterium | reverse complement strand
CAGGATTCCGATCACCGCGCGCAGGTCCTCGAGCGCCTGGTGCGCGCTGGCGCGGATCACCGCGGCCGCCCGTGCGACCTCGTCGGGCGGCGCATCCGGCCGGAACTCCAGCGCGCCGGCATGCAGGCTCAGCAAAGAGATGCGGTGGGCGAGCACGTCGTGCATCTCGCGCGCGATCCGAGTGCGCTCGGCGTGGCGGGCCTGCTCGACGAGCAGCTGCTGCTCGGCCTCGGCGTGGCGTACCCGCTCCTGGCGCGACTGGCGGCGCCCGCGGACGAACATGCCTGATAGGACGACGGCTGTCATAACCAACACGACAAGGGCGTAGAGCGCCCAACGGGGCAGCGAGGTGTCGTCGGGCTGCACGCTGCGGTAGACGGGCAGCATGGCGAGCTGCAGTCCGCCGATCAGAGCCGCCAGCTGCCAGCGGCGGTAGGCCGCAACCGTGAACAAGGCGATCAGGCCGGCGACACCCGCTGAGGAGGAGAAGGCCTCCATCGGGACGGAGGCAAGCCCGAGAGCGAACGGCCAACGTCGCCGCCACAACAGGGCGAGGCAGAGCGCCCCGCCACCAATCACGTCGAACACCAGCAGGGGCGCGTCCAACCCACGGCCGACTTGGTCAGCCAGCGCCAAGGCGCCTACCGCGGTCGCTAGCAGGAACAGCATGCAATCGACGATCCAGTCGCGCTGCGAGCGGCGCGGGGGCGGCTGCTCGTCCTCCTCGGGGGCGACGAACATGGCGGACAGGAGACGGTGAGCGCTCACTGGGCCAAGCGTAGGCGGCGCGGCCAGTGTTGAACAGCCGACCGAAGTCGATCAGACCGCCGACTTTCGTCGGCCCAACGATAGCCCTCCGGCCGATTGCGGTGGCGCCGCGCGCAGCCGATCCTGCGGTCTGTCCTTCGAAAGGAGTCCCCCTGCTCGCTCGGCTCGCTCACGCCATCTCCCACCACCGCAAGGCCATCATCCTGACCTGGCTGGCGCTCACCATCTTCGGCGGCTTCTCCGCCGCCCAGGTCTCACAGCGGTGGCTCCAGTCATTCTCGATCCCCGGCTACCCGGCCTACGAGGCGACCCAGAGGGCACTCGACCGGTTCGGGACCGGTGACCGACCCCCGAACATCGTCGTGTTCCACACGAAGGGCGACGCGACCAAGAGCGAAGCGATACACGCGTCGATGCAGCGAGCACTCGGGGCCAGTCCGGGCGCGCGCAGCAGCTCGTTCTTCTCAACAGGCAGCTCCGCGTACGTCTCCAAGGACAGGCACGCGACCTTCATGGAGCTCTATCCGGCCGGCGCGAAGAACGACGTCACCGCCAAGAGCGGCGCGGAGAAAATCCTTGCTGCGGCGAAGACGGGACTGCCGAGCGGCGTTTCAGTCCACGTCACCGGCCATGACGCGATCATGGAGGCGAACGAGAACGGCGAGACGGGTGGCCCGAGCCTCCTCGTCGAGGCGCTCATCGGCGGGCTCGGCGCGCTTGTCATCCTCTTCTTCATCTTCGGAACGCTGCCTGCGGTCTTGCTGCCGATCGCGATCGCAGTGTCCTCGATTCTCAACACCTTCACGCTGGTCTGGCTCCTCACGTACGTCACGGACGTGTCGATCGTCGTCCAGTTCCTGATCGCCCTCGTCGGGCTCGGTGTCGCGATCGACTACGCGTTGCTCATGATCTTCCGCTTCCGCGACGAGCTGCGTGAGGGGAATGACGGG
>JBKPHO010000333.1:0-14878 GCA_046729915.1 Actinomycetota bacterium | reverse complement strand
CTCCCTCGGGCCGGAGAGCCCGCGGTGGAAGGCGACGTAGCGCACGCCGAGGCGGCGCAGGAGCTCGTCCGTGCCTGGACGCCAGTCGCCGCAGTTCAGCTCCTGGAGCCGGAGCGAAAGCCGTGCCGCCGCGTTCGGCGCGATCGTCGAATAGCCCCCCGGCCGCTCGCGCAGGGCCTCCTGGTCGTACCAGTAGTAGATGCTGCCGAGCTGCACGTCGGGGTGGAGGACCGGGATCTCGAGCAGCCGCCCGGGAGGTGCCGTCCGCAGCGCCGCGTAGGCGCGGTTCCCCCGATCGGCCGCAGCGGCGTCGTAGACCCCGGTCACGTAGAGGTCGGCGGCGAGGACGACGATCGCGACAGCCGCGGCGAGCGTCCAGCGAATCCGGGCCACAGCGAAGGCCGCAAGCGCGGCGAGCGCGAGGCAGGCGACGGGCATTTGCCGCTCGGGGACGCGCGGGTAGCGCAGCGGCGGGAAGTGGTGCCAGAGCGTCGAGTAGAGCGGGAAGTGCGTCCCGAGCGCGAGCAGCACCGGCACGACGGCGCCGACCCCAAGCGCAAGCGCGAGCCCGAAGCGGCGCGCGCGCAGGAGCAGCACGAGCCCCGCGAGCGCGAGCAGCGGCGTCAGCCAGCCGAGGAAGACGAGGCTCTCGAGCCCGTGCCTCGGGTGCCGTGTGACGAAGTCGAGCCCGGTCGCCGAGTAGCGCGCAACCTCGCGCAGGCTCCGCCCGCCGGCCCCGATACCCGAGACGGCGAAGTGCCCGACCAGTAGCGCGGCGCCCACTCCGAGCGCGGTCACGACAGCCGCCCCCGCCAGCACGACACGGTCGCGGCTCCGGCAGAGCGCGTAGAGCAGGAAGAAGGGCACCGCGCCCAGCGCCAAGTGGACGTCGGCGAACGGGATCGACGCGAGCGCCGCCGTGGCCCCGACAAGCCACCAGAGGCTGCCGCGCAGCGAGCGCTCGAAGGCCCAGAGTGCCAGCGGCAGCAGCGCCGAGACCGGCCCGCGCAAATGACCGGCGCTTTGCGCGACGCGGTAGGGCGCGAGCGCGAACACGAGCCCGCCGACAAGCGCCGCTCCGACAGGCAGCCGGAGCTCCCGTAGCCAGAGGTAGGCGAACGCCCCCGCCGCGAGGTAGGTCAGCAGCAGGAACAGGTTCCACCCCAGTACCGGCCCGAAAAGCACGTCAAGCGGCCAGAACGGCAGCCCGAACGGCCAGCCGCCGAAGTTCCAGCGCGGCGGGCTCTCGGGCCGGAACGTGTACGGGTCACGCCAGGGCGCCCGTCCATGCTCGAGCTGGTGGCCGACCAGCCAGAGGTGATACTCGGCCTGCAGGTGGTCCCCGGCGGCAGCCTCTCCGGGTACCGGCGTCCCCTCGGCGAAGAAGCGCGAGCCGATGTGCCCGAGCTGCGATCCCGTCGCCAGCAAGCCCGTAGAGAGGAAGAGCGCGACGACGAGCGCTACAAGGCCCGGGCGGCCGAGAGCAGTTCGTCGAAGTCCGGCACGTCGGCCGTCTCGTACCGCCATGCGCCGCGGACCGTACCGCTCCGGTCGACGAGGAACGCCGTCCGCTCGGCGACGTCCTTGTAGCCACGGAAGTCCTGCGCCACGCCGAACGCGTGGACCGCCTCGGCGTTCCAGTCCGAGAGCAGCGGAAAGTTCAGGTCGAGCGCCTGCATCCAGGCAACGTGCGACCAGGGCGAGTCGCGCGAGATCCCCGCCGGCCGCACGCCCGCCTCCTCGAACTCCCGGCTCCTGTCACGCAGGAGCTCCATCTCGTTCGTTCAGGTCGACGACCAGTCGAAGAGGTAGAAGAGCAGCAGCAGCGGCTTCTCGGCGGCGAGATCGCGCAGCGAGACTGGCTCCCGCGGCCCCATCCAGACCTGCGCGTCCGGCATTCGTTCTCCAACCTGCAGCACCCGGCGAGCTTACGGGAGGACCGCGAAGGCAGCATCGCGGGCGGTCGGCGCGACTCGTCTCGTCCAGATGCGCCTGCCGCTCGCGTGAAGCTGCGTCAACGTGCCCGTGGAGAGCGAGGAGGTGAGCACGACCGCGCCGCCGATGCTGAGGTTGAACGACCCGACCGGCGTGCGCGCCACGCCCAAGAGGCGGCCGCGCGGCGAGAAGATCCGCAGCCGCCCCTCGCTGCCGCTCGTCACGTAGGAGTGGCGGCCGAGGTAGGCGTACCGGCCGAAGGCGACGTGCTGCGGAGGCGGGCCGGCCGGAACCGAGGCGAGGAGGCGGCGGGTGCGTACGTCGAAGACCCCGACCGACGAGCGGTCGTCGTAGGCGATCCACACCCGCCGGCCGCCGGGCGCGAAGGCGAGATCGTGCACGAGCCCACCCGGCGAGAACGACCCCTTTCTCCGCGGACGGCTCGGGTAGGTGGTGTCCACGATCGCGATCGTCCGGGCGCGTTCGCCGAGCACGATCCAGAGCTCGTGGTGGCCCGGCCAGAAGCTCATGTGGTGGGCGCCGAAGCCGACGAACGTTCGCGACACGATCCGCCAACGCCTGAGTCCGATCGTGACGAGCTGCCCCCGCGGGTCGTCGGTGACGTAGAGGTAGCGGCCGTTCGGAGCGAACGCCGCGATGTGCGGCGAGCCGAAGCCCGTAAGCGTTCGCCGCACGCGCAGCCGCGGGAGCGCGAGCAGGGTGACGGCGCCGGCCCGAGTACTGACGACAGCCGCGGCGTCGTTGGTGGGGGTCGTCTCGACGTTCTCCGGGTCGGCGGGCATGCGCAATCGCTGGATCACGTCCCCGGAGGAGAGATCCACGACGAGCAGCCGATTCTCGGCCTCCGCGGTCACGAGCGCGACCGGCTCGCCGCCGAGCGGGGCAGCGTTGGAGGCCGGTACTACGAGGACCGCCAGGAGCAGCACCGCTCGCTTCACGACCTCTCTACGGCGAGGACGTGCGCGGAAGTCCCTTCGCCAGCGTCAGCACGGCCGCCGCGTGCCGGCGGGCGGTCGCGGTCGAGATGTGGCCCGCGGGGAACTCGACCACGAAGTGAGTGCCGCGCGGGAAGCGGCGGCGCTCCCAGCGCGTGGCGGCTCCAGGCGGCGCGGCGAGCCGGCGGTACCGCAGGCCGGTCAGCCTCGCGTAGCGCTTCAGCACCGCGACGTGCGGGTCTGAGCCGTAGACCACGTCGAGCGGCTGGTGGTACCAGATTGTCAGCGCCGGCCGGATGCGGAGGATGAACGCGCGCATCGCCCGGTTCTCGGGCTCCGACATCGGCCGCGGGCCCGAGTAGTAGCCGTCCCACGGCCGCCCGTTCGGCACCCAGCCCACGGGCCAGTTGCGGTTCAGGTCGATACCGTGGGCGTTCTGGCGGGTTCCGGCCGCGAGTCCGTCCGGGTTCGCGGTCGGCACGAGGTAGAGGTGGACGCCGGCCGGCAGTCGCACCTGGCGGAGGCGGCGAATCACCGCCAGGCCTGCGGGCTCGTTGCCGTGGATGACGCCGACGACGAGCGTGACCGGCGCCGAGCGGTCGCCGCGCTCGTAGGCGACGATTGCGCGCCCGCGCACCGAGTGGCCGATGACGGACCGAGCCTGGTGGGCCTGCGGTTGCGCCGCCGCCACGCCGGCGACGGCGAGGCAGAGCAGCGCGAGCCGACGCACTGCCGAAGCCTATGGCGCCGCGATCCGCACGTGCATGTGGTTGTCGTGAAGGGCCAGGACGCCGACGATCCGCGCTGGGCCCGTCAAGTGCGTGTTGGGCCCGACGAAGATCCTGACGGCGCCCGCCGCCAGGAAGCGGTCCAGGAGGTCCTGCGCCAGCGGCCGGTCGATCTGGGCCGCTCGGACCGGTGGACGCTCGCGGCGGTCGAGACGCGGGTAGTACACGTCCACGTCGAGCCCGTTCTGGTGCGAGACGTGCTTCGGCCCGAAGTACCCGCCGTGCGGGCGGCTGAAGTCGCCGATCCCCACCCTCGGCGCGTGCGGATGGGCGCGCGCGTAGCCGGCGAGGACCCGCAGCACGATCCGGACGAGGCGGTCGTTTCCGTAGCGCCGCCAGGAGCGGTCCGGCGAGCGGTGGAGGATTGGGTCCCAGGTGAAGAACCGCGTCCCTTCGGCGGGGAACCGGACGCCGCGCACGAGGGTTCCGCGATCCGGGCGGCCCAGAGAGAGCGAATGCCGCCAGTGCAGGCGCGGTGCAGCGCGGACCGTCTGGGCTCCCAGGCGCGCCTTCGCCTTCACGTTCAACGGGGGCTGGAGCCGGTTCAGCTCCTTCTGCCGGCGCGAGGCCTCTGTCTGTCCGGCGCGATTCGGTCGAGAACCACCGCCGCAGCCGGCCACGAGAAAGGCAGCAAGGACGACGAGTGCGAGTCGTCGTGCAATGCTCATCTCCTGTCGCAACACCAGCCGGCGATGCGCGGAAGGGCCCCGAACTGCGCCGAGATCCGCGAGATCCCGACGATGCGCCGCCCGCCGCCGGTGCGGACGAACACCCACTGGTCGGCGGTCGGCCATGTCACCAGCACCCAGCGCCTGTTCGGGGACCACAAGGCCTGGTCGAAGACACCGGTGCCCCGGAAGACGACTCGACCGGCGGCGACAACCTCGCTCTGCCCGCCGCGCACTTCGACGCGGGGGTCGTCGCGCCGGAGCAGGCGGCCGCCTCGCGACCACGCGAGCGTTCTCGGTGCGGGGGCGAGGCGCCGGAGCACGGCGCCGGACTCGGCGTCGTAGACGATGGCCTCACGGCCGTCCGAGTACGCGAGCACGCGGCCGGGGCCGGGACGCCACACGGGTGCGACGGCCGCCGCGGGCCCGATGGCGTGGTCACCCGTCCCATCCCCGGCCACGATCCGCAGCCGGCCGCCCGAGAGGTACGCGATGCGCGTGTCGGTTCGGGTCCCGGTCCAGGCGGGGAAGCGCGGAGCCGGCCGCGCGAGAGCCCAGCGCACCTCGCCCTTCGGGTCCAGCGCGACGAGCTGGTTCGCCTTCGTCGCCACCACGAAGAGGCCGTGCGGCGAGAAAGCGGCGTCGCGGTAGTGGCCGAGCTTGCGCTTCGAGCCGTCCGGCCGCACGAGCCAGAGGCCGCTCCGGCTCGCGACGAGCAGGTCGCCGCGCGTCGGCAGCGAGAACAGCGCTGGCTCGGCCTCCTTCAGGCCGACCGCCTTCCGCAACGAGTGCACGACCGAGCGGCCAGGCGCGCTCAACGCGGCCGCGACGACCGCGGCCACGAGCGCGACGGCGACGAGCGACCGCACGTGCCGGCGCGGCCACGTCACCGGCTCGCGCTCGGCGTAGGCCGCACGCACGACTTCCCAGGCGCGCTCGCCGGCCTCGCGCTCGTGCGGAGCCTCGAACCTCACCGCAGCCGCTCCTTCAGCGCGTCGAGGCCGCGCCGCAGGCGCGAGTTGACCGTGCCACGCGGCAGCTCGAGCAGCTCGGCAATCTCACCCGGCGTGTAATCGAGCAGGTAGCGCAGGACGATCACCGCGCGGTGCTCCGGCGAGAGCCGCCCCAGCTCGTGCAGCAGCTGGTCGTCGTGCTCGGGCCGCTCCGGCGCGGGCGCGTCGACCTGCTCGGCCTCGGGCCGCAGCGCGCGGGCACGCGCCCAGTCGATCGCGCGGTTGACGACGATGCGGTGCAGCCACGGCCCGAACGGGCGGCGGCGGTCGAAGCGGTCGAGCGCGCGCACGGCGGCGAGGAACGCTTCCTGCGCGATGTCCTCGGCCGCCCCGGCATCGCGGACGACGAGGTAGGCGGCGCGGTATGCCGGCCCCCAGTGCGCGCGGAAGAGCGCCTCGAAGTCAGAGGCCGACCCGGCCTGGGCCCGCCGCACCCAGGCTCGCTCGTCGCGGCCGGAGCCCGCCATGGCGTGCCGACTATACGAGCGTGCTTGAGCAGGAGGTCCATCGCCGCAGATACGGATGGACCCCGTCGCGAGGTCCAGGCGTAGTACGGGCGTCGGCCAAAGGAGGAACGATGAGAAGGACGCTGGCACTCGCGATCATCCTCGGAGCGGCGTGGGCGGCCGCAGCCGCAGCGGATGGAGGCGGGCCCTCGCCCGGCCCGAACTGGGGGCAACCAGGAAAGGTCGACGAGTCGAGGGGAGTCCGCTACGTCGCCTTGGGCGTGGGATCGAAGTACACGCTGGTGGAGACCATCCGCCTCAACGACGGCAACGTCATGCGCTGGACGTCCGTGCGCGGCCTGCTCGGGATTCCGATGGTCGCGTGGGACGGGACGATGGGAGGGCTTTCGCGGAACGGCGGAAGTCTCGTTCTTGCCTCGTTCCCCGGAACGAAGTGGACGCGCTTCGTCGAGCTGAATCCCACCTCCTTTGCTGTGCGAGCGAAGGCAAGATTGCGCGGCCGCTTCGCCTTCGACGCGCTTTCACCGGACGGCTCACTGATGTACCTCATCGAGTACCGTGGCCGGCTCAACGTGGTGAACGGGCCGTACGCCGTCCGGGTCTTCGACTGGAGGACGCGCACCCTGTACCCCGCTGCGATCGTCGACAAGCGCGAGCCGGACGAGAAGATGACCGGCCAGCCCGTGACACGGACTGGCAATCCGGCGGGCTGGGCCTACACCCTCTACATGCGGCCGGGGAAGACGCCGTTCGTACACGCGCTCGACACCGCGCATCGGCGCGCCTTCTGCGTCGACCTGCCGTGGCGCCACTCGGACGAGTGGATCAATCAGGTGAAGCTCCGCGTCCGAGGCAGGACGCTGGTGCTGCGGCGAGGCCCCGAGGTCCTCGCCAGGATGGACACGAAGACGCTCGAGGTGACGCGAGGCTGAGCGGGGACCGCTGCAGGCTCTGTCGCAGAACCGTGAGGCTCGAGGTCGACCGCTTCGACCCGCTGACCGGCTGGCACTTCTACCGGCTCTACCGGCTGCGCCTCGGCGCGAACGGCCGCACCGGCATCTCGTGGCGGCCCCCGACGATCGGCCACTGGCGCGCCCACGCCTCGTTCGGGGGAACGCGAACCGCGAGCCCGAGCGACGGCGGCACGGCCAGGATTGCCGTGAGCGACTGAAGAAGCGGGGGGTGGAGCCGGCGCCAGTTTCGCAGACGGCGCCGGCTCTCGACCTGAGGAAGCTTCGTCACGGACTCGGCGCATGAGTGTGGCAGTGCAAGATCTGACCCCAGCGCCTCACGCCCGTCCGGGCCGCCTAACGCATCAAAGACGGCGGCCGTTCGTCATCGGACCTGGGACCGCGGCAAGAGCACGAGGTCGACGGGCGCCCGAGCCCGGTGAAGGTGCGCACGCGCCGAGAGGTACGGCCGTCGATCTGGGTGACCGTGCCAAGGCGCGTGTTCGCGACGAGGACGCGGCTGCCGTCGATCGACGCTGCGACCGGGCCCGCCCCACGCGGGACCGACACCGTGCGCAGCACCTTCCCGGCATCGACGTCGACGACCGCAAGGCCACCGTGAGCCGGCAGCAGAACGAAGCCGCGAATCGAGCCGCCTCCATCTGCGCTTCCGGCAAACGCGAGCACGGCAAGCAGACAGACGAGTGGCAGGCGCACTACTTGGAATACGTCCAAAGGCGCCTAACGGTCCCTTCGAGGAATTCCTCTTGTCGTGTGGCGCTGCCTGCTGCTACGCCGGAACCGCAGCTTGCTCGGTCGCGTCCGCGACCTCCTCGACGACCTCGACGAGGTCGTGGTTCGCGTTCCAGATGCGGCGTTGCCGGTCGCTGCTGTTGCCGCGCGCGAGGATCTCGCGGATGCCCTCGAGCTCCCGCTCGGAGCCGAGCTCGCGCGCGTGCGGCTCGATCTCCTTCAGCGTACGCCGGACCAGCTGCGCCACGGGGATGCGGTTCCGCCGCCCGGTCGCGAGATCCATCACCGGCGCCTCCAGGCCGTAGCGCGCCGCGAGCCACTTGTTCTCGGTGGTCAGGATCCGGTGGTACGACGGGATCTCGGCCCCGACCGCGTCGCGCTCGGAGTAGAGCTTGACGAGGGCCTGGCAGAAGGCGGCCAGGGCGACCGCGTCCTCGACGAGCGTGACCGCGTCGCAGATGCGGATCTCGACGGTGCCGAAGCGCGGATGCAGGCGGATGTCCCACCAGATGTGCGTGTAGTCCGCGATACAGCCGGTCTTCTCGAGCTGGCCGACGACCTCGGCGTAGTCGGCGTAGTCACGGAAGCGCGGAGGCGGGCCCGAGCGCGGGAAGGCGGCGAAGACCATCTGCCGGCTGGAGGCGAGCCCGGTCAGCTCGCCGCGCCAGAACGGGGAGCTCGCCGAGAGCGCCAGCAGCGAGGAGAGGTGCGTGAGCAGGCCGTTGACGATCTTGATCGCTCGCTCCGGGTCGTCGACGGCGACGTGGATGTGCAGGCCGAAGATCAGCTCGCGCCGCGCGACGTACTGGAGCTGGTCGACGAGGTGCCGGTAGCGGTCGCGGGCGGTGATGCGCTGGCGCTCGAAGAGGCTGAACGGGTGCGTGCCTGCGGAGCCGACGCGCATCCCGCGCTCGGCGGCGAGCCCGGTCACGTAGGTGCGGAGCTTGCGCAGCTCCGCCTCGACGTCCGCAGGTGTGCGACAGACCGGCGTCGCGATCTCGAGCACGGACTGCATCAGCTCCGGGTTGACGCGCTGCTCGAGCTCGTGGCCCTCCGCGGCTGCGAGCACAGCCTCGACGTGCTGCACGAGGTCGAGCGTGTCGCCGTCGAGGAGCATGTACTCCTCCTCGACGCCGAGCGTGTACGGCTCGCCCTTGCCGAAGTTGTGGTCGAGCACGCTGCCGCCGGGAGCGAAGCTCTTGCCGGTGATCGTGGCGGGGTAGATCTGCTTCATTCGGAGACGACGGCCTCTGCCTCGAGCTCGACCTTCCAGCGCGGGTCGAGCAGGCCGTTGACGACCACGAAGGCCGTTGCCGGGCGCACGGAGCCGAAAACCTCGCCGTGGGCCCGGCCGATCTCCTTCCAGTCGTCCGCGTCGGTCAGGTAGGCGCGGGTGCGGACGACGTGCTCGGGCCGCGCGCCGAGCCCGGCGAGCGCCTCGACGACGATCTCCAGGCAGCGCTTCGCCTGCTCGTACGCGTCCACCGGCGGGTCGGCCTCGCCGGGCATGATCGGCGCCGTCCCGGAGACGTGGACGTGCGGCCCGACCCGCACGGCCCGCGAGTAGCCGACCGTGGCGACGAAGGGCGACTCGGCGGGGACGACGCGCCGCTCCATCTTCGTAGTATCGCGTGCCGCGGCGGCCACGCGGGTTGGGCCTGTTTCACTCCGCGACGTACGCCTCGAGCTCGATCTCGAGCAGCCAGCGCGGGTCGAGCAGCCCCGCGATCACGTAGCTCGTGTTGACCGGCAGAACGTCGCGGAAGACCTCGCCGTGGGCGCGCGCGATCTCGGGGAAGTCCTCGGCGCGGGTCAGGACGATCCGCGTCCGGACGACGTCGGCTGCCGACGCGCCCACCTCTCTCAGCGCGGCGATGGCGATCTCGAGACAGCGGTGCGCCTGGCCGTACGCATCGGGTGGCGGGTCGGCGTCGCCAGGCATGATCGGCGCCGTCCCGGCGACCCAGGCGTGCGGCCCGATGCGCACCACGCGTGCATAGCCGGCTGACTCGGCAAACGGGGAGACGGCCGGCACGATCCGGCGCTTCACCGCCCTAGTATCGAGGCTGTGGACGCGCTGCGGCAGGTGGAGGACTGGCCGGCCGAGACGGTCGCCGTGGGCGTGTTGCGCGGCGCCGAGGCGGTGGGCGTGCAGGGGCCGCGGGAGCACGTCTTCCGCTGGGCCTCGGTGACGAAGCTCGCGACCGCGCTCGCGACACTCGTGGCCGCCGAAGAGGGCATTCTCGACCTCGACCAGCCGGCCGGGCCGCCGGGCTCGACGGTCCGGCACCTGCTGGCGCACGCTTCCGGGCTGCCGTTCGACGGACGGACGCCGATCGGCCGGCCTGGGCAGCGGCGGATCTACTCGAACTCCGGCTTCGAGGTCCTGGCCGAGGTCGTCGGCGCGGCCGCGGAGATGCCGTTCCCGGAGTACCTTCGGGCCGCGGTGCTGGGGCCGCTGGAGCTCGGTACCCAGCTGCGAGGCTCTCCCGCGGCCGGCCTGGAGGGGAGCCTCGACGACCTCTTCCGGCTCGCTGCTGCGCTACAGCGCCCGCGACTCGTCGCGCCGGAGACGCTCGCAGAGGCCACCTCCGTCCAGTTCCCCGGCCTCGTCGGCGTGCTGCCGGACATCGGCCGGATGGAACCGAACGACTGGGGCCTCGGCTTCGAGCTGCGCGACGAGAAACGGCCGCACTGGACGGGCTCGCGGAACTCACCCCGCACATTCGGTCACTTCGGCGGTGCCGGCACCTTCCTGTGGGTCGACCCGGAGGCCGACCTCGCACTGGCCTGCCTGACCGACCTCGATTTCGGCAACTGGGCCCTCGAAGCCTGGCCGCGGCTCGCCGACGCCGTCCTCGGCCGGCGCTGATCAGCCACGCAGAACCGGGCCGTAAACCCGGGGTCAGGTCTTGCAGTGCCGCATCTCCGGAACGAATGTGAGTCAAGACGCCCACAAGCCGGGGAAGACGCGCCGGCGCCGCGGCAAGAATTCACACCTTCGGCGCACGAAGGCAAGCGTGCTTTCGAGCTGATGTGTTGGTGCAAGACCTGACCCCAGGGGTGGACGCCGGTTATCGGAGGATGCCGGTGTGGCCCAGCGAGTACCGCCCCGGCTGGGGCCAGACGCACAGGCCGTGCGGGCTTGCTCCGACCGGGATCTTTGCCAGCAGCTTGCCCGTTCGCGTGTCGATCGCGTAGACGACGTTGTTCCAGCGCCCCGAGAGCCAGAGCACGCGCCCGCTCGCCGACACGTTGCCCATGTCGGGGCTGCCGCCACCGGGGATGCGCCACTTGGCGACGAGCTTCCGCGTCCGCAGATCGAGCACGGAGATCGAGCCTTCGCCCCGGTTCGTGATGTAGAGCCGGGTCGCGTCGCGGCTCACGTAGAGGCCGTGGGTGCCGGCGCCGGTGCGGATGAACCCGCGCACCCGGAACGGCGACCCGGTGACGAGCCAGACGCCGCCGCGGCCCATGTCGGCGACGTAGTAGACCTTGCCGTTCGGCGAGAGCTTCACGTCCTGTGGGATGCCGCCCCCAGGCAGCGAGACCAAACCGACGACCCGCTCACGACGGACGTCGACCTTGATCAGCTGCCCCGAGAACTCGCAGGTCGCGACCAGGTAGCGGCCGTCCGGCGAGAAGTCCATGTGATCGACCCCGCGGCAGGGCACGCGCAGCGAGTGGTGCAGCCGGAAAGAGTGCGGGAAGCGGAAGTCGAGCCGCGAGAGCCGCTCCGCGACGACGATCGCATAGCGCCCGTCGGGCGTGAAGTACAGGTTGTAGGGGTCGTCGACCGGGATCGACCTGCCGGGAGCGCCGGTGCGGGGGTCGATCGGCGTCACGCTGTTGCCGAGGTCGTTCAGCACGTAGAGGGTCTTCAGGTCGTACGAAGGCGTCACGTGCTGCGGGAGCGCACCGACCGCGAAGTGCCGCACGACCTTGAACGTCCTCGGGTCGATCTCGTCGACGCTGTCACTCTGGCTGTTGGGGACGTAAACGAGCGGGCGCGCCCCGCGGACCGCCGGGCTGAGCATGCCGCGGCCGTCCGCTGCGTAGACATTCGCGGCCCGGCGGGGCCGCAGCGGCCTGGGAGCCGCCCTCTCGAAGCTCCGCGGGGCCGGCCGGTTGACCCGCGGCGGGTCTCGGTGCCGCGCACGCGTAGTGTCGGCGGTGTCCCTCGCGCCCGACGAGCACGCGGCTCCCAGGGTAAGGACCGCCAACCCGAGCAGGCAGAGAAAGGTCGCGCGCACTCCCATCGGCAGGATGCCTGAGCATCCCGCGCGGGCGAGTAATCAAACGCCTTCGTCGGCGAACAGCGGACGCAGGAGCTCGTCGAACGCGGCCTGGTCGCAGCTCGCGACCACCGCGGGCGTGAGCGCGCGCACCGACGCCGTCCGAGGCACGTGCATGGCGAGCCCGACCTCGCCGAAGTAGTCCCCGGGCCGTAGCACCCGCCGCGGTCCGAGGTCCTCCTGGCTGACCGCGAACAGGCCGGAGAGGACGACGTAGAAGCGCCGGGCCTGATCGCCTTCGCGCACGACTGCGCGGCCGGGCGGAACCTCTTCGCGCTCCATCTGCCGAGCGATCTCGGTGAGCTTCTCGCCCGGGAGCCCGGCGAACAGCGCCACCCGCGAGAGCTCGGTGACGGTGGCTGGGACGAACCTAGGCGTCGCGGGCCTCCATGAGCCTCCTATTGTTGCGCTCGTGGGCGAGCTGGAGGGGTGGAGATGGTGTCCGCGGTGCGGCGGGGGGCTGCGCGGTGGCGACTCGCGGGTCAAGTGCGACGCCTGCGGCTTCGTCGCCTACGCCGGCTCGAAGCCGACCGCAGGGGCACTTGTCGAGGACGGGGGAGGCCGCGTGCTGCTCGTGCGCCGCGCGAAGGAGCCGTTCAAGGGCCGCTGGGACATCCCCGGCGGTTTCCTCGACGAGGGCGAGCACCCGCTCGACGGCGTGCGCCGCGAGCTGCTGGAGGAGACGGGCCTCGAGGTCGAGCCGCTCGACTTCCTCGGCGTCTGGATGGATCGCTACGGCGGCGACTCCACCGCCGAGGCGACGCTGAACCTCTACTGGACCGCGCGCGTGCTCGGCGGCGAGCCGCGGCCGGCGGACGACGTCGACGACCTGCGCTGGTTCGACGCGCGCGAACTGCCTGCTCCCGACGCGCTTGCGTTCCGGAACGTCCCCCTCGTGCTAGACGCCTGGCGCACGCGGCACGAGCACGCGTAGCGCTCCCGGCTCGATCGCGAGCTCGAGCGGCGTCTCGAGCTCGGCCGGCTCGCCGTCGACCGCGGCCCGCAGCCGGCCGCCGGGCGAGTCGAGCTCGAAGCGCGTGCCGCCGCGCTCGTGCCACGTGCTGGGCACCAGGCCGTTCGCGGTGTACAGGTGGAGGCGCCCTTCGTCGAGCCGCTCCCTCGCGCCGATCGAGAAAAGGCTCAGCTCGTAGGCGTTGTTGGCGACGAGCAGGACGCGCGCGGCGACGGGCTCGCCGTTCACGCTGGCCCAGACGCCCGGCCGCTCTCGCAGGCCGAGCCACAGCGCGCGCACACCGACCAGGGCCTCACGCCGGCGCCGGTGACGTTCGCGCCGGTGAACGAGAGCCGCGTAGGCGCCGAGCGAGACGTTGTTCAGGAAGCGTCGCTCCCCCGCGCGGCCGACATCGACCCGCCGTTCCTCGCCGTCGAAGGCCTCGAGCGCGGTGAGCGGGTCGTTGCGGTCGAGCCCGAGGTCCCGCGCGAAGTGGTTGCGCGTCCCGAACGGGACGACGACGAACGGCAAGTCCCGCTCGGCCGCGACCGCCGCGACGCTCGCGACCGAGCCGTCCCCGCCCGCCGCGGCGAGCACGCCCACGTCGGCATCGGCGGCATGCTCGGCCGGGCTCTCGCCCTCGCGGAGGACGTGCACCTCGATCCCGCGCGCCCGCGCGGCTTCCGTCAGCTCGTCGGTGGTCGGGCGTTCCGTCCCTGCGCGCGGATTGATCAGGAGGAGCCTGCGCACCGGGCTGAACCTATAGGCCGATGGGGCACGAAAGTTAGGCCGAACGGCTCATTGCGGCTCGCGGGCTCCGTTCCGATCATTCGTGCATGAGCGAGCGCGGTCTCCATCGAGTCGAAGACGAGCTCGGCGAGAGCTGGCTCGAGCACTGGCTCGAGACCGGCCTCCAGCAGCTCGAGGCGTACCTGGCGAAGCACGCCGCGTTCCTCAACTACCTCGACACCGCCGAGCAGGCTTAAGAGGGGCGCACCGGCACAAGCCGGCACGCCCTCTTCCGGTCGGCGTCGCGAGCGACCGCCTCTGCAATCCGCTCGCCCCGCGGCGTCGTAGAATCCGTCGCGGCATGAAGCTGAGCTACCTCTGGCGCGGCCTGCCCGGCCACCCGCTCCACCCGCCGCTCACCGACGCGACGATCGGGGCCTACACCGCGGCGACCGTGATGGGCTTTGCCAGCGTGATCGGCATCGCGCAGATCGCCGCCGCGCACGGCTGGTGGCTCGCACTGGTCGTCGGGCTGCTGGCCACGAGCCTGACCGCGCTGGCCGGCTTCGCAGACTGGCTCACGATCAGCTGGCGCTCGGAGCTCTGGTGGACGGCGACTTGGCACATGTGCTCGATGCTGACCGCGACCGTCTTCTTCCTGATCGCGGCCCTCGTAGGGCACTCGGGCTACACGCACGGCGCCGTCGAGGCGGGGCCCTTCGTCCTGACCCTCGTCGGCTTCGGCTTCCTCACCCTCGGCGGCTGGCTCGGCGGCGCTGTCGTGTTCGTGCACGGCATGCGCGTCCTGAGCCTCGTCGACGAACCGACCGGGCGGGCGGTCGCTCCCGCACCGCACGCCGAAAAAGAGGAAGCCGAGGCCTAAGAGGATCTAGGCAGCCGCCCCGGCGAGGCCGAGGCGCTGCTCGAGCATCGACTTCGGCATCGCCCCGACCGCCGCGGCCTGCGGCTCGCCGTCCTTGAAGAGGATCAGGGTCGGGATCGACATCACGCCGTAGCGCTGCGCCACGGCGGGCTCCTCGTCGATGTTCAGCTTCACGACCTTGAGCTCGTCGCGCTCCTCCGCGATCTGGTCGAGCACGGGCGCGATCGCGTGGCACGGCCCGCACCACTCGGCCCAGAAGTCGACCAGCACGGCCGAGTCGCTTTGGAGCACTTCCTGCTCGAAGGTCTGTTCGGTCACGTTGTCTGCCATTGGATCCTTTCTACCTCAGGTGTCAGTTAGCTGAAACGCGCGCCGGAAAGCCATTGTTCCCGCTCGCTACGATCGGCTGATGGCGCAGGTCTTCAAGCCGCTCCCGAACGTACCCGACCACCCGGCGCTCGAGCGGGAGGTCCTGCAGCGCTGGGAGGC
>JBKPHO010000332.1:0-2116 GCA_046729915.1 Actinomycetota bacterium | reverse complement strand
TGGCCGTCCCCTCGCACCGCGAGGGCTTCGGTGTGGCGTGCGCGGAGGCGATGGCGAACGGGCGGCCGGTGGTGGCGAGCGCGGTCGGTGGCTTGCTCGATCTCGTCGTCGACGGCGAAACCGGGCTGCTCGTGCCGCCTCGCGACGTGCCGGCCCTGCGCGGCGCGCTCGAGCGGCTGCTCGCCGACCGCGAGCTGCGACGCCGCCTCGGCGAGGCCGGGCGGGAACGAATCCGCGACCACTTCTCGTGGCCCGCCGTCACCGAGGCCACGATCGCCGCCTACGAAGACGCGCTCGCCTAAGGAGCTCGAGTTCCCGACACCCGGCGCGACGCCTGTCAGCGCGGCGCGACACGGACCGGCTTTCCGACGACACGGTTCGTTCGTGCGTCGATCGTCCGAACGAACCCCGCTCGTCCGTCGCCCATATCGAGGACCCACACGCGATTGTCGCCTTCGGCGGCGAGCCAGATGCCCCGAACGCGGATTCTCGCCACCAACCGGCCGGTTCGCCCGTCGAGACGCCTAACCGATTGCTCCGACTGGCTCAGCACCCAAACGGCGCCCCCGCCGACCGCGAGCCCGACCGATGCTGCGCCGACGGGCGTCGGGCGGCCGACACGCTTTCCGACCGGCGTGACCGTCTCCGCGCACAGATCGGACACCCAAAGCCGCCGCAGCCCGACCGCGAGGCTGAAGTCGCACATGGACCTGACTAGCGGCGGACCGACCGTGTTCGTGCGTGTGTCGAGACGACGGACCTCGCGCGGCGTGTTGGGAGTGACGCGCCGGCCTGCGAGGGCGACGATCCAGACACCAGCTCGACCAGCGGCGAGGCCCCAGAGCCTCCCGGGAACGCGGACCCGCGCCGAGACGCGGTTCGTGGCAGGCTCGACGCGGAAGACGGCGTTGCGTTCGAAATCGCCTACCCAAACCGCTCCGCCTCCGGCGGCTACGAGCGTGGGAGTCCAGGGCTGGCTCGTCTGCACGTCGGCTGCGCGATTCGTTCGCGGGTCGATTCGCCAGAGGGTGTGGTATCCGCCCGGGGCAACCCACACCGAGCCGAATCCCACGGCAAGCGAGTGCACGAAGCCGAGTCCGCCGTACGGAGGCGCCGACCGGTGTCGGACCCGGCTTGTTATCGCGCGCGAACGTGCGTTCACACGCACGACTGAGCCGTCTCCGCCCATCCCGACCCAAACCGACCCGTAGCCAACGGCGATCGTCGTCGGCCCTTCGCCTTTCAGGGGCGCGCTGCGCGCGACCGCGGCTGCCAACGCGAGTATCAGAAGACCGAAGGCTGCAGACCGCCTCACGCACCGATTACGACCAGCGTCGTCGGAAGGGTCCCACAGAATCATCGGCGATCCGCCGCAGCGACCGACACGGCGGGCTCGGGACTCGGTGTCTAGAGCAAGATCCGCTGCGATGGGTTCGGCACCGTGGGACGAGGTCCGTGCACGCCGACTCGCGCGCTCCTCGCTGGCTGGCCGTTCGGGCGCCGCGCGGCTCGTTCAGGTCGCGGGCGACCTCGGTGGAGTGCACGCACAGGTTCAGGCTTCCGCGGAGCTCCAGCTGGCTGCACGCGTCGATGGGATTACCCAGGCCGACATCCGGGAGGCGCTGTGGGAGCGACGGTCTCTGGTCAAGGCCTGGACAGTGCGCGGAACGCTCCATCTGCACCCCGCCGACGAGCTCGCGCTCTGGCACGCGGCCCGGCGAGCGGTGGGCAGAGCCTCGGAGGACCTGGAAGCGTGGCGGGATCCGGCGGGCGTGCTCCATCCGCCGCTCGGACATGACGACGTGACGGCGATTCGAGCCGCGGTCTGGGACGCGCTCGACGGCCGCTGCCTCCTCCGCGAGGAACTGGCCAAGAAAGTCGTGAAGCACAGCGGCCTGGGAGCGCGCGAGCGCCTGCTCTCGGGGTTCGCGTTCTTCCTCGACGAGCTCTGCCAGGGACCGCCGCATGGAGCCAAGGTCACCTTCGTCCGCCCCGACCAGTGGATCGACGGCTGGCAGGAGGTCGAAGAAGAAGTCGCGCTGCTCGAGGTCTGCCGGCGGTACCTGCGCACCTACGGCCCGGCGCGGCCCACGGACTTCCAGGAGTGGTTCGGTGG
>JBKPHO010000331.1:0-4454 GCA_046729915.1 Actinomycetota bacterium | reverse complement strand
GGCGTCCGCGCTGGGTGACCACCCAGAACGTGTCGCCGTCCTGCCCGTCGCAGATCGGCGTGAGCCGCGGCCGTCCCGTGCGCCGCCCGGTCGTCTCCAGCAGGGCGTCCCCGGGAGGCCCGAGACCCAACCGCCAGGCGGACTTAACGACCGGGTTGACGAGAGACCGTTGCAGCGGACGGACGACGCGAGCCCTGAATCGTTCGCATTGCAACGCCGCCACCTCGGCGTAAGTATCGCAGGCTATCTCCCATCGCGTGGACGCGGACCCTCGGCTCGTCTCGAGCACCGCGACCAGGAGACTTCCTCTGCATCTACGAGGAGGACCGCTAGCGCCGGGATGGCACGCGTGGCCGCGTGCGGCGCGGAAGGCACGCGGTCGGTGACCGCAAAAGCCTAGTGGCCGCCTCGGTCCGTCGCGAGAGGGGGCGCTTTTCGACCTGAAGGCTCCATGAAGGGCTCCCATACCGACCGCAAGTTGTAGGCCGTGCAAGTTCAGCCGAAAGAAAAAGCTGGCTGTGCAGGGCTTTTGCAGAGCCCTCTGACGGACTCGAACCGTCGACCCCCTCCTTACCATGGAACTCCTCAGGCAACGGGTGGCAACCCGACGGCAACGGATTTGGCTTGTTTCCGCCGTCTTCGGGCGCGATTCGGTTGATTGCCCCCGGTTGCAACCACGGGGCTCCATAAGGCTCCATACCCCGCTCGGGGTCAGAGCGACTCCGATGCGCGATCGCGGTCACTCGGTGGGCGATCGGCTGGACAGCGAGAAGGGTCAACTCACTGGGATCAGGCGAAAGACGGTGTGCCTCTCGAGTTCTGCGGCAATTGCCTCGTCAGATGAGTCTGGGTTGGCGTTGAAGTAGGGGCGCGTGACTCGGATCTCGGCGATGTACTTTCTGAGCACTGGGACGGCGGCCTCAACTTCAGCTTCTTCGACCTTGAACTTGTCGGTGTGCCGGCCGCGGCTGAGCGTGACCTCGCCCGCAGCGCGGGTGTTCCGCACCCAGCTGGCGGGACCGTAGCCTGCGACCAGCCAGCGGTGGCCGTCGACTTCGATCAGATCGACGGGCGTCGAGTACAGCCGTCCGGTCTTTCTGCCAGGAACGGTGAGTATGTGACGATAAGAGGCGCCGAGCCCAAGCCTGGTGATGAGTCGGAACAGCGTGTTGATCAGGCGGGTCCCGAGGCTCAGCCTGTATGTCTTCGCCATTCCGTCGCTAGGTTGGACTACCAGAACGGCCGCGGCAAGGCCCGTTTTGAGAGAGCACACCTGATAGCTGAGGGCCCACGCAAAGCATCGCGCTTGACGGCAAGGCGGGCTCGTGTAAGAGCCGCCGAGTCAAGTCCTGTGGGCCCTCGGGTTCGCAGGACTTGGCGTTTTAAGAGGATCGACCCCCTCCTTCTCAGAAGGGAGGTCGTCGGCTAGCGCCCGCTAGCGGGCGCAACGCTCCTCCTCACCATGGAACCTCTCAGGCAACTGACCGCAACCCACGGCAACGATCTTGGCGTGTTTCCGCGGTTTCGGCGGCGGCGCCATTTGCGACCGGTTGCGATCGGTTGCAACCACGGGGCTCCATAGAGGCTCCATAGTTTGTTGTCTGATCTGGATACCTCATCGACGCGACTGGCGCGCTGCACCATCTTCGGCACTCGTGGATCAACCGCCACGTCATCGAAAGGCGGCGCGGCGCCGACGGCGTGCACACTTGGGACATGGCCAGCGTGCTGGACCAAGTGCTCGACCTGTGGCAAGAGCCGATCGATAAGCGAGACGATCCTGAGGCGGCCTTCCGCGAACTCTACGCGGATCCAGTCTCGATCAACGGCGTTCCGACGTCGGTCAGCGTCTTGTCGAGCGGGCACGCTCTCTACAGCGAAGCTTTGCCGGGCTCACGACCGAGATCGTCGACCGCGTCGAGACTGCGGATCGGCTCGTGATCGCCTTCTACATGCGCGGCCGGCACGTCGGTCCGTGGCCCACGCCGATCGGCACCGTTGCGCCGACCGGCCGCCCGGTCGAGATCCGCACGATCGACGTGCTCACCATCGCCGACGGCGTGATCACAGCGCTGTGGGTCGTCTCGGACGAACTTGGCATGCTCACCCAACTCGACGCCCTAGGGCTCGTCTGAGTACACGCACCGACGAAACCACGGTCCGACGCGTCGCAGTGCGCATTCGCCAACGTAGATGGGGGCGCGCGCGCCCGAGGGCGGCGGGCGTCGTGTCACGTCGAGAGGTTGCTGGTGGGTTGGTAGGTGGCGATGATCACCCCGCGTGTAGTGGTTGTGGTGTCGATGAGGCGAAGCGAGGCGGGCGGGCTGCCGTCGGCGAACATCCTTCGGCCGCTGCCGAGGACGAGGGGGTGGATGAAGAGCAGGTACTCGTCGATCAGATCGTGGCGCATCAGTGTTTGGATCAGCTCGCCGCTACCCATGACGTGTAGATCCCCGGTCAGTTCGCGCTTGAGTTGCGCGACGGTCTCGGGGACGTCGCCGTCGAGGAGCGTCGAGTTGGGCCAGGGGAGCGGGTCGCGCAGCGTTCCGGATGCGACGTATTTGGGCGCGTTGTTGAGCCCGTCTTTGAACGGGCTGTCCTGCGTGTTCCAGTAGCCGAGCATGGCCTCGTAGCTCCGGCGGCCGAGCAGCAGCCGCAGCCCAGCACTCTCCGCAACGCGAGCGTAGGTCGCCGCCAGCAGCTGATCGTCCACGTTCGGCGCCGACCAGCCGCCGTGTGCAAACCCGTCGCGGGTGTCCTCGTCAGGGCGTCCCGGCGCCTGCATGACGCCGTCCAGTGTCAGGTGGTTGATCACGACAACCCTGCTCATCCCTCGGCTCCTCCTATGTCGTCGTCCACCAACCACGAGCTCCGTTCGTTTCGCTAGAGACGATCGCGGCGCGACGAGAAATCATCGCCGGATCGGCCGTTCAGCGGCACGGTAGGCGCGACGAGCCCGTCACTCGCTCATTCGATCGGCCGCTGTAGCGGAACGGGCTACCAGAGGCCGGGGAACAGACGGTGGCGCGGCCGCGGCATAGCGGCTCAGATTGCGAACTCGCCGTTCAGTAGCTGCGGAAGAAGGGGCTCGAGGAGCCGGAGCGTGAGCCCCAGAGCAGGTATCCGTCTTCGAGCTCGAGGCAGTCGACGCGACGCGACGGGTCGCAGCCCACAGCAGACGCCCTGCTTACCATGGAACGTCTCAGGCAAGCGGTGGCAACCCACGACAACGGTTTTCGCTTGTTCGTGCCGTTCCCGCTGGCTTCCGATTTGCCACCGGTTGCCACTGGTTGCAACCACGGGGCTCCATAAGGGCTCCATCCTTCGTCGTCCGTTCTGAAAACGCGGCCGGTCGCAGCGACCCATCGAGTCGTAACATCTGGTGGGTCTGCGGCTTGCTATCCGCGCATTTAGTCGCTCGAGGGTGCGACAGACGAGACGGAGCCTGTCTCGAGCATGAACCGCGGGTAGGGCCTCGACGAGCGAGGCGAGGTAGGCGAACAGGCACGCTTCCCAGCGGACGATCCCGCGCAGGAATCGCCACAAGCTGTCGGGGTATCGCTCGTTTACGACCACGAGTACGAGGGCGATTAGCCAGACGATTGCGCCGAAGAAGGCGAGGATCGCGAGCACGATCAGG
Organism: Actinomycetota bacterium; assembly: GCA_046729915.1. GTDB lineage: Bacteria > Actinomycetota > Thermoleophilia > Gaiellales > Gaiellaceae > AC-32. The sequence goes on along the minus strand of JBKPHO010000331.1, from coordinate 814 downwards.
CTTGGGATCGCGTAGTGGATGGACGAGAGCGGAACGCTCACGCTCTGCCAGTGTCGCGTCGATCCCGGTCGTCGCCGTTGGTGATCTGGTGGGGAGGAGAAGAACGCCGCGATCAGGCCGAGCAGCGAAACGGTCAAAGCGAGTCGGTTCTGTGCTGCCCCGCTACGTTCTCTCTTCCGACGACGCGGCTCTTAGGGCCATCCAGCGCCCTGGTGTGAGGCCATAAGCACGCTTGAACTGCCGCGTCATGTGACTTTGATCTGCGAAGCCGGCGTGAGCCGCGGCCCGGGCGAGCGGCAGCCCGCGTTCGATCGCAGCTCGGGCGAACGCGAGGCGGCGCAGCGTTCGGTAGCGGTCCGGGCTGGTGCCGAAAGCGCGGCGGAAGTGGCGGGCGAGCGTGAACCGGTCGCTTCCCGTGATCTGCTCGAGCGTCGAAGCGGGTGTCTGTTCGCGTGCGTGGGCGTCGAGGTAGTCACGCGCGAGCTCTACCGCCCTGACGTCGACCGGGACCGGGCGGCACTCACCTTGGCCGCCCAGCGAGCGGAGGATGTCCGCGAGGGCCGCGGCGATCTCAACTTGTGCGAGGTCGCTAATGGGCTCATAGATGTCACTAAGGAGGGAGGCGACGAAGCGGGCTCCCGCCGGCTGCTTCGGCACGGGGTCGGCGACGAATGGCAGCGCGCCACCGTCGAGTGCCTCGCGGATGAGTTCGGGTGCGATGTAGAGGATGCGGTAGCCGAAGCCCTCGTCGGTTCCGGCGCCGCCGTCGTGGATCTCGTCGGGGTGGAGAACGTGGAGCTGACCGGGAAGGCAG
>JBKPHO010000330.1:0-2558 GCA_046729915.1 Actinomycetota bacterium | reverse complement strand
GGCCCCTCGTGGAAGGAGGTCAGCTACTTCGACCGGCACTACGCCCGCGGCGAGGCGTGGTACCGCGGCAACTTCCCGAACCGCTCCCGCGCGCGGGGCAAGTTGGTCGGCGAGGCGAGCCCGAGCTATCTCTTCCACCCGCTGGGGCCGGAGCGCGTGCGTGCGCTCCTTCCCGAGGCGCGTCTGATCGCGCTCGTGCGCAACCCGATCGACCGCGCGCTCTCACACCACAACCACGAAGTCGCCCTCGGCCGCGAGCCGCTGTCGTTCGAGGAGGCGCTGGACGCCGAGGAGGAGCGATTACGCGGGGAGGTGGACCGGCTGGTCGCCGACCCCCGCTACTTCAGCCGCCCGTGGTGGAGCCACACCTACAAGGCGCGCGGTCGCTACGCCGAGCAGCTCGAGGGCTGGCTGGCTGTCTTCCCGCGGGAGCAGGTGCTCGTCCTGCCGACAGACGACCTCGCCGCGGAGCCCGGACGTACGCACGCACGGGTGCTCGAGTTCCTGGGCGCGGCGCCGCACCGACTCGACTCGTACCCGCGGGTGTTCGAGCGCCGGTACTCGCCGATGGCGGCGGAGACGCGGGAGCGGCTCGCGGCGGAGTTCGAAGAGCCGAACCGCCGGCTCTACGAGCTGCTCGGCCGCGACCTCGGCTGGAGGTAGCGCGGGACGAGCGGGGTCGTGGCCGCGAGCGTCGCAAGGCAGACGGCGGCGAGCAGCAGGTACGGAAGCGAGTCGCCCGCGACGTCGGCCAGCCAGCCGCCGAGAGCCGGGCCGACGGCGTTCCCGGCCGCCCAGGCGCCGTTCATCGCCCCGAACGCGAGGCCGGCCGCGATTCCTCTCCGCTCCGCTGCGTCGGTCAGGACGGTCATGCCCGGCGTGTAGAAGGCCCCGTAGGTGATCCCGGCAACGACGACGAGCCCGGCAACGACCGGCGCGGAGTCGGCCCAGGCGAACGCAACGGAGACGGCGAGCGACCCGATGAGAGCGAGCCGCACGGGCAACAGCCGGCCACGCGTGTCGCTCAAGTGCCCGAGCACCGGGTTGAGCACGGTCTCGACTGCAGCCGTGACCAGGAAGACGGCCCCGATCGCGACCCCGCCCCAACCGGCGTCGTGAAGCTTGAGCGGCACGAGCACTGTCAGCACGCCGAAGAGGAGGGCGGGGAGGACGAGCAGCCACATTCCTCCCAGGAGCTGCCGGTCGCCGCGGCGGACGAGCTCCGCCAGCCGCTGTGGCTGCGCCGGCACGCCCGGGGTCACGGCCACCCAGGCTCCGAGCCCGATCCCGAACAGGCTGACGCCGACAAACGTCGCCCGAACCCCTGCGAGCGACGCGATCGCGCCCAGCACCGGTCCCAGCAGCGCTCCGAAGACGGCCGCGCCCATCGTCGCCCCGATCAGCGCTCCACGCCGCTCGCGCGGGGCTGCTGCGACCAGCCAGGCGAGCGCGCCCGCCCACGAGAGGGCGCTGCCCACACCCTGGAGGAGCCGAGCCGCACCGAGCGTCCACGCGTCGCCGGCGAGTCCGAAGGCGAGGCTTGCGACCGCGGTCAGCGCAACCCCGGCGAGCGCAGCCCGCTTCGGGCCGACGCGCGACGCCGCGAGGCCGGCCGGGACCGAGGCCGCGAGCACCCCGGCCGCGTAGCACGCCGAGAGCACGCCCGCCGCCGCCTTCGAGAGGTCGTACGCGCTGACGAAGTGCGGCAAGAGCGGCGCGAGAGCCGTGAAGAACGTGATGTCGAGGGCGACGATCGAGCTGAGTAGGACGACCAGGCGGCGCATCATTCGACGGTAGCAAGCGGGTTAGCGCCGCAGATCGTGGCGTTGCGCACGAAGTCGGCTAACTCGGGCCGGTGTTTGACGTCTCAACGGTCTCGGAACAAGGTCATTCGACCAGGCCACTGAGTGCGTGTTCCCGCGCCGCCCGCGGACGCCCGGTAGAGCCGATTCGAGTCGACTCCCAGAAGGAGGGTCTCTGCGGTGAACAAACGTCTGCTCTTACCTGTGCTTGCGATTGTCCTGGCGGTGGTCGCGGCGGCCTCGGCGCCGGCAGACTCATCGGCCCCGGGGCAGCAACCGGCCGGAACGGGAACGACGATGGCCGAGGCGAAGCGAAAGCCGCTGCGTCGCGTCAACCCGAAACGGGTTCGGCGTCTCCGTCACGCCGTCTGGCGCTGGCAGGCCGTGATGGGCGTCCGTCGCGCCACGTTCGTCGCCGCGCTGCGGACGCGGCGGGCCTTGCGCTACTGGAGCCGCCAGGCGCGGCGTGTCCGGCGCCTCGTCGCGCATCCCCCGCACAGGCTCGGCTGGATCTGCATCCACCGCTACGAGGGAAGCTGGCGCGACTCCGGCGAACCGTACTGGGGCGGCCTGCAGATGGACCGCGGCTTCATGCAGACCTACGCACCGCGCGTGTTGCTGCGGCGCGGCTGGGCGGACCGCTGGACGCCGCTCGAGCAGATGTGGGTCGCCGAGCGCGCGCACCGCAGCGGCCGCGGCTACTGGCCGTGGCCGAGCACCGCCCGCTCCTGCGGGCTCATCTGACCCGGCGTAATG
>JBKPHO010000329.1:0-1945 GCA_046729915.1 Actinomycetota bacterium | reverse complement strand
GCGTTGGTCAATCCGCTCCAGGGCGAAGGCGTGGCGGAGGCGATGATGAGTGGCTGTGCAGCGGCCGCGGCGATCCTCGCGGGCGGAAGTGCAGAAGCGGCATACCGCCGCTATGTCGCGCGCGTCTTCGCCGACGACTACGCCGCCAACGCTGCCGTTCACATGCTCATGCTCGATAAGCCGCGGCTCTTCGGCCGGATCGGCAATGTCCTAACCCAGCCCTTGTTCGCTTCCGCGCTCGGGCCTGGCTGGGCGATCTACTGGAATCAATTGACCGCGGAAGCCGACCCCGGCATCGGGCGAACGGTCGCGCATCTCCTGAGTGGGACCGTTGATCTCGCGACACGGCGGAGCGCTGTCCGCCGCCGAATCCACGAGCGGTTGAAGGAGGAATGCGCCCCGTCCGGGCGCGAAGCCCCTTAGGATGCTCGCGTCAGAGGGCTGGGCAAAAGCGCCGGAAACGGCGCTCCTCGTTCAGCTCGACTTGCCGACCGTCGAACGTCCGGTGGGTATGGAGCCGTTTATGGAGCTTTGACGCTCGCGAGCGCGACAAGTCGGCGCCGTCGCGCTCACAGCGGGCGTGCTCGCGCTCGGCATCGGCCTTCTCACCGCATGATCCAAAGACAGCTCCGGCGCGCGGCGGCTCAGGCGTCGGCGATCGTGACCACACCGGAGTCTGCCTCGAGCAGGAGGGCGGTTCGCTTCGCAGCCTCGTCGACGTGGACACGCGGGGGTTCGGGCAGCTTGCTCTCGTAGAAGGTTCCTGGCCCATACAGCTGGCCATAGCGCAAGACGACGCCGCCGGCCTCGAGCACCATCCGCTCGAGCTCCTTAACGGCTGCGCCTCGCTCGCCGGGAAGGTGCCAGGCGATGCTCTGTGACAGAAACCGTGGGGCTTTCGCAGCCGCGGCCGCCTCGAGCAGGTTACGTGTTCCCTCGCGCCGCATCCGGTCATTGGCCGCTTCGAACGCGTGTAGCTGCTCGCGGTCATCCGGCAGGTCGGTCAGCTCGCTGACGACCGCCTCCGGCCCGAACTCGACCACCCCCTTGCGCAGCGCAGGCCGATCGAAGACATCGCAGACGACCGGCAGCGCCCCAAGTCGCCGCAGCGGCTCAACCTTCTCCGGCGAGCGGGTCATTCCCGCCACCTCGTGACCCGCCTCGACCAGCAGCGGCAGCAGCCGGACGCCGATCACCCCGCTTGCCCCGGCAACGAACACGCGCATCACCGCGGCTCTGCCCAGGTCATCCAGGCCTGGCGCACTGTCGCGGGGTACACAGCGGGGGCGCGTTTCATGAACGGGCAGAGGCTTGACTGCCACGCTCACCGCGAACGCGCGGGCGCAGGGTGGCCTCTCGATAGAGATTCACTTCCCGCTCATACCGTTCGCAATGCCACGGTAGCCGGCATTCGAGACGCTCGAACGGCCGGCATCAGGCCAGCGAACGCGCCGATCAGGATGGCCGAGGCGATGCCGCCCGACCACGCCTCAGCGGGGATCACGACGGCCCAGCTCTTCGAGCTGGCGTACAGGGCCGTTGCTGCGGCCCCGGCCAGCGCGCCGACGACGCCGCCGATGACGGCGAGCGGAGGCCGATCTCCGAGCGGCGTTCCAGAACCGAGATGTGCAGCCGTCATCGATGACTTCGGGGCGCAGTTCCTGGTGCCAGGGTTCGTTGCCGTAGATCCGGCATAGCCCGTACTTGGCGCCGTGAGTGACCGGCGATGCGGTCGACCATGGCGTCGGCGGCCGCGAGACCCGCCGCGATCTGGTTGTGGCCGGGCTGGCCCAACACGACCCCGGTGATCGTCGTCCGCTTGACATCGATCCAGCGGATGGCCCGGAAGGCGAAGCAGCCGCCGGCCGCGTCGTCCGAGCCGGTCTTGACGCCGACAAACCCCTGGTGCCCAAGCAATGTGTTGGTGTTGTGCACGGTGCCGGCG
>JBKPHO010000328.1:0-8305 GCA_046729915.1 Actinomycetota bacterium | reverse complement strand
GAGCACGGCGTCGATCGCGTCCTCGCTGGAGGCGAGATCCGGCGCAAACCCGCCCTCGTCGCCCACTGCCGTCGCCAGCCCGCGCTCGTGCAGCAACGCCCGCAACGCGTGAAAGACCTCCGCACCCACACGCAGCGCCTCTGCAAAGGTCTCCGCGCCGGCGGGGACGACCATGAACTCCTGCAGGTCGATCGAGTTCTGGGCGTGCGCGCCGCCGTTGATCACGTTCAGCATCGGCACCGGGAGCGTCCGGGCCTCCTGGCCGCCGAGAAACCGGAAGAGCGACACCCCGGCCTCCGTCGCGGCCGCCTTCGCCGAGGCCAGCGAGACGCCGAGGATCGCGTTCGCCCCGAGACGCCCCTTGTTCGGCGTTCCGTCCAGCTCGATCAGACGCTCGTCGAGCGCGCGCTGGTCGGCGGCATCGAGCCCGCGCATCGCCGCCGCGAGCTCGCCGTTGACGTTGGAGACCGCGCGCGTAACCCCCTTGCCGCCCCAGGCCTCCCCGCCGTCCCGCAGCTCGAGCGCCTCGTGCACGCCAGTCGACGCGCCCGAGGGAACCGCCGCCCGGCCCGCCGCGCCCGACTCGAGCGAGACGTCGACCTCGACCGTCGGATTCCCGCGCGAGTCCAGGATCTGCCGCGCGTGCACCCGTGCGATCGCAGTCAAACGCCGGCCTCCTTGGCGCGGTCGAAGTAGCGGTCCTGCTCGTCGAGCTCGAGCTCGGTCCAGCGCTTCCCCTCCGAGCCCGCGAGCTCCTCGGCCCGCTCGACCCGCGCGACGAAGCGGTCGCTCATCGCGCGCAGCGCCAGCTCCGGGTCGACGTTCACCCGCCGCGCCACGTTCACCGCCGCGAACAACACGTCGCCGAGCTCCTCGAGCACGTGGGGGTCGGGCTCGGCCTCCAACGGCGGCTCGCCCCCGGCTTGCGCGATCGCCTCCTTCAGCTCGCGCACCTCGTCGTCGAGGTCGCCGAGAGCACCGTCCACGTCCGGGTACTCGAAGCCGACCGCCCTCGCGCGGCGCTGCACCCTCTGCGCGTACAGGAGCGCCGGCAGCGTCCCCGCGACGTGATCGAAGACACCTTCACGCTCCTCCTGCTCGCGCTTGATGGTTTCCCAGTTTTCGCGCACGCGCCCGGCGGTGCGCGCATCGACGTCGCCGAAGACGTGTGGATGCCGCCGCACGAGCTTCGCGTGAATCCCGCGCGTGACTGCCTCGAGGTCCCCCGCGCCCTCCTCCTCCAGAAGCAGCGAGAGGAAGTAGACCTGGAAGAGCAGGTCGCCGAGCTCGTCCAGAAGCTTCGCCGGGTTGTCCGAGTACGCCGCTTCCGCGACCTCGTAGGCCTCCTCGACGGTGTGCGGGACGATCGTGCGGGCCGTCTGCTCCCGGTCCCAGGGACAGTCGCGGCGGAGCCGCTCGGTCAGCTGCTGCAGCTCGAGCAGCGCCTCGGCGAGCGCCACGAGCTACCTAGCCGGTGGTCGTCGCCGCGCCGGTGGTGCTCGACGACTGCTTGCACGGATCCTGGCCCGGCGGCGGCGCGTAGCCCGTCTGGTAGCCGATCTTCTTGCAGTACGACTTCTTCGTCTTGGCGAGCCACTTGTCCATCTCCTTCTGCTGTTCCTGGGAGAGGAGCTGCTGGCGGATGGCCTCCTTCACCTGCGAGAGCGGAGTCGGCTTGGCGGGCGTTCCGGGCTTGACCGGCCCGAGCGCCTCGATGATGTGCCAGCCGAACTGGCTGTGCACCGGCTTCGAGATCTGGTTCGCCTTGATCGAGAAGGCGACCTTCTCGAAGCTCGGGTCGAGGTGCCCCTTGACGCCGACGCCCGGAGGAAGCTTGCCGCCGTTGGCCGCCGACGAGGTGTCCTTCGAGTACTTCTTCGCGAGCTGCGCGAACTTGCCCGGGTTCGCCTTCAGCTGTGTGTAGAGCTGGTCGGCCTGCGCCTTCTTCTTCACGAGGATGTGACGAATGTCGCGGCTTTCCGGCTGCGCGGGCGTCTCGTACTGCTTCTTGTGCTTGTCGTAGTAGGCCTTGATCTCGTCATCCGAGACTTTCACGTCCCCGGTGACCTTCTTGAAGACCTTGTCGCGGGTCAGCTGCAGCCTGATCCCGTTGCGGACCTCTTCGTCGGTGAAGCCCTGCTGCTTCAGCGCCTCCTGGTAGCGCTTCTCCATCTGCTGCTTGGTGGCCTTCGGCTGCCCGGGTGGGTTGCCGTAGTACTGCTCCTTGATCTGCTGAAGCTGCGCGTCGACGTCCTTGTCGCTGACCTCGACCCCGAGCTTGTCGGCCTCCTGCTTGTACTCGCTGCTCTGAATCAGGAACTGGGTCGCGTTCGACTTCAGGTTGGCGAGGTCGACCGAGCCCGGCTTCGGGAACGGGCGCTTGGTCGCCTGGAAGTTGCGTTTCGTCTGCGCGATCAGCGCGTCCCAGTCGGCTTTCGAGATCTCCTGGTCGCCGACGACCGCGACGGCGTCGTTCGGCACGTTCTGGGGGCCGCTGCCGCCGCACGCCGCGACGAACAGAGCCACCGCCGCGCACATCACCAGCAAAGGGATTCGTCTCATGGAAAAAGCGCCAGAAGCAGCGGTTTTGCTCATGCTGCCCGGCGCGCGCCGAGTATAGCATCGACCAACCCGACCGCTGCCGAGAATTCATCTGCACGTAACGAAATCTCGCGGCGGGCGCTCGTGTAGACAGCGGTGTCCACGTCGCCGCGGATGGCGCGCAGCTCTCCGGAGCCCAGCAGCAACGGCCCGACGGTCGCCTTGCCCCCGCGGAAGACGAGGTAGTCGGCGCCGGCCTGCGCGAGCTTGAGCTTCGCCTCCTGGATCGCGAAGAGGTTCTCGACGGGCTCGGGCAGCGGGCCGTAGCGGTCCTCGGTGGCGATGCGGAGCTCGCGCAGCTCGTCCTCCGTCTCCGTGAGCGCGAGGCGGCGGTGGAGGTCGATCTTCAAAGCCTCCGCCTCGACGTAGGCCGCCGGCACGTAGGCGTCAACGCTTGCCTCCACCCGCACCGGGCGCACCGCCGGCCGCCGCTCGCCAGAGAGCTCCGCGACTGCCTCCGCGAGCAGCTCGACGTAGAGCTCGAAGCCGAGCGCCGCGACGTGCCCCGACTGCTCCGCGCCGAGCAGGTCGCCGGCGCCGCGGATCTCGAGGTCGCGCATGGCGATCGCGAAGCCCGCCCCGAGCTCTGTGTGGTCGGCGAGCGTCGCCAGCCGCGCCCGCGCCTCCTGCGTCAGCTCGCGGGAGTCGGGATAGAACAGGTACGCGTGGGCGAGGACGTCCGAGCGGCCGACCCTCCCGCGGATCTGGTAGAGCTGGGCGAGCCCGAGGGTGTCGGCACGCTCGACGATCAGGGTGTTCGCCTGCGGGATGTCCAGGCCGGACTCGATGATCGTCGTCGAGACCAGCACGTCGGCGTCGCCGCGCAGGAAGACGTGCATCTTGTCCTCCAGCTCGCGCTCCCGCATCTGGCCGTGGGCGACGAGCACGCGCAGGCGCGGGCAGAGCTGCTGGATCTTCGCTGCCGCCTCCTCGATCGTCTCGACCCGGTTGTGGAGGTAGAAGCTCTGGCCCCCGCGCTCGTGCTCGCGCTCCAGCGCCGCCTTGACCAGTTCCTCGTCGTATTCGCCGACGTAGGTGCGGATCGGGCGGCGTCCTTCCGGCGGCGTCTCGATCACCGAGATGTCGCGTAGCCCCGAGAGCGACATGTGCAGCGTGCGCGGGATGGGCGTCGCGCTCAGCGAGAGCACGTCCACCTCGAGGCGGAGCGCGCGCAGGAGCTCCTTCTGCGCCACACCGAAGCGCTGCTCCTCGTCGACGATCACGAGTCCCAGCTCCTTGGGGATCACGTCTCGGCTGAGCACCCTATGCGTGCCGACGAGCACGTCGACCTTGCCGGCCGCGAAGTCGGCGACGACCTGCTTCTGCTCCTTCGGGCTGCGAAAGCGCGAGATCATCTCGACCCGCACCGGGAAGTCGCGGTAGCGCTCGCGGAAGGTGTTCCAGTGCTGCTCCGCGAGGACCGTCGTCGGGACGAGCATCAGCGTCTGCTTGCCGTTGAGAGCGACGGCGAACGCGGCCCGGACCGCGACCTCGGTCTTGCCGAAGCCGACGTCGCCGCAGACGAGCCGGTCCATCGGGCGAGGCGCCTCGAGGTCCTCCTTGACCGCCTCGATCGCCGTGCGCTGGTCCTCGGTCTCGCGGTAGGGGAACTCGGTCTCGAGCCGCTCGAGCCACTCGCCTTCCAGGTCGTAGGCAATCCCCGGTGCCTGCTGGCGCCGTGCGTAGAGGGCGAGCAGCTCGCCGGCGAGCTCGCGCAGGCTCGTGCGGGCGCGGCTCTTGAGGTTCTGCCACGCCTTGCCCCCGAGCTTGCTGAGCGCGGGGGCGCTTCCGTCGGCGCCGATGTACTTCGAGACCTTGCCGATCTGCTCGTGCGGGACGTAGAGGCGGTCGTCGCCGCGGAAGCCGACGAAGAGGTAGTCGCGGGTGACCGTCGCGACCGTCTTGGTCTCGAAGCCGAGCAGCTTCCCGATTCCGTGGTCCTCGTGCACGACGAAGTCGCCTGTGCGGAGGTCGGCAAAGCTCTGCAGGGCGCGGCCGGGGGGCGCAGCGCGGGTGCGGGCACGGCGGCGGAAGACCTGGGTGTCGGCGAGCAGCACGAGCCCGAGGTCGCGCCAGACGAAGCCACGGCGGGCGGGCGAGACCGCGAACAGCAGCTCGGGCTCGTTGGGAAGCGGGTCCCCCGGCTCGAGCAGCCGGGCCTCGACCCGGCGGAGGAGGTTCGCGGTGCGCAGCGCCTCGCCGCGGTGCGGGAAGGCGACGACGACGCGGTTCCCCGCGCGGACGAACGCCGCGAGCTCGTTCTCCGCTTCGGTGAGCCCTCTCGCGGCGACGGCGGGTCGCTGTGCCTCGAAGGCGAAGGCTTGTCCGCGCGGGAACGGGTCGAGCTCGGCCGCGCCTTCGAGCGACGGCTCGTTCTCGATCGCCTCCTCGGCCCAGACCTCGCGGACCTCCTCCGGCTGCCAGACGAGGTCGGGCGGCCGGTCGAGCGGCGGTACGAGGTCGTCTGGGACACGATCTAGGGACTGTCCCTCGGACACGTCCGAAAGGGACGGTTCGACCAGGTCGAGGCGGCGCTCGGCGGCCGGGTAGACGGTCGCGCTCTCGACCTCGTGCAGCCCGCGCTGCGTGAAGGGCGAGAACGCGCGGACGGCCTCGATCTCGTCGCCGAAGAGCTCTATCCGGAGCGGCTCTCGCCCGGTCGTCGGGAAGACGTCGACGAGGCCGCCGCGCACGGCGAACTGGCCGCGCTCCTGGACGCGATCGACGCGCTCGTAGCCGGCGAGCGCCAGCCGTTCCGCGAGCAGCTCGAGGCCCGGCGCAGCGCCCGGCGAGAGCTCGATCGGGTCCGGGCGTGCCTCGGGCGGCGGCAGCGGCTCGGCAATCGCGGCCGCGGACGCGCAGACGAGCCCCCCGGCGGCGAGCACGTCCAGCGCGCGGGCCCGCTCGCCCACCAGGTGCGGCGGCGGCTCGAGCCCGGACCCCCAGCGAACGCCGCGGCTCGGAAGCAGCGCCACGCGCTCGTCGCCGAGGAACCAGCGCGCCCCCTCGGCGGCGTCGCGGGCGTCGGCGTCCTCCGGCAGCAGGACGACCAGCGCCCGGCCGAGCCGCTCGTGGAGCGCGGCGAGCAGCACCGGCAGTGCCGGCTCGGACACGCGGGCAGGCGCAGGCAGCGCCTCGGTATAGGCCGAGAGACGTTCGTCGTCGAGCAGCTGCTCGACGAGCGGGTGGAGCACGGGTCGTGTCGTCTCGCGCAGGTCCATGACGAAAGACGGAACCGTCGGTTCCGCGCCTCCAATCGTAGCCCCGCGATGCGATCATGACCGGGAGTGGCGGGGAACGGGATCCGGGCGGCAACGGCGATCGTCGTGGTGGTGGCGGCGACCGCGTGCGGCGGAGGCAGCGGCGGGCGCAACTCGGCGGCGCCCACGGAACAGCACCTCGTCTACCTCGTCGGCGAATCCGCCAAGAACACGAGCGTCTGGATCGCCGACGTCAACGGCGGCAGCCCGCGAAAGCTGGGCTCGGGGTCAGCGGCGGTGCTCTCGCCCGACGGCCGTACGGTCGCGGTGCAGCTGCACTCAGGCGGAATCGTCCTGGTCTCGGCCGACGGCAAGCGCTCGCGGCAGCTGACGGCGCAGAGGCTCAGGCCGCAGAAATGGTCGCCGGACGGCAGCACGCTGTACGCGACTGCAGCAAGCGGGCCGGCCGTGGTGAAGATCGTCGCGCTCGACAGGGCATCGGGCCGCGCGCAGACGATCGCGAGCGGGTCGCTCTACGGGTTCGACACCTCGCCCGACGGTGACAAGATCGTCTACGCCCGCGCGCCGGAAGCCACCGACCAGGGCATCTGCGGCGACCAGTTCGACCTCTACGTCGCCGACCCGGACGGTGGCTCGGCGAAGCGGCTCACGCACGACGGCCTCAGCGCCTTCCCCGTCTGGGGCAACTCGGCGATCGCGTTCTCACGCTTCCCGGCCGGCGGGACGCTCGAGGACTGCTCAGCCCCCGGCATCTGGACGATCGACCCCGGCGGCGGCGACCCCGCCCCCGTGATCGACCGCGCCCCGGACTCGATCGTCCTCTCAGGCTTCTACGGCCTGCAGCCCCTCGCATGGCTTGGCGAGGAGCGGCTGCTCGTCGGCCTCCGCTCCGAGTGGGGCACGAAGGCCGCCGTGCTCGACACCAAGAGCCACCGCCTGCGCCGCTTCGACGACTACGCCGAGCTCGCCTCGAGCGACGGTCGCTTCTACGCCGGCAGCGGCGGGGACGAAGGCGTCGCGCTCTTCATCCGCCGCATCGGCGACGGCCACCAAGTGCTGCTGCGCAAAAACGCCTGCTGCCCCAGCTGGAACCGCTAGTTGAAGCGCTGCTGAGCGGCCTCGAGGCCGTCGCTCGCGATCGTCTCCACCGCGTCCGCGGAGCGGGCGACCAGCGCGTCGGCATCCTCCTCCGGCGCAAAGTCCGAGAGCACCCAGTCTGAGACCGAGCGCGGATCGCCGCGGCCGGGCCTCCCCACGCCGATGCGCAGGCGCAGGAAATCCTGCGAGCCGAGATGCTGCGCTAGGGAGCGCAATCCGTTGTGGCCGGCCAGCCCGCCGCCCGCGCGCGCCTGCAGGCGGCCGGGCTCGAGGTCGACGTCGTCGTGCACAACGAGCACCGCCTCGGGCTCGACGGTGAAGAAGCGCGTGGCGGCGGCCACCGAGCGCCCGGACTCGTTCATGTAGGTCTCCGGCTTCAGCAGGGCCAGGCGCGCGTCCTCGAGCCGCACCTGGGCGAGCGAGCCGGAGAACTTCGAGCGCCACGAGCCGCCGTGCCGGCGCGCCAGCTCGTCGAGCACCAGCCAGCCCGCGTTGTGCCGCGTGTGCTCGTACTCGCGACCCGGGTTCCCAAGCCCGGCGACGAGCAGGTCCAGCGTCGAGGCCCGCTCGCCCCGACGAAAGAGGCGCACCTATTCCTCGGTGGTCTCTTGCTCGCCCGAGGCTTCCTCGGCCTCGCCCTCGGCCGGCGCCTCCTCGCCCTCGGGCACCTCGCCCTCGGGCAGCTCGCCCTCCTCGAGCTCCTCGCCTTCGACCTCTTCGGGCTCCGGCTCGACGATCCGCGTCGGCATCGTCACGGTCGCGAGCACCGTCTCCTCGGGATCGTCGAGGTACTTGACGCCGTCCTGGGCCTGGAGATCCGCGAGCCGGAGCGTGTCTCCGATCGCCATGCCGGTCACGTCGAGCTCGAGGTGCTCGGGAATCTCCATCGGCAGCGCCTCGACGGTGACCTCGCGGTTGACCTGCGAGAGCACGCCGCCCTCGGTCACGCCGACCGGCTCGCCGATCAGCTCGACCACGACCCGAGCCTGAATCGGCTGGTCGAGGCGCACCTCCTGCAGATCGATGTGGATGATCCCGCCGCGAACTGGGTGCTGCTGGTACTCCTTGAGGATCGACGGGTACGTTGTCTTCTGGCCCTCGAGCACGACGTCGAGGATCGCGTGCAGGCCGCCCTCTCCGGTCAGAACGCGGCGCAGCTCCCGCTCGGGGACAGAGATCGCGTGCGGCGTCTTGCCCCGCCCGTAGAGGACGCCCGGAATCAGCCCGTGCTTGCGCAGGCGGCGTGACTCGGCGGAGCCGCGGCTCTCGCGCTCGGAAACCTGCAATTTGACTCGTTCGCCCGCCATCGGCGGCGGATTGTAGCTAGTGCCCCTTCCGGCGGTGGTGCCCAGGCTCTCGGTCGCTAGCACCAAGCCAGAGCCCCC
>JBKPHO010000327.1:0-5137 GCA_046729915.1 Actinomycetota bacterium | reverse complement strand
CGAACGAGGCCCTGATGTGGCACGCGATGAGGCACTGGAAGGCGAGGGGCGTCGAGGTTTGCGACCTGGGAGGCGGGGCGGAGTACAAGCGCAAGTGGGGACCGGTCGAAGTGACGGTGCCGTTCTTCCGGATGTCACGCTTTCGCGCGATCGCGGCCGCACGCGATCTGATGAAGCGAGGGATCAGGGTGCGACAGGCCACGCTCGGCCGACTGGCGACCGCAGGGCTCGGCTCGCGAGGCTCGTGAGAGGTTGATCGTGAGGGAAGCGCGGCCCTCGCAAGCGCGGTCGTCGGCGTCGGTTGTCGATTACGACATTCACGGCCTCGTCGGGATCCGGCTGGTCGAGCCTTCGGCCGGCGACGTCTCGGCCGTCTCGGCGCAGCTCGGCCCCGAGGGCTCGCTGTCGGGCGAGCCCGATCTCACGATCCGGTTCGTCGACGACCTTCAGCCGAGCAGCACTGTGAGCTGGATCCAGCCGCACGAAGTCGGTTTCACCGACGAGGGATTCTTCGTCTTCACCCCCGACTCAGCGCCGAGCCCTCGGGCCCGCCTGGCGCTCGACGGACCCGGCCGAGCCTGGGAGCTGCGATGTCGGTCCGGCCTCGGCGGGGTGCCGCTCCTGTTGCCCTTGCTCGACCTGATCATGCTGGCGAAAGGGGCGATTGCGCTCCACGCTTCGGCGTTCACGTACCGGGGGTCGGGCGTCGTCGTCGCCGGCTGGGCGCGCTCGGGGAAGACGACGGCGCTGCTCGCGTTCATGGCTCGTGGCGTGGCCTTCATCGGCGACGACCGCGTCTACCTCGACCCGGGGGAGAAGCGGATCTACGGCCTCGCTCAGCCGCTCGCCCTGCGGGCAACGCATCTCGCGGAGCTCCCCGCTGTCGCCGACACGGTGGGCCGCCACGGTCGCTCGCGTCTGCGGCTGGCCGCGGCGCTCGAGCGGACGGCGAGCACGGCCGCGCGGCTCGAGAGCCTCCGCAACGTAGCGGGCCGGATCGCCGGCGTAGCGAGTGATGCGAACGTCTCGGTCTCGCCCGAGCGGCTCTTCGGTGACTGCACCTTACAAGGGCGCCTCGACAAGGCGTTCCTGGCAATTGCCCACGACAGGCCCGACGTGCGACTCGAGCCCGTCGAGCCGCGGCGCCTCGCCGAGCGGCTCCTCTTCTCGCTTCGTACCGAGCGGCTCCCGCTGCGGCGCCTCTACTACGCCTTCCGCTATGCGTTTCCGGACGCGGCCGAGGTTTTCGAGGAGGAGGCCGAAGAGGCCGAGACGGAACGGCTCGCGGAAGCGCTCGAAGGCACCGAGACGTACGTCCTCTTCCATCCGTTTCCCGCTCCGGTCCAGGCGATCCACGATGCGCTGGCTCCGGCTTTGGGGTCAGAGCGATGGTGACCGTCGCCCTCATAGGCCCGGACGGCTCGGGCAAGACGACCGTCAGCGACCGCCTTCAGGCCGAGCTCGGCCTGCCCGTCCGATCGATCTACATGGGCGTGAACATGTACGCGAGCGAGGTGCTGCTGCCGCACACGCGCCTTCTCGTCGCGATGCGCCGCCGCGGGCAGGGGGACGACCCGGACGCGGGCTCCGACATCGAGACGTTCAAGGCGCCGCCCGCGACTGTCCCACGGCGCGCACTCGCGTCGGTGAGGTCGAGCGTGCGGCGGGCGAACTGGCTGGCGGAAGAGACGTATCGCTTCTGGGTCGCGCGCAGGCACACGCATCGAGGCCGCGTCGTGATCTTCGACCGGCACTTCTACGCCGACTTCTTCGCCGGCGCGATCTCCGCGGACGGGCCCTCGCGCCCACTTGGGAGGCGCATCCACGGCTTCATGCTGCAGCACGTCTTCCCGAAGCCGGACCTCGTTGTCTGCCTCGACGCTCCGGCGGAGGTCCTCTACGCCCGCAAGCCGGAGGGGACGCTCGAGCGAGTGCGGCGGAAGCGGGAGGAGTCGCTTGCGGCGGCGCGCGCCTTGCCCCACTGCCTCGTCGTCGATGCGACTAGGCCGCCGGACGAGGTCGTGAGCGAGGTGGCGACCGCGGTTCGGTCGCTCTACGAGCGCCGCCTGGAAGAACGCCGCTCGGGCCGACGCTTCTCCGTGCGCGCGCTGTGGTCGGTCAGAGGACGTCGATCCTGAGGACCGGCCGATCGGACGCGACCGGCGGCTCGCCTGCGCCGGTGGTGATCGTCGGGCTGGATTCGATCACCGGGCTGCAGACCGCCCGGATCTTCGCCTGGCGCGGCGTCCCGGTTGTGGGAGTCGCTCAGGACGTCGCGCACTTCTGCTGCCGAACGCGGGTGTGCAAGCGGATCGTTCGAGCGGAGCTCAGTGGCGACGCGCTGGTCGAAGCGCTCGTGGGGCTCGGTTCGAGCCTCGACCAGAAGGCCGTCCTGGTGCCTTGCACGGACCTGAGCGTGCTGGCGATCGCTCGGCGGAAAGGCGAGCTCGAGCCGACGTACCACGTCGCGCTCCCGGAGGCGGAGGTCGTCGAGCTCCTGACCGACAAGGCGCGGTTCGCGACGTACGCGAAGAGGCTGGGCCTGCCCATTCCGGAGACGAGGCTGCTGGCGAGCCGCGCGGACGCCGAGGACGCTTCGAACGCGCTGCGCTTCCCGCTCGTCGTGAAGCCACCGCTGAAGACCGCGCTCTGGGGGCGCCGAGCCCGGGAGAAGGCCTACAAGGTGGAGAGCGGAAGCAAGCTCCTCGCGCTGTACGACGAGGTCGGGGACGCGGCCGACGTGCTGGTGGCCCAGGAATGGATCAGGGGCTCCGAAGGCGACCATTTCACCTGCAACGCGTACTTCGACCGCAACGCCCGGCCGGTGGTCACGTTCGTGACGAGGAAGATCCGGCAGTGGCCTCCGCAGACCGGGCAGGGCTGCCTGGCCGTCGAGTGGCGGAACGACGCGGTTCGCGACGCAACGGTGCGGCTGTTCTCCGGGGTGGGCTTCTGGGGCCTCGCCTACCTAGAGCTGAAGCGGGACGGGGAGACCGGGGAGCATCTGATCGTCGAGCCGAACATCGGGCGGCCGACCGGCAGGTCGGCGACGGCGGAGGCAGGCGGCGTGGAGCTCCTGTACGCGATGTACTGCGACATCCTCGGCCTGCCGCTCCCGGGCGACCTCACCCAACGCTACGTCGGCGCGAAGTGGATCTACTTCGGGCGCGACGTGCGCTCCGCGTTGCACTACTGGCGTCGCGGGGAGCTCAGCGCCCGGGGCTGGATCGAGTCGCTGCGCGGGCCGAAGGTCGACGCCGTCTTCTCGTGGCGCGACCCGTTGCCCTTCTGCTTCGACGTCGGAAGGGTGTTCAGCCTCGCGCGCGGGCGAACAGAGCCGGCCTGATCGTCACCGCACACTGACCTTCGCGTCCACGAGCGGCTCACCGATCGGAGCGCCCGCCGCCCCGAGCTGCCAGACGAGCCACCGGTAGCGCCCTCGGTGCAGCTGCTTCGCCGAGAGGCGCAACCTCGCGGCGCGTGTGCGCACGCGGAGGGCGACCTTGGAGCCCGCGAGGAACTCGACCAGGTAGCCGCGTGCGTTCTTGACGGGCGCCCAAACGAAGTCCGGAAGCGTGTGTGCGCGCGGCGGGACGGCAGGCGCCTTGTGTTTGGGCTTGGAGACGCGCCTGCTCACGGCGGGCGGCCTGGCAGCGTGCTTCTTCGGTGCGCGCTTCGCCTTGTGAGCAGGACGGGCGTGGTGCGTCGGGCTTGACGCTGCCTTCCTGTCGGTCTTTGCGTTGACCTTGCTCGTGGGGCCTGCGGCTGCCTTCTTCTGGGTCTTCGCGTTGACCTTGCTCGTTCCCTTCGACTTCAGCCGGTGGACCGCCGACGGGGGTGCCGCGGGGGCTCGCGAGGCACGGCGGTCGGCCGACGTCTGCGGGCTCGGCCCGTCGAGTGCCCGAGGTAGCGCGAGCGCGACCCCGGCCGCGGCGCCGACGACGACGAGCGCCGCCAGCGCGGAACGGCGGAGGCGGCGCGGGCCGATGCGAGGCTCGTGGAACACCCGGCGAATCTCGTCGTATGGGGGCGGCGCAGGCGCATCCGCCTGGCGTACGAACGTGGCAGCAGCCGCGGGGGTGGGCGCGGGCTCGGGAACCGCAGCCGGTTCGGGGACCGACTGCGGAGCGACGGGCGCAGGCGTCTGCTCCACCTTGAGGCTCAGGCTGAGCCGGATCTCCGTCAGCGTGATGTCGGGCAGCGCGTCGCGCGCGCGCTCGGCGACCTCAGGATCGACGAGCGCAAGCTCGGGGCTCAGCTGATCGCCTCCGTCGCGAGGCGGGCGAAACCTCTCGGGTGTCCGTGGGGGTGTCTGGACGCCCTCGTGTTCGGTTCGGCTTATTGCGTTCCTCCGAAGAGCTCGGGTCCTGAAGACTCGCCACGAGTGTCGCGACTCAACGTAGGCTGCCGAATCGGCGCGAGCAACGCCGAATCGTAGCCATGGAGAGTGACGGCGTCAGCCAGGCGAGCGTCAATCGCCGAGCGCAGAGGGCGCCCTCCAGGCGATTGACTCTGTCCGATCCTTTCGCTAGCTTCCGCGACTTCGCCAGCAACGCCCAGTACCCCCCAAACCGAGGCACGACTCTCACCGGCCTTGGTCGCAAGGCGACAGCGTGCTGGGAGGAAGCGACAGACGTAAGCCCCGTCATGTCGAGCCCGAGAACAAGCCAGGAGCAGTGCTTGATCGAGGGGTCCAGTCCCTCGCCGCTGCGACCGACGCGACGCAAGATCATGTTCGGCAGTCGCCGACACCTCGCGGCAGCCGCAGGCTTCTGGGTAGTGCTGCTTGCCGCCGCCGTAGGCACCTCGGTGGTTTCGGGTGCCACAGCCGCCTCCCGGGCGTCGCGCGCGACGAGCTCGGGGTCGCGTTTCGAGGCGATCAGCCAGGGCACGACGACGCGTCGCAAGCGACCACGCCGACGGTACGTCAAGACGCTCAACTCGAGGAACGCGGACGACGGGGGCGGGCTGTCCGACGAATCCAACAACTGCACCATGACGCGCTCCGGACTCGGGGACACGTTCACCCTGCAGTCGGACTCCACGCGCTGCACATGGACGAACTCGTCCTTCTCTCATATGGGGCGGCACGAGATCTTCGTGGTGAAACTGCGGTTCGACAATCGGCCCCCCCAGC
>JBKPHO010000326.1:0-5850 GCA_046729915.1 Actinomycetota bacterium | reverse complement strand
ACGTCGGCGGCGCGGTAGACGGCAGGCAGCCGCTCGGCCGGGACATTCCCGAGCACCGTGACGGCGTCCGTCAAGCCCAGTCGTGCGATCGTCGCCTGCGCAGCCTGCGGCGTTCCGGTCAGCGGGTGCTTGAGCAGAAAGCGGGCCTCGGGATGTACCGCGCGCAGCAAGGCGAACGCCTCGAGCTGCAGCTCAGGATTGTAGATCGGCTTCACCCCTCGCACGCTCGCGACGAGCGGGCCCTCGACCGAAATGCCCAGCTCCTTGCGCGCGCCCTCCGCACTCCCGGGTGAGAAGCGCTCGAGGTCGAGGCCCCAACGCATGACCTCTACGTGGAGGTCGCGCGCGGCGAGCGTGTGGGTTTCTCGGGCGAGATGCTCCGAGTCTGCGAGCACGAGCTGCGCGGCGTCGAGAGCGCGACGCGAGCGGCTCCTGGCGAGCCAGCCTCGGACGAGGACGTCGGAGCCCCAGGCGGAGCAGACGAGCGGCCGGAGATCCTCGCGCGCCGCCATCCACCCGTACTCCGGCAGATAGTGCGCATGGACGACATCGGGCTCGAGCGTTCGGGCGAGACGCCCAAGCTGCGCGCTCATTCGCAGGCCTTGGACCGGCGGCGGCCAGGCCGTCGCGAGCCGGTGCGACGGGACCGTCAGCTCGAGCTCCGGCCACTTCGGCACCACGCGCCCTGCCACGTGGACATCGTGACCGGCGTCGGCGACGGCCTCGGCCCACGCGACGACGTGAGGCGAGTTCAGCCAGCCGGCCACGAGCACGCGCAGGCGGTCAGGCACGCGACGCCTCGTCGAGGACCTGTGCGAGGCGCTCCGCCGCCGCACGGCGCGAGTAGCGCTCGAGCGTCCGCGCCCGCACCTCTGCCTGGTCCGGAAGCCCGTCCGCGCGCCAGCGGTTCCAAAGAGCGAGGATCGCCTCCTGGATCGCGGTGTCGTCCTCCGGGTCGGCGACGACGCCGGCGTCCCACTCCTGGACCAGACGGCTGGCGAGGTTGTCGGGACGCGCGAGGCAGAGCAGCGGCCGGCCCGAGGCGAGGTATTCGAAGAGCTTCCCGGACGGCGCCAGGCTGGCGCGCGGTACATACAGCAGGAGCGCGGTGGCGGAGCACATTTCCGCGATCGCGCCAGCGTGGTCGACGTACCCAGTCGGCACGACCCGCACCCCGGCCGGCGGCGCGAAGCTCGTGAGCCAGACGTTCCCCACGAGACGAACCTCGACGCGGTCACTGTCGACCGCACCGCGCCCTATGAGCGCAGCAAGAGCGCGCAGCGCGGGCGCGGGGTCGCGAATGTCGTAGAGCGTTCCGACGTGCGCCACGACGAACCGGTCGGCCGGAGGGCTGTGAGCGGAATCGGAGAGGTCCTCGTCGTCCACTCCGTTGGGAATCTCGATGCGGCGCGAGTCGTCGCGCGCCAACCCGGCGAGCTCGAAGTAGTCCGCGGCCACGACGATGCTGGTGGCCCGCGTCGTGATCGCCCGCTCGACGCGCTTCGTCAGCGCCGCCAGGGCGCGGGGCTGGCCCGTGAGGTGCGGATTCGTCGACCACTCGTCGCGGAAGTCTGCAACCCAGGGAACGCCGGTCAGCCGCGCCACGAACAGCGCGACGAGGTGACCGGAGTACGGCGCCGAGCTGGAGAAGAGGACGTCGGGTCGGTCGCGCCGCGCCGCACGCAACGCGGCGACCAATGCGAACGGCGCCCAGCCGAGGCCGTTGTCCGGCCAGACCACGAACGCACGCAGTCGGCTGAGCCGAAGCCAGTGCAGGACGACGCCCGCGTACCCTGCGAGCGGAAATGCGAGCGTGCGGATGACCCGCGTCGAAGCCGGCACATCGGCCAGCAACGAGGCGTCTCGCGCACGATAGGCGCGCGAGCGGGTCGATATGACCGTCGCGGCCCAGCCGAGCGGCTCGAGGTAGCGCACGAACTTCACCGTTCGCTGCGTGCCCGCCCCGCCCACCGGCGGGAAGAAGTACGCAAGCATGAGCACGCGTCGGCGCCTCGTCACCGGCACACCTCGTCCACAACAGCCGCGTACTCGGCGGCCAGCGTGGGCCAGGCATATCGATCCAAGCCATGCCGGTCCGTGAGCGACTGCCGACCGTCCTCGACCAGCCCGCGAAGGGCCGCGGAGATCGCCCTCGGGTCGTCGGCCGACGTCGTCACTCCCCTTCCGGCGGCCCGGACGATGCGCCCGGCCTCGGTCTCCTCACCCAGGACGAGGATCGGCCGGCTGGTCGCCAGGTACTCGAACAGCTTTCCGGTGGCCACGCTTGGCCGCTTCGCCCCTTCGGTGACGACGAGAAGCGCGTCGGCCGATCGCTGAAGCCGCAGCACGTCCGGGCGCTCGAGCGCGCCGACACAGCGAACGATCCGCGCCAGCTCGGCACTCTCGAGGAGGTCCGCTTCATCCCTCGACAGGAGGCCAGCGAAGACGACCTCGATGCCCGCTGCAGTCTCCGGCGCCTCGTCCTGCAGCAACCGCAGCGCATCGACGAGGTGTCTCGCCGTCGCACCGGTGAAGCCCATGCTGCCGGTGTGTACGAGCGAGAAGCGCTGCGGATCGACGAGAAAGTCGCTGTCGCCCCGGTCCACGTCCTCGGGATCGAAGCCGTTGGTGATGAGCTCGACCGAGCGGCCGAAGCGCCGTTCCAGATCCTCGGCGATCGAGCTCGTCACCGCGACGACGGCGTCGGCCTCCCGCATGACCGAGCCTTCGAGCCGAGAGTCGAGCGCCCGCTGCGACTTCAGCGGCCAATCGCCGCGAGGGCGATCGAAACGCCAGCCGTCGCGAAGCTCGGCGATCCACGGGATCCCTCGACGGGCGAGCCGCAGGCCGAGCAAGTGGGCCGATTGCGGTGGCGAGGTCGTGATCACGCAGTCCGGCCTCAGCCGGTGGGCCGCCTTCAGCGCGAACGGAAGCCAGGACACGACCGACACGTCGGGAACGACCAGCGCTTCGACCCGGCTGGGCGGGCTCGCCACCGCCGCCTTTCCCGAGGCTGACCTGTCGCGTCGCTGCCGCCAGTTGAGCGCGCTTCCCAGCAGATCATGGGTTCGAATGACGGCCTCAGCGCCCTCGATCGGCCCCTGTCCGGAGAAGCGCGACGTCAGTACGGTCAGGCGATACCCGAGCCTTGCGAGGTACTTCGTCATCGCCGCCACACGCCGCGCCGCGACGACGAACGACGGGGGCGAGTACTGCGCAACGAGCAGGATCGAACGGCCGTCCCGGGAGGACACGAGCCGAAACCTAGCCGCCGTCCGGGCGGACAGCCGACACACCGAGCTCGTCGCCTGCCGCGCCGAGCGCGCGGGCCCGCGCGAAGACGGGTTGCAGCATCAGCGAGAGCGCCACGGTCACGTAGAGCATCGGGCCGGAGCGAAAACGGCGCCGCCCGAAGAGCTCGTACTGGATGCTGTTCGGCAAGCCGTCCGCCGTCGTGGACGTGAAGAGCTGCACCTGCTCGAAGCCGACGCGCCGCAGCAGGCGCTCGAGCCCCGCTGCCGTGAAGTGCGAGCTATGGCGAGGCAGGTCGAGGTGGTACCACTCATTGCCGAAGCGCTTGCTCTGCCGCGAACCGAAGTTCGGGACAAGGATGAGGATCGAGCCGCCCGGGCGCAGGAGCTCAAGCGCTTGCTCGAGATCGTCGCTCGGCTCGACGACGTGCTCGAGTGCGTGCTGGAAGACCACGACGTCATAGCCAGTCTCCAGCGCCTCGCCGGCGCTCGTCAGGGTACCCGGCACCATCTCCACTCCGCGACGGCGCCCCTCCTCGCACGCCTCTGGCGAGGGCTCGAGCCCTGTCACTTGCCACCCGCGTCCCGAGAGGATCACGCCGAGGTCGCCGCGGCCAGCGCCTACGTCGAGTAGGCGGCCGGGGCTCTGCCGCCGAAGGATGCTGAGCGGAGCGCGGCCGAGCGCGCGGTGATACTGCCATCGGTAGAGCGCTGTGGCGAGCAGGCGCGCGAACGCGGTCCGCGGAAACGAGTAGGCCTTGTACGACTCCGGATAGAACCACCCGAGCTCATCCGCTCGCACGACCGGAAACGTCCGGCCGCTCCCGCATGCGCGGCAGACCCGAACGTCGAACTCGCCCGGTGTCCCGTGGAGGCGGTCGACTCCCCGGAGCATCGGCTCTGCATCGAGCGGCCCGCCGCACGCGGGGCAGCTAGATGCGGCCAAGCCGCCGTTGCTCACTGATCGCCTCCCGCAGAGAGACGAGCCGGCGGGCCGCACGATGCCGTTCTGCCCGGGTTCTGACCCCTCGCTCCCGCGGCATCCCGCGCAACCCGTCCCGCCAGCCTCGCGCGACAGCGGCTAGCGCCTGACGGTTTCGGTTCTGGCCGAGGATCAGCAAGTCGAAGGCCGCGGACGCGAGCATCGACCACATGGCCATCGGCAGAGGCAACTGGCGCGCGGCGTTCAGTAGACGATTTCGGGAATGCCAGTAGAGGCGAAAAGGGGATCGGAGCGGTCCGGAAGCCGTGCCTTGCGTGTGGCGCGCCGCGCTGGCCGGATGCAGCACAACCCGCCCGGGCAGCCTGAGGCAGTAGTCGGCCTCCTCGCCGTACATGAAGAAGCCCTCGTAGAAGCCTCTCTGCTCGAGGAAGTCGACGCGCCGGACCATCATGAGCGCGCCAGATGCTGCTGTGACGTCTAGCGGCTCGCGCGGCGCCCGTTCGCGAGGCAAGCCCTCAAGGCGTCCGAACGTTGCCATGTTGGGCGCGACCTCGAGTCCCGCAGCTTCGAGCGTCGACCCGTCCGGCGAGAGCAGGAGGCCGGTCGCGACGGAAACAGTCGGGTCATCCAGGAGTTCGCGGAGAGGCTCGTCCCAGCCCGGCTCGACGGCGGCGTCGAAGTTGACGAACGCGAGCAGGTGCCCAGTAGCCGCGTCGGCTCCTCGGTTGCAGCCCACGCAGAAGCCGACGTTCTCTTCGAAACGCACCACCCGCGCCTTTTCCCAGAGCTCTCGCACGTCTCGCCAGCTGCCGTCGGAAGATCCTGAGTCGACCACGACGCACTCGACGTCGGCCTCGACCGTGTTGCGCGCAAGCGCGTCGAGCGCGCGCGACAGGCAGCTTGCGCCGTTGTAATTGACGAGCACGATCGAGAGCTCCACGGGCGGGGGTTATAGCCGCTCGAGGGCTCCGAATAGACTCCTGCGGCGATGAGCGCCCCTGACAGGTGGTCCGGGCGCCAGGTGCTCGTCACGGGCGCCGGCGGGTTCATCGGCAGCCATCTCGCCGAGCTGCTCGCGCGCGCAGGCGCGAACGTCCGCGCCTTCGTCCGCTACACCTCGCGCGGCGACCACGGCTGGCTCGAAGATGCCGATCCCGAAGCTGCGAAGGAGATCGAGGTCTTCCGCGGCGACCTCGCTAACCCGGAAGCGGTGAGCGATGCGATGCGGGGCTGCGAGGTCGTCTTCCACCTCGGCGCCCTCATCCCGATCCCGTACTCCTATCGCCACCCGCGGGAGTTCGTGACCGCGAACGTCGAAGGGACGCTGAACGTGCTCGAAGCGGCGCGTCGAGGCGAGCGAGCGAGGATCGTCCACACGTCCACGAGCGAGGTCTACGGCACCGCGCAGACGGTCCCAATCGACGAGGAGCACAGGCTGCATCCGCAGTCGCCCTACGCGGCGTCGAAGGTCGCGGCCGACCAGCTCGCGCTCTCGTTTCAGCGCTCGTTCGGGATGCCCGTCGTCGTCGTGCGGCCGTTCAACACGTACGGCCCACGCCAGAGCGCCCGGGCGGTCATCCCGACGATCGTCACGCAGGCAATTTCCCGAGACGTGGTCGAGCTCGGCGCCACCTCGCCGACGCGCGACTTCCTCTA
>JBKPHO010000325.1:0-2988 GCA_046729915.1 Actinomycetota bacterium | reverse complement strand
CCGCTCCACCTCGGCGTGACCGAGGCGGGGACGCCGTATTCGGGCTCGATCAAGAGCGCCGTCGGGATGGGCGCTCTGCTCGTGGACGGGATCGGCGACACGATGCGCGTCTCGCTGACCGCCGACCCCGTCGAAGAGGTGCGGACCGCCTTCGAGATCCTGAAGGCGCTGGGGCTCCGCGAGCGGGGGCCGATCATGATCGCCTGCCCGAGCTGCGGTCGCGACAACGTGGGCGTACAGCAGCTCGCCGAAGTGGTCGAGGAGCGCCTGCGCGGATACCCCCAGCACTTCGAGGTCGCGGTGCTCGGCTGCGCGGTCAACGGCCCGGGCGAGGCCGGCGACGCGGACTTCGGCATCGCGGGCGGCCGCGACGTCGGCTTCATCTACGCGCACGGCCGCGTGCTGAAGAAAGTCTCCTCGGACATCCTCGTCGACGAGCTCTTTCACGAGATCGACAAGTGGATCGCCGACGGGATGTTCCGACCGAAGCGTTTGAAGATGGCGAAGCCTGCGGCGCTAGCGATGGCCGAGGCGTCGATGATCCCGCTCGAGTAGCCTGCCCGGGCAACGATGATCGCCCGAGCTTCACAGCTTTTTCTGCCCACGCTGCGCGAGGACCCTGCCGACGCCGAGGCGGTGAGCCACAAGCTGCTCGTGCGCGGGGGTTTCATCCGGCAGGTCGTCGCCGGCGCCTGGACGTATCTGCCGCTCGGCTGGCGCGTGCACCGAAAGATCGAGCAGATCATCCGCGAGGAGATGGACGCGATCGGCGGCCAGGAGATGCTGATGCCGCTGCTGACGCCCGCCGAGCTGTGGAAGCGGTCCGGGCGGTACACGATCCCCGAGGTGTTCAAGCTGCACGACCGCGCCGGGCGCGAGTTCGTGCTCCCGATGACGCACGAGGAGACGGTGACCTTCCACGCGCGTGAGATCAAGAGCTACCGCGAGCTGCCGAAGATCCTCTACCACTTCTCCGTCAAGGACCGCGACGAGCCCAGGCCGCGCGGAGGGTTGATCAGGGTGCGCGAGTTCATCATGAAAGACGCCTACTCGTTCGACCGCGACGAGGCCGGCCTCGACGAGAGCTTCCGCAAGCACTCCGCGACCTACAAGCGGATCTTCGAGCGCTGTGGGATCGAGGCGATGGAGGTCGCGGCGGAGTCCGGGATCATGGGCGGGAGCGGCAGCAAGGACTTCCTCGCGCCCGCCGGGTCAGGCGAGAACACGCTGGTCGTCTGCAAGAACGGCGACTATGCGGCCGACCTCGAGATCGCCCGGGGCAAGCCTTCAGTGCCGGACTTTCCGGAGGCCCTGCCGGAACCGCAGGAGGTCGAGACGCCTGGGCAGCGCACGATCGAGGCGGTGTCGAAGTTCCTCGGCGTCGACCCGCGTGCGACCGCGAAGGCTATGCCGGTCGTCGTTGACGGAAGCATCGTGCTCGCGCTGGTGCGCGGAGACGACCGGCTGAACGAGATGAAGCTGCTCGAGGCCCTCGGCCAGACCTTCAGGCTCGCCGAGCCCGACGAGATCCGCGCGACCTTCGGAGCGGACGGTGGCTCGATCGGACCGGTCGGCGTCGGGGTCGAGGTGATCGCCGACGAGGCGCTGCGCGAGGGGCAGTACGTTGTCGGCGCCAACCGTGATGACGTGCATCTGCGCGGCGCGCAGGCCGGCCGCGACTACGAGCCTCGCTTCGCGGATCTCAGAGAAGTTCGCGAAGGAGACGCATGTCCTAACTGCGGCGGGCATCTACGACTACAGGTGGCGATCGAGGTCGGACACATCTTCAAGCTCGAGACGCAGTACTCGCAGCCGCTGAACGCGAACTTCGTGGACGAGGACGACAAGGAGCGCCCGTTGATCATGGGCTGCTATGGGATCGGGCTCGGGCGGATCATGGCCGCCGCGGTCGAGCAGGGCCACGACGAGCAGGGCATCGTGTGGCCGCCTGCCATTGCCCCTTACGATGTCCACGTGGTCGCGTTGCCCGGAGTCGAGCATCAGGCCGAGGAGGCCGCCCGCGTGCTCGACGGGGCGGGTGCGGAGGTGCTGCTCGACGACCGCGACGCCCGCGCC
This sequence comes from Actinomycetota bacterium, assembly GCA_046729915.1. Taxonomy (GTDB): domain Bacteria; phylum Actinomycetota; class Thermoleophilia; order Gaiellales; family Gaiellaceae; genus AC-32. The sequence goes on along the minus strand of JBKPHO010000325.1, from coordinate 912 downwards.
GGCGAGAAGTTCGCCGACGCCGACCTGATCGGGATCCCGCTGCGGGTGACCGTCGGCAAGAAGACCGCCGAGGATGGCGCCGTGGACGTGCGCGAGCGGGCAAGCGGCGAGGAGCGGCGGGTCGCCATCGACGAGCTCGGGAGCATCGTCTAGTGCCTCGCCGGCGAAGGTTCAGCGAGGAGCCGTTCGGCCCGACGATCGAGCGCCTGATGGGGGAGACCGGAGTGACCTACCGCGCCCTGGCCGACCGGACGAAGCTCTCGGCGGGTTACCTGAACCACCTCGTCCACGGCAACCGCCCGGTCCCGTCGGACAAAGTGGTAGGCCAGCTCGCGAAAGCCCTGGGCGTGGAGCCGGAGCACTTCCGCGAGTACCGCCTCCGCGTGATCACGAGGCGCCTGGAAGCGATGCCGGACCTGATCGACCGCCTCTACAAGCGCCTCGGCGGCTAGCCCAGCAAGGTTTTCACCGTCCGCTCGGCGCCAACCTGGCGCAGCCTGCCAAGGCATCGCTTGCGATGCCGCCTAAGAGGCCGCCGGGCTCCGCCCGGCGGCCGTTAAATCCAGCGGTTGGGAGAGTGAGAAAGGACGGGGCGTGGCGCAGCCTGCCAAGGCATCGCTTGCGATGCCGCCTAAGAGGCCGCCGGGCTCTGCCCGGCGGCCGCTAATCCAGCGGTTGGATAGAGTGAGAAAAGACGGGGCGTGGCGCAGCCTGGTTAGCGCGCTAGTCTGGGGGACTAGAGGTCGGCGGTTCGAGTCCGCCCGCCCCGATGGACGAAAAGCCCTGGGCTTCCAGGGCTTTTCTCGTTCCTCGCGGCGCTCGTCGTCGAGTGTGACAACGGAAATGACAGCGCGGTGAAAGCGGACCGCGACGTCAGTCCGGAAGCGGCTCGTTTTCGGCCGCTTCCTGATC
>JBKPHO010000324.1:0-2894 GCA_046729915.1 Actinomycetota bacterium | reverse complement strand
GGTGCACTGGACGACCTACATCGCCACGCAGGACGCCGACGCGACCGCCGCGCGCGCGAAGGAGCTCGGCGCGACGATCCTCAGCGAGCCGATGGACGTCCCGAAGATGGGACGCTTCGCGATCATCCAGGATCCCACCGGCCCCGTGTTCGGCATCTGGCAGAGCGCGTCGTAACGCAGCGAGACGCAGACGGGCGGCACGCACGTGCCGCCCGTCGATTCTTTTCGCTCTCGGTTACGCGGCCGCAGTGACGCGCGGCGCGATGCTCAGCACTCGGCAGCAACGATCGATCGCGGCCGGGTCGCGTGGGGTTCGAAAACTCGGTCGCGCTTTCCGATTCTCCGAATTTGCAGCCGGATCGAGTTAATGAACCCTACGCCTTCCAGGTTGCTTCCGGCCGGAGCAGGCCACGCTAGCAGTGGCGTGCTCGCTCAGGCGTCATTTGCGGCAGCGGTGTTCGCCGGCTCGGTCGTGCGTTGGCTGAGTTCGCCTAGGTGCTTACGCGTATGGCGAGCCCGGACGAGCAGAACGAATCGTGCTGGAGTGTGAAGCCGGTCGCGAAGTCGAAATCCTGCGGCCGCACCGGCAGCTTCGACTTCCGCACGTTGACCCTCATCGTCTTGCCGTGAATGGAGATGCCCGCGGTTGGACTCGCCTCGATCGAAGCGATGCAGTAGTCATCCGGGGCGATCGCGAAGCCGCCGCCGAGCCTGACCGTGTGCGCATGCCAGGCCCTCGGGTTCTGGTGGGAATCGCGGCTGAGCACCGGATGAATCGTGATGACGAAAGCCTTGACCGTCGCAATATCGACCCAGCCGAACCCGACCGCCGGGTTCGCTCTGATGAAGGCGTTCGGGTGCCGCGGGATCGGTGCCTTGGTCGTCACTGCCAGCCTGGCCGTGCTCTTGTTCTTCGAGGTCGAGCTGAATGAGCTGACGCTCAGGTAAGCGGGTCCCGCACTGGACGCCAGCGCCAGGCCAGCCAGGAGCGCCACCGCGCCGAGCGCGGTCGCAACCACGGCCGCTGAGATCTTGCCCATTGCTTCCCCTCTCTCCGCGTTACCGCTTCTCACCCGAATTGACGCTCCCAAGTCCGTGTTCCTGCGGAGAGCTGTTCCTCGGGAAACGCGCGGAAAGCCGGCTCCCACTCTTCGGACCGCGAAAGGTCGCCTGGGTGCGTCGTGGTAGCCGCGCCCTAATCAATGACCACAAAGGCGCTCGAGCCGAGCAGCGATCCGTAAGCGCCCACGCTTCGAGGGCCGCGCCCTGGCCAGACGTACCACCTATACCTACCGACGCGCAGGTATCGCCTGACGCCGCCATAAGTCCACGGCGCGAATAGTCGAAAGCGAGCAACGGGGGGCCAGCCGGTGAAGATTCTCTGAGCGCCGAACCAAAGTTGGATGTTGTAGTAGCTCGTCTTGGCCACGGCGTCCCACGTAAACAGAATTGAGCGCGGCGAGCGCAGCCGGACACCGGGCCGGGGGTTAAGCAGTGTCGCTCGAGCGGTCGCTCTGATCGTCTTCGCGGCGGAATTACCCGCCTGGTCTATGGCGGTGAGCCTGTACCGATAACTGACCCCGTTTCTGACCCTGAGGTCGGTGAAGTGGCCCTGCGCGCCTTTGTAGATGAGGCTCTGGGCCGCGCCGCGACTTCCCGGCGAGCGAGTGAGAAGGAAGTGCGCACCCTTGGACGCTTTCCAGCGAATGATCACGAGCCGTTTGGTCGCTCGGACCACGACCGGTCCCAGACGAGGCGGATCGCCGTCGACCTTGATCAGCCTCGTCGTCACCAAGTTGACGTCGTTGTCGCTCGCGGCAATGCACGTTCGTCTGCTTCCGCTGGTCGACTTGATGATCTCCCTCTGACAGCCTGACGTGAAGACAACAGCAGCGTGAGGGTCGCGCACCGTCCACCGGAGCACCACGTAGTTGCCGCCCCTACTCCCTCTGTACCAGCCGTTCGTGCCGCGAATGCCACTGATCGCGTACTTGATTGTCGGCAGGTCGTTGCTGAGGGCTGGCCCAGCATTTGCGGGGGCAAAGAGAGCGAAAGCGCTAGAGGCGACGACCGCGATCAGTGGACCGGAGACTCTCCCCGTGTAGCGGAGCCTCGAACTTCGCCGCAAGACCACCACAGAGCCCCCCGCCTTGAGCCAAATTCGGCACCGAGGCTACTCCGCTGAGGTTGGAGCGTCAACGGTAAGCGTCATCGCGTCGGCGGGCATTCGGCACGTTCTGGCGCGGTTGCCGAGTACGGCATTGATGGAGCGCCGAGGAGAGAGTCGCCACTCGGTTCGCCTCTCCGGCGGCTCAGCTCTCCACAACCACGCTGTCGATCGGCATCACCGGCTCGTCGAACGTGACTACCTCCTTCGCCCGGTCGACGTGGATGAGCAGCTCTGCCGTGTCGGAGCCGGCATTCCGCAGGCAATGCTTCGTGTCCGCCGGGATCTGCATTAGCACGCCCGTGAGGGGTTTCAAAATGCCGGTTCATGCTGCGGCGCGGTGGTATTCGTGGATCAGTCCGCCGAGTCGGTCGCGGCGTTTGATTTCTCCGCCGCTCGGCGGCGGGTCCGCGTTTGTCGGGTCGGGCGGGAGCAGCGCGAGTCCGCGGTGAGGGCGCTCGCGGTTGTAATGGGCGGTGTAGATGCGTAGCACTGTCTCGCGGTGGCGGCGGCCGATGATCAGTACCCAGTCGAGACATTCGGCGCGGACGGTGCGGACGAAGCGCTCGGCGTAGGCGTTTGCTTGTGGAGCGCGGATCGGGGTGTGGATCACCTTGAAGCCTTCGCTGCGGAAGACCTCGTCGAAGGAGGCGGCGAACTTGCTGTCGTGGTCGTGGATCAGGAAGCGCATCCGTTCGAACACACCCGTGAAGCTGAGATTGCGCGC
>JBKPHO010000323.1:0-1498 GCA_046729915.1 Actinomycetota bacterium | reverse complement strand
AGGCGGACAAGCTCCTGATCAAGCCAGCAGCGGGCGCCAGACCGGCGCCGCCGTGCCGCCCGGACGGATCATTCCCAAGGCACGCGAGGCGGCCAGTCACCCGACGAGTCACGAGCGGCACGGAGACACCAGGCTGGCGACGGCCCCAGACAGACAGACCGACCGGCCGAGTCTCACAGTCACCCGAGCGTTGCATCAGTGCATGTTCTCGATGAGCCCGAACGAAGTCGGAAACTCGCCGAGGAACTGGCGATATTCGGCTGAGACCAGTGGGTCAGCCGCAGCGCGTGCGCTCATCGCTTCGACATGCGCCGCAAACGCGCGCCGATCATCTGAGTTGAGCTTCTCCAGTTCCGCCGCAACGCTTTCGAGAACGTGGAGGAGTTCGCGCTCGTATCGGTCGTCAACACCCGCCAACTCATCGATTGTTGCCGCCAGCGTCACGACGAGATCCATCAGCACTTCGTCCACTCCGGACAGCTTCCCTTCCCGGCAGCGTCCTATTCAGGGATGAGTACACCCGGCTGCGCAAGCGTCCTCTCCCTCGATCCAGCTAGTCAGGTATTACCGCTACTCCGTAGTTGCGGACGAGAACCGCGACGGCGTCTGTGTCCTCTGCCCAGAGCAGGGTCACCTTGATGCCAGCGTTCTCACGCTCGGCAAGCACGACTCGGGCGGGACCGGCGGGTGCGTGATCGCAGCGCCGGTCGAGCCCGCCGCCGATGTTTCCCCTGCCGATCGTGATGATGTTCACAGTGGTTCCTCCTCGCAGCTGGACTCGCCTCACCGGGGACCGGGTGCGGCACGAGAGGGCAGCAGTCAGCCCTCCCGTGCCGGGCGTTAAGGCTTAGTAGCCTCCGCCGCCGCCGGACTTCAAGACCCTCGCCCCGGCGGGCGAAACCGCATACCACTTCGCTCCAAAGACAGACAGCTCCTCACCCTTCGTCTGGCCCTTCTTCGTGTCCTTGACGAACGCGTAGAGCGGGTGGCGCTTGTAGGTCACCTGCATGCGGCCGTCGGCTCGCCTGATCCGCCCGATGAGGGACGCCTTCGCGCCAGCCGCCGCTTGCACTTTGCCGCGCGCGATCAACGGCGGCCAGAACTTGGCGCACATCCCGTTGCATGCGCTTTTGCCGCTCCGATCCTTCGCGAACATGTAGAGCGTCCGGCCCCGCGAGTTGACGAGGATCCGCCCGAGGCTCGTCTTCGCAGTCGAGACGGTGGTGGCCGAGTTGCCGGCCGCCTCGGTCTTCGGCGCGTTGAGCAAGAAGATGATTGCCGCGAGCACCGCGAGCGCTGCTGCCGCGGCCGCGACTACCCAGGGGCTCACCACTGCGGCCGGCGATGCCCCGAGCCGGTGATTCTCTTTCATCGTGTCCTCCCTAGTTGGTGGGTTAGTGCTCTGGGAGAGACCATGGCCGCCATCACAAGGCCGGGCATTGTGGCCACCGCGAAAGCGTGATTCCCGCTACCCGGAAGCGCGGGTTTCCCGCGTGCG
>JBKPHO010000322.1:0-6025 GCA_046729915.1 Actinomycetota bacterium | reverse complement strand
CTCTTCGACGGCTTGGCGGTAGAAGTGGGCGGCCAGCTGCGGCAGCGTCTGCGCGTCGTAGTGGACGGCGATCGCGATGTACTGCTGCGAGGCCGCGAACTCGCTCGCGATCTGTTCGTTCAAGGCTTGACTGAAGCGGGTCATGTGGACGTGCTCCCCCTCGTCTAACGATTGCACGTGGCAGACCGAAAGTGGTCAATGAGAACGTTCGGGCGCAGGTCACGACTCGTTTGGGTGTCGGCCGCTCGCATTGTGACCCGCGAACGCTTCGCGCGCCTCCTGACCTCGCGGACATCCGCCCGCCATAGTCCGCCTTGTACTTGCTGCGTGAAGTCTTGTTGGACCGCTCGGGCTTCGCTGGCGCCTTCTGCACTGTCTTCTTCGCGGTCTGGATAAGCGACTTCGGACGCTTCTTACCGGCCACGTCTGACTCCTTTCCGCTTGACGTCTCCCGCGCCACCCTACCGAGGCGGCCCCGCCCTTGCCGCGGGCCGGCTTCTGCTGGACACGGTCTCACGCTTTGTCAGTCCACGCCGACTTGCTAGAGACCGTTGGCGCAACCGCGCGGTACGAGCGCTGATCGGGCTACGTGCCGGTAGTCCTCCCGACCGAGCTTGAATAGGCAACGGTCAGTGCCGGGTCGAGGCTGAGGAGGCGATCTCGTCCTGCTGCCCGACGCGCCTGAACTGATGCGCGCACTGACGGCATGCTCGCGGGTCGACTTGGCTCACTCACGCGGCAGCCGCGACGGGGGCAGTCGCCCGCTGCCACAACCTGTTCAGGTGCTGCTGGGCGTACACGAGCTCGAACGGCAGGAGGAAGAACGCGATCAGATACAGGATGAAGCCCAGCCATTGGTCGGCCTTGTCCTCCAAACCCGCCCGCTCCTGGGCTTCGCGGAGCCGGCCAAAGAATCGCCACCACGTCACAAACGGCGGAATGATGATGACGCCACCGGGAAAGAGGGCGAGCAGCGAGCTGAGCGGGCTTTCACCGACGCCGTAGTCCCTCAGCTCGCGGTTCGCCTGGTAGTACCAGTAGAGGTAGTAAATCCCCAGTGTGATGAGCGCGAGGAAGAAGACGCCCCATGGATGCCGGATCTTCGCCGTTCCGGCGGAGCCCGGAATTGAGATCTTCTCGGCCATTGGCACGAGAGCCTAACGCCGTTCTCCGATGCGTGCCGTCGCGCACTCGATGTCGCGATCTCGCGGCGGCTGGTGGCCAGCGCAGCCGTGGTTACTGCCCGGGCCACCTCCTCCCGCGCCGCGGAGCGCCGCCGTCGCGACTGGCGCGGCAAGCGCGAATACGGCAAAACGCCGCCGCACCCCACACGTCTGATCCTGCGCATCCTGCTCTCCTTCACTGAGGACGAACGTTGCCCACTTCTGAAATGGCGAGCCTCCGCCTTTAGGTGCGGCTGCTGCAAGGGCACGAGAACAGCGAGGACGGATGGGTTCTTCTTCTCTAGTACGGCCCTCGTCGACCGCTCCGCGCACCGTCGACCTAGTCGTCGTCGGATCACGCGGCGTCCACGGCCTCCGCGCACTCGGCAGTGTCAGCGAGCGCGTCGCGCACCAAGCTCATTGCACGGCCCTCGTCGTGCACGAGCCGCAGGCGGAGAGCAGCGCCTGACGCGTGAACTCGTCGGCGCTCCTTTAATGCGGAGGTGATTCCGCCAGGCCCGGGGAGAAGCGGGTTACGGCGGCGGCCGCGGCACCTGCGCCGAAGCTAGGCATGTCTTAGACGCGCTGCAGGTGCGTGTCCTTGAACCCGCTGGGATACTTGAGACCGTAGCCGATCGCGCGGTCCACCCCAATGTGGATCAACCAGATCAGCGCTACCGCGACGGCGGCGTCGCTATCGGCCACAACTCCCACCGTCCCGAGGGCCACGGGCAGCACATACGTGTGGACCACGTCGTAGGAGGCGGCACCTATACGGGGCCCTGCCGCATAGGCAGCCATAGCGAGATCCGGCGCGAGAGCCAGAACGAGAATCAGCCACCACGGATGGCCGGCCCAGAAGTAGATGACAAGCGCCGCCACGGCCACGACCACTCCTTCCAGGTGCAGGAGAAGGCGTGGTAAGCGCTCTACTGTCAAGACACCCGTCGTGGTCATCGCACCCTCCTCGTCCGTCGTCGCATGGGCCCCTCGCCGAGTCGTCACCCGCCGAGAGATAACTCTGACGCCGGACCTTCGCCCGTCGAAGACGGACTGGGAACTAGCGTGCCGCGCCGACCCAACCGCGATCGGTTGAGCGACGAGAGTCGACACCGAAGAAGCACGAAAGCGGTCCGATCAGGACGAGGAACGCCAGGATCAAGACAGCGCCCATCGATCTCACCTCCCTATCTATTTCAACGATGCGGCCGCCGCCGAACTTCCGGGGAGGTCAAAGTGGAGCGTATGTCGATGCAGTGAACGGCGGGTTAGGCTCGCCCGATGGATCAAGTCGTTCAAGTCATCGGCGCTCTGCTCATCCTGGTCGCGTACGCCGCCGCTCAGTTCGGCGCGCTGAACCAGCGCTCGCGCGTCTACCTCGTTCTCAATCTCGTCGGGTCCGCGGTTCTCACTTTGCTCGCGTGGCGCGAGGAGCAGTGGGGATTCCTGCTTCTAGAAGGCGTTTGGGCACTGGTCTCGCTCTGGGGACTAGTTCAGGTCCAGCGCGGCCACCCGCCGGCCGAGGTGCATCCGTAACTCTCCGTCGACGGCCGCCAGGATGGAGCAGCCGTTTAACGAGCGGCACGGACCGCTGCTCTCCGCATCGCCATCTCCGCAAGCGCCCGCGCGGCGTGGGCGGAGCCGTCGATCGGGACGAGCACGCCCCTGAACACGGAGCTGACTCTACGAACGTTCGGTCAATGCTCGCGCTGCCACCGGGTCGGTTCGCCTCTCCGAGGGCTTCTCCGGCCGAGCAAGCAGGACGGCGCCGATCGTCACCGCGACGAAGGCGAGCACGCGCAGGCCGCCGAGCGCACCCCCCGGCACCGGCTCGCCGAGAACGATCGTCCCGGCGGCGATCGGAAGGGCATTGGTCAGCAGGTGGCGAGCCCGGCGACCGTGAGCGCACCGCCGGCTTGGTAGCCAACCTGGAGCAAGGCCGTCCCGAGCGTATACCCGACGATCAGCGGAAGGACGAAGCCGAGCCGGGCCCACGGTGGGTGGCGATCTTCGTCGAGACGTCGCCGATCGAGAAGAACAGCCCGCCGGCGAGACCATACGCGACCGCGTTCAGCCTGCGGGCGACAGCGAGCGCGCGGCGTCGTGCTCGCGCAGGTAGGCGAGGTTCGTAAGCGTCGTCGAGACGAGCGCAAGCCCCAACGCGACAGCCGTACGAACGCTCATCAGCGCTCAGATTGTCCCGGAACGCAGCTGCCCATCGGCGCATGGCACCCAATCGGTTCTGCGATTTGCGCGCGTCGGCGGAGGCTTCTTCGCCCGTGCGGCGCCGCAGTCGCCTGCTCCCGCCAAGTTGGCGCGAGCCAACGGCAACGCCCGCCTCGGGCCTCCCCGACGTTTCTGTCGTTCGCGTACCCTTGGCAAGGGCGCGATGAGGCCCTTCGCGGGAGCGTCTTACTGTCATGACAACGCACACGCTCGAAACCGCCGAGGCCGAGATCGCCTACGACGTCCGTGGCCCGCTGCCCAGCGCCGACGGACGCCCTCCGCTGTTCATGATCGGCCAGCCGATGGACGCCAGCGGCTTCGACACGTTGGCGTCGTACTTTCCGGACCGTACCGTGGTCACCTATGACCCGCGCGGCCTCGGCCGCAGCATCCGCAAGGACGGCCGGGTCGACAACGCGCCCACGGTCCAGGCGGACGACGTACACGCCGTCATCGAGGCGCTCGGCGCCGGCCCCGTCGAGATGTTCGCGAGCAGTGGCGGCGCGGTGACCGCGCTCGCGCTGGTGGCGGCCTATCCCGACGACGTGACAACCCTGGTGGCCCACGAGCCGCCGCTCATCCTGGTGCTCCCCGACGCCGCTGCGGCCGAGCGCGCCCGCGCCGCCGTTCGCGACGCGTACGAGGCCAAGGGTTCGGGCGCCGGGATGGCGGCCTTCATCGCGATGACGTCGTGGCGAGGCGAGTTCACCGACGAGTACTTCGCGCAAGCTGCGCCGGATCCCGCCCACTTCGGGATGCCGGCCGAGGACGACGGCTCCCGCGACGACCCGCTGCTATCCGACCGGTCCTGGGCAGTCAGCAGCTATCGCCCCGACGTCGCCGCGCTGGCCGCGGCGCCGACGCGCATTGTGATCGCCGTCGGCGAGGAGTCCCTGGACACGTTCACCGGACGAACAGCGGTAGCCACTGCTGAACTGCTCGGCCAGCAGGCGACCGTGTTCCCGAGCCACCACGGCGGCTTCCTCGGCGGCGAGTTCGGATACGCCGGTCAACCCGAAGCTTTCGCGCGCAAACTGCTCGAGGTGCTGGACCAGGCCTGACCGCCGCCCCTATGCGCGAGCCTGTCTTCAACGAGACGCTGCAACTCGGGAATCGTCGTGCGCGATCTCGAGGCGACGATGCCGCTCGACGACGAGAGCGTCTACGCGCGTTTTCTCGCCTGAAGCGCGAGGGCGTCCACCATGTCGCCGTCGCCACTCCGGACTTCGACGAGAGGTTGCGCAGGCCGACCGGAGGAACGACGTGATCCTCGGCGGTGAGTTCGCCGGCGCCAGGGTCGCGTACCTGGGAACGGACCGCGATCTCGGGGTGGTCATGGAGATCTTCAGCGGCACGCCGGGCGACCACCCGCAGCCATTTCCGACGCTTCCAGCGCGGGTTCTGAACCTGAAGGCTCCATAAAGATGACATGTAGTGAGACCTTCCCCGGCCCAAGCGTGTTACCCACGCGGTGTCGTTCATGTCGACGGAGCTCGAGGAGGTCCCGATGAGGATCGTAGTCGCGTTGGATATGCATCGAAGGCAGATCACGTACAAGACGCTCGACCGCGAGTCGGGTGAGGTTAGGCGGGGCCGGATCGTGCCCGCGACGCGAGGAGCGGTGCGGGAGTGGCTTGAGCAGTTCGCGGCTTGTGAGGCCGAGTTCGCCCTGGAGGAGACGACTGGCTGGCGCTTCGTGGTCGAGGAGATCGAGCGGGCCGGCCAACGAGCGCATCTCGCCGATCCGGCCGAGACGGCCGGCAGGCGGGGACGGAAGCGGCGGGGCGAAGACCGACAACGCCGACTGTGACCTGCAGCTGAAGCTGCTCCTCGCCGGCGAGCTGCCGGAGTCGTGGATCCCGCCCGCGCACATGCTCGAGCTGCGCACCCGCGTGCGGATGCGCAAGGTGCTGATCGATCAGCGCACCGCTTGGCAGCAGCGGCTGCAGGCACAGCTTTTCCATCAGGGAGTCGCGACCGGGTTGAAGCCGCGCACCCGCGCCGGACGCGAGGCGCTCGCCCAGGTAGAGCTCTCCCTCGCCGGGGGCGAGCTGGTCGCGCTGGCGCTACGGATGCTGGACACGATCGACGGCGAGCTGGCCCCGCTCGACCGGGCGCTGCGGGCGTTCGCCCGCCGCCAGCACGGCTGCCGTGCCCTGATCGCCAACCTCTACGGGGTTGGTGTGATCAGCGCGACCGCGATCCTGGCCGAGCTAGGTGACTGTCGCCGCTTCGCGAGTTCCGACGACGCCGTCCGCCACAGCGGCCTGGACGTCACCGTCCATCAGTCAGACAACAAGCGCGCAGCGGGCCACCTCTCACACGAGGGTCCCGAGCTGTTGCGGTGGGCGCTGTTCGAGGCCGCCCACCAGTCCGCGCGTCGCAGCTCACCTGACCACGACTACTACCTCCAGGTCGCCGCTCGGATCGACCACAACCGCGCCTGCCTCTCGGTCGCCCGCAAGCTCTGCCGCCGCGCCCACTACATCCTGCGCGAACTGGGCGATCAAGCGCTCGCCCCGGTTGAATCCGAGCCGCAAGCCGAGGAGGCGATCCAAGCTGCGGCCTAACAGGCCAGCACCCGCGCGCGTCAGCCCATCGTCACGCAGATGCTTTGCGGCCGGCTCCCGTACGGA
>JBKPHO010000321.1:0-2497 GCA_046729915.1 Actinomycetota bacterium | reverse complement strand
GTCGCGGTCTACAACCACTACAAGCGCGTACAGATGGGGCAGGACGACGGCGACGTCGAGCTGCAGAAGTCGAACATCCTGCTGCTCGGCCCGACCGGTTGCGGGAAAACGCTGCTCGCGCAGACGCTTGCGCGCATCCTGAACGTTCCGTTCGCGATCGCGGACGCAACCGCGCTCACCGAAGCCGGCTACGTCGGCGAGGACGTCGAGAACATCCTCCTCAAGCTCATCCAAGCCGCCGACTTCGACATCAAGAAGGCGGAGACGGGGATCATCTACATCGACGAGGTCGACAAGATCGCCCGCAAGGCCGACAACCCGTCGATCACGCGCGACGTTTCGGGCGAGGGCGTGCAGCAGGCGCTGCTGAAGATCCTCGAGGGGACGGTGGCCTCGGTGCCGCCGCAAGGCGGGCGCAAGCACCCGCATCAGGAATTCCTCTCGATCGACACGACGAACATCCTCTTCATCTGCGGCGGCGCCTTCGCCGACGTGGAGAAGATCATCGGCAAGCGGATCGGCAAGCACGCGGTCGGGTTCGGCGCGGAGATCCGCTCGAGGAACTCGTTCGAGGCCTCCGAGCTCTTGTCGCAGGTGATGCCCGAGGACCTGCTCGCCTACGGGCTGATCCCGGAGTTCATCGGGCGCCTGCCTGTCGTCTCGGCGGTACACCAGCTGCAGCGCGAGGACCTCGTGCAGATCCTGACCGAGCCGAAGAACGCGTTGACGAAGCAGTACCAGCGCTTCTTCGCCTACGACTCGATCGAGCTCGTCTTCACGGACGAGGCGCTGTGGGAGATCGCGGACAAGGCGCTGGCGCGAGAGACCGGTGCCCGCGGCCTGCGCTCGATCATCGAGGGTGCGCTCCTGGACGTGATGTTCGAGCTGCCGTCGCGCAAGGACGTCGTCAAGTGCGCGATCACGAAGGAAACGATCGAGAAGGGCCTCAAGCCGACGCTCGTGACGAGCGCCGGCGCCGACGACGAGCCGACCGAGCTCGCCGAAGAGTCCGCCTAAGGCGCCGACTCGACGGCGCCGACCAGAGAGGCCGCGGCGGCTTTGCCGGCGTGGCCGTTTTAAGGCGCCGACTCGACGGCGCCGACCAGAGAGGCCGCGGCGGCTTTGCCGACGTGGCCGTCTTAGGGGGCCTACGGCCTAACCCGCGCAGACTCCGCGCCTTCGGCGCTCCGCTGCACGCTGGGTGATGCCATGAGCGGGGTCGAGAAGTGCGGATACGTCCTAGCTCGTTTGCTCGGACTCGGCGGCCTTCGCGCGGCCGAGGATCTCGCGCAGGCGCAGCGTCCGCAGCATCGCGAAGATCGCGATCGCTCCGATCGCGACGTTGAAGAGCGTGACCGCGACGTACTGGCCGACGCTGAAGGCGAGCAACCGCGACGTTGCCGCCTGCCCCTGGAGCACGAAGACCAGGAATCCCTGCTTCGTCCCCACGCCGCCGGGCGAGAACGGCAGCAGGGTCGAGAGGCTGTCGACGACCTGCGCGAGCAGCGCGTTGTGAATCGAGGCGTGGACGTGAAACGCCTCGAGGAAGAAGTACAGCGACCCGATCCGCAGCACCCAGCTCAGCAGCTGCCAGCTCGCGACCTCGCGCGCGTAGCGCCGGCGGTCGCGGAGGATCCAGAAGCCGCGCCCGACCCGCTGCTTGAAGTTCTCGACGTGCTTGGAGGCCCACCACACGAACACGATCGCCGCAGTTGTCAGCAGAGCAAAAACCGCCGCGCTCGCCTTCGTGCGCGCGAGAAGCCAGCCCCAGTCGAACGCAGGCACGTTCGGCAAGACGTGCAGGCTCGGCAGCACGCCCTGGGTCAGCGCCCAGAGGAAGAGGGCGAGGGCGAGCACCAGGTCGAGCAGCGTCTCGGTGACGAGCGTCGAGGCGAGCGTCGTGTACGTGGTCGCGGGAATCCGCCGGTGAACGAGGTAGATCTTCACGAGATCGCCGCCGCGTCCCGGCACGATCGAGTTGATGCCGACGCCGGCGATGTAGGCGCCGAGCACGGGCCGCCAGGGGACGTTCTCCTCCGGATACGACGCGCGCAGGATGTTCCGCCACGCGATCGTGCGCACGAGGAGCTTCACGAAGTGCAGCCCCAGCGCGATCACCAGCGCGAGCCAGCCGACCCCCGCGAGCTCGTCTCCGAAGACCCTGACCGCGTGAAAGAACTCACCCACGTCTCCGTAAACTTGCCTCATGGAGCCCCTCTACGACCCGAAGGCCGTCGAGGCGCGCTGGCAGCGCGTCTGGGAGGAGGGCCTGTACGAAGCCGATCCCGCGGCTCCCGGCCAGAGATACGTGATCATGCACCCGCCGCCGAACATCTCCGGCTCGCTCTCGATCGGCCATTGCCTCCAGCTCGCCCTCGAGGACACGCTCGTCCGGTGGCACCGGATGCGAGGGTTCAACACGCTCTTCCAGCCGGGCTACGACCACGGCGGCATCTCGACCTGGGCCGCGATCGGGCGCGAGCTCGCCAAGGAGGGC
>JBKPHO010000320.1:0-8331 GCA_046729915.1 Actinomycetota bacterium | reverse complement strand
TCTGGTTGAAGACGTTCACGCCCGTCACGTCCGAAGGCAGCAGGTCCGGCGTGAACTGCATGCGCGAGAACGAGCAGTCGATCGAGCGGGCGAGCGCCTTCGCGAGCATCGTCTTCCCCACCCCCGGAAAGTCCTCGATGATCAGGTGGCCTTCGGCGATCAGGCAGAGAACGGCCAGGCGTAGCGTCTCCTCGGGCGCGCGGACGACCTGCGCCAGGTTGTCGACGATCTTCTGGACCGCCTCGGCGCCTTCGGCCTCGACGCGCTCTCTACCGATCGCTTCGTCCATCGGTCCTTTCCAGGCGCAGCGCCACCTCGTCCAGGATCGCCGCAGCGATTCGCTCCTTCGCTGCCTTCTCGATGCGCTGCTCGCCCTCGGCCGAAACCAGCACCACCTCGTTCTCGGCGGCGTCGAACCCGATGTCGTCGCGGCTCACGTCGTTGTAGACGATCAGGTCGGCCCGCTTGTTCGCGAGCTTCTCGCGTGCGCGCTCGAGCCCGCCCTCGCCGTGGTCGGCCGCGAAGCCAATGAGTACGCTACGCGTTCTGGGATCACGCACCGCGCCCAGCTCGCGCAGCACGTCGGTGGTCGGCTCGAGCGTCACCGTCCAGTGCTCGCCATCCTTCGGCCGCTTCTCTTCCGAGGGCTGCGCGGGCCGGTAGTCCGCGACCGCCGCCGCCATCACGACCACGTCGGCATCTGCGCGCGCCAGCGCCTCGCGCGCGACATCCTCGGCGGTTGGAGCCTCGACCACGTCCACTCCTACGGGAGCGGGCACCGAGAGGTTCGAGGCCACCAGCGTCACCTCGGCGCCGCGCCTGCGCGCCTCGGTGGCCAGCGAGACGCCCATCCGGCCGGACGAGCGGTTGCCGAGGAAGCGCACTGCGTCGAGCGGCTCACGCGTCCCGCCGGCCGTCACGAGCACGCGCCGCCCGCGCAGCTGCTCGTGCTTCTCCAGCAACGCAGCGGCCCGCGCGAAGATCTCCTCCGGCTCGCTCATCCGCCCCACGCCGACCTCGCCTTCGGCCGTCTCCCCCGTCTCCGGCCCGACGGGCTCGATCCCGCGGCTCCGCAGCCGCTCCGCGTTCGCCTGCGTCGCGGAGTTCGCCCACATGCGCGGGTTCATCGCCGGCGCAACCAGTACAGGGCCCTCGAAGGCGAGCGCGGCCTGGGTCAAGAGGTTGTCGGCGAAGCCCTGGGCGAGCTTCGCCAGCGTGTTCGCCGACAGCGGGGCGATCACGAGCAGGTCCGCGGCGAGCAGGTGCGGGTACAGCTCGCGCGGCGCCTCGCGCCGGGCGAGGGCCTCGAACGTCTTCGCGGAAACGAAGGTCTCCGCGTCGGCCGTCAGGATCGGCGTGACCTCGTGCCCGGCCTGCACGAGCAGGCGCGTCAGCTCGCAGGCCTTGTAGGCGGCGATCCCTCCCGTCACCCCCAGCATCACCCTCGCCATGCGCACATTGTGCCCTCACGAAGTAAAACCGCGGTAAGGCGAGGACCGTAGTCAGGGGGTCAACCGAAAGGAGCGGTATGCCGCGGAAGCCACCACTTGCGCTCGCAGTCCTCGCCATGACCGCGCTCGTGATCGCCGGGACTGCCTTCAGCCGCAGCACCGCGACGCCGACTCTGAAGGGCGTCGTCGGCCCCGGCTTCACCATCAAGCTCACCAAGGCCGGCAAGCGGGTGAAGACGCTCAAGGCCGGGAAGTACAAGCTCGTCATCACCGACAAGTCTTCGATCCACAACTTCGTGGTGGAGCGGGAGAGGCCGTCGAAGCCTAAGCTCGAGAACAGCATTACCTCGGTCCCGTTCAAGGGCGCGAAGACGGTCGTGATGACCCTGAAGGCCGGACGCTGGAGCTTCTACTGCGCGCCGCACGAGTCGCAGATGCACGGCGACTTCCGGGTGGCGCGCTAGACGACGAGGGGGCCGCCGGCAGCGGCGGCCTCCCCTACTCGACTACTTGGAGTAGGAGTACTTGATCTTGCCCTCGCTGATCTCTTCGAGGGACATCGTCAAGTAGTTCTTCGAGCGCGACTCGACCAGCGGCGGCAGGAACTGGTCGAAGGTGCCCTCGCCCAGCTGGTGGTGGTAGTTGTTGATCTGCCGCGCGCGCTTGGCGGCGACGATCACCAGCGCGTAGCGGGAGTCGACGTTGTCGAGCAACTCGTCAATGCGGGGATGGATCACGGGCGGGCATGCTACCTGCCGCCGTCAGGGCGTTGCGGACGATGCCCTCGAGCTCGTTCAGCGCGCGGTCGAAGTCGTCGTTGACGATCGTGTGCCGGAACTTCGGTTCGAGCGCGAGCTGCCGCTCCGCGACGTCCAGCCGCTCGTCGATCTCACCTTCGCTCTCCGTGGCCCGGGAGCGCAGGCGCTTCTCCAGCTCCTCCCGGCTGGGAGCCGTCACGAAGATCGTCACGGCGTCCGGGACGCGCTCGGTGACCGCAAGAGCACCGGTGGTCTCGATCTCGAGCAGCGGTGAGTGGCCTTCTGCGGCGATCCGGTCGAGCTCCGACCAGAGCGTCCCCGAGCGGTAGCCCTCGCCCCACGGCAGCTCCACCCACTCGAGGAACTCGCCGGCCGCGAGGCGGCGGTCGAACTCATCCTCGCTCAGGAACCAGTAGTCGCGGCCGTCCTCCTCGCCGGGGCGTCGTGGTCTCGTCGTGGCTGAGACGGCGAGCTCGAAGCCCGGAACGCGGTCGACGAGCTGTTTGGCGAGCGTGCTCTTACCCTCGCCAGACGTCCCGGTGATTACGAAGACTGGTCGCCTAGCGGTTGAAGAGGCCAATGAGCTCCGCCCGCTGACGGTCGGACAACCCGCCGACGGTCTTCGACTGGCTGATCCGGCACTGGTTCAGGAAGCGGGCGGCCTTCACCCGGCCGAACTTCGGCACCGCCATCAGCATGTCGAAGACCTTCGCCGTCGAGACGTACTCGGGGGGATCGCTCAGGATCTCTTCGATGCGGGCGTCGCCGGATTTGAGGTCCTTCTTGAGCTGCGCGCGGCGGACGCGGATGTCATTCGCCCGCTTGAGCGCTTCCATTCGTTGGTCGAGGGAGCGGAGCGGCGCCTGGGCCTGAGTCTTGAGCGCGGCCACGGCGGGGGATACTAACAAGCTCGCCGTCGCGGTCAACCCGGCAAGTTTAGGCCTGTATGCAGGGGTTTTTCGGCGGGTACTCTCGACCTGGGATCGAGGGTCTGGTCCGTCGGGGCATGGGCTGCGCCGACCGCGTTGTCTTCATTGGCAAAGCCGGCGGCCGCGAGCTCGGCCACGAGCTCCGAGCGGACGCGGGCCACCGCGCCCGGGTCCGAGAAGAGCGCAGTGCCGACCGCGACGTCGCTCGCGCCGGCCGCCAGGAGCTCCAGCGCGTGCCTGCCGTTGGCGACGCCGCCCATGCCGACGATCGGCAGGCGCGTCTCGCGGTAACACGTGTGAACGGCCGCGAGCGCCAGCGGCCGCAAGGCCGGGCCCGAGAGGCCGCCAGTCGCGCGCGTCAGCACCGGCCTGAGCGTGCGCTCGTCCAGGACGAGGCCCCTGACCGTGTTGACGAGGCTCAGGCCGTCGGCACCTGCCCTCTCGGCCGCGCGGGCGGTGGCCGCGAGGTCGGCGATCGCCGGTGAGAGCTTGGCGTAGAGCGATTTCGCCGTGACCGCTCGCACCGCGGCCACCACCTCGCCTACGTTCTCCGGCACCTCGTCGACGTTGGGGCACGAGAGGTTCAGCTCCAGCGCCTCGACCTCGTCGCGAGTGGCGAGACGCTGGGCAACGTGGACGTAATCCGCGACCGCGAAGCCGCCGACCGAGACCCAGAGCGGGATCTCGAGCGCGGCGAGCTGCGGCAGGTGGTCCGCGAGAAAGGCGTCGATCCCGGGGTTCGCGAGGCCGATCGCGTTGAGCATGCCCACCTCGGTCTCGGCGATCCTGACCGGCGCGTTGCCCTCGCGCGGCAGCGGCGTCACGGTCTTCGTCACGTACGCGTCGAGCTTCCGGGCCGCGTCGGGCGCCGTCAGCGCGTCGAGGCAGCCGCTCGCGTTAAGCAGCCGCAAGGACCGGTCCCTCCACGCAGAGCCGCTTCAGCCGCCCGTCGACCTCGACGACGCAGCCGTAGCAGGCGCCGTAGCCGCACGCCATCGGAGCCTCCCAGGCGAGCTGCGCGTTCGGGGCCAGGCGGCGGACGGCCTCGAGCATCGGCTCGGGGCCGCAGGCGAGGACGTCCTGGCGGGCGGGCATCGAATCGGTGACGTAGGTCGGCTCGAGCACGACCTCGGCGTTCGGAACGAGCGCCGCCGCCTCCGCGTGCCAGGCCGTCCGGAAGCCGAGCACGGCCCGCGGACTGCCCAGCCGCTCCGAGAGGTACGGGAAGGGCGCGACGCCGATCCCGCCGCCGACGAGCAGCGGTCGCCCGACGTCGAGCCGGAAGCCGTTCCCAAGCGGGCCGAGGATCCCGATCCGTCCGCCGGGGCTCACCGCGCAGAGCGCCGCCGTGCCCGGCCCGACCGGGTCGATCAGGAAGGCGAGCTCGCCGCGCGGGGCGAGGCAGAGGCTCATCGGCCGCGGCAGCAGGCGGCCCGGGGCCTCCAGCATGAAGAACTGGCCCGGCACACCCGGCTCGAGCCCGCCGCGCTCCACGCGCACGAGCGTGTACGGGCCGACGGGCTCGACCCCGACGACCTTACGCGCTTCGCGCCTGAGCATCGATTCGCTCCTGCAGGCTCAGCGCGACCTCGTCGCGGGCGTGCGCAATCGCCTCGACCGCAGCGGCCGCGCCCGAGATCGTCGTGATGCAGGGCACGCGTGCGACCAGCGCGGCTTCGCGGATCCGGTAGCCGTCGGTGCGCGCGCCGGAGCCCTGCGGCGTATTGATCACGAGGTCGCAGCGGCCGCGCCGGACGAGGTCGACGACGCTCGGGCCCTCGCCTTCCTCTGTCACCTTGCGCACGTACTCGACGGCGAGGCCCGCCGCGGCGAGCGTGCGCGCGGTGCCGGCGGTGGCGAGCAGGCGGAACCCGAGCCCCGCCAGCGCCTGCGCCACCGGGAGGACGAGCCGCTTGTCCTCGTCGCGGACCGAGAGGAAGGCGGTGCCGCTCGACGGCAGGCGCCGGCCCGCGGCCCGCTCGGCCTTGGCGAAGGCGGTCGGCAGGTCCGACGCGCTCGCCATCACCTCGCCGGTCGAGCGCATCTCGGGCCCCAGCACCGGGTCGGCGCCGGGGAAGCGGGCGAACGGCAGCACCGCCGCCTTCACAGAGACCTGTCCCAGGGACTGTCCCTCGGACAGGTCCAGGCTGGACAGCTGGGCTCCCGCGGCAAGGCGGCAGGCGGCGCGGACGAGATTGACCCCGATTGCCTTGCTCGCGAACGGCACGGTGCGGGAGGCGCGCGGGTTCGCCTCGAGCACGTAGAGCTCGCCGTCGGCCAGCGCCAGCTGGACGTTGAGCAGGCCGACGACCCCGAGCGCGGGCCCCAGGCGCCGCACCGCGTGCGCGACGGCGCGCCGCTCCGAGCGCGTCAGCGACGGCGGCGGCAGCACGCAGCTCGAGTCGCCGGAGTGAACGCCGGCCTCCTCGACGTGCTGCATCACCGCGGCCACGAACGACTGGGTGCCGTCGCAGAGCGCGTCGACGTCGATCTCGACCGCGTTCTCGAGGAAGCGGTCGACGAGGAGCCTCCCGCCGCCGCTCGCCGCCTCGCGCACGGCTTCCGCCTCGTAGCAGATCCGCATGCTGCGCCCGCCGAGCACGTACGAGGGCCGCACGAGCACCGGGTAGCCGATCCGCTCGGCGACCGCGACCGCCTCGTCGGCGTTCGACGCCGTCCCCCAGGGCGGGACGGCGATCCCGAGCCCGTCGCAGAGCGCCGCGAAGCGCTCCCGGTCCTCGGCCAGGTCGACCGCCTCGAACGGCGTGCCGAGGATCCGGAAGCCCGCGCCCTCGATCGCGCGCGCCAGCTTCAGCGGTGTCTGGCCGCCGAACTGGATCACTACGCCCTCCGGCTGCTCGCGCTCGCAGACCGCCAGCACCTCCTCGACGCCGAGGGGCTCGAAGTAGAGGCGGTCGGAGGTGTCGTAGTCGGTCGAGACTGTCTCCGGGTTGCAGTTGACCATCACGGCCTCGTAGCCGAGCTCGCGGAAGCTCTGCGCCGCGTGGACGCAGCAGTAGTCGAACTCGATCCCCTGCCCGATCCGGTTCGGGCCGGAGCCGAGAATCACCACTGAGCCCCCCGACGGGGCGCATTCATCGACCTCACCCCAGGTCGCGTAGAAGTAGTTCGAGGCCGCCTCGACCTCGGCGGCGCAGGAGTCGACGCGCCGGTAGCTCGGCCGCACCCCCCACGCCCGCCGGCTTGCGCGCGCGGCCTCCTCGCTGACGCCGCACGCCCGCGCCACGGCCGCATCCGAGTGCCCGAGCCGCTTGAGCCGCAGCCATTCGTCCGCGACGAGATCGTCCAGGTGCAGCGGCCCGAGCCACAGCCGCTCGAGCTCCGTGCGGAACCACGGGTGCAGGCCCTCCGGAAGCTCCTCGAGCGAGGGCCAGGGCGTGACCGCGCCGCCGTCGAGCTCGCGGGAGCGCAACGCCTTCGACAACGCCTCCGTGAACGTGCGCCCGATCCCCATCGCCTCGCCGACCGATTTCATCTGCGTGCCGAGCGTCGCGTCGGCCCCGGGGAACTTCTCGAAGGCGAAGCGCGGCGCCTTGACGACGACGTAGTCGAGCGTAGGCTCGAAGCTCGCCGGCGTCGTCCCCGTCAGGTCGTTCGGAATCTCGTCGAGCGTGTAGCCGACCGCCAGCTTCGCAGCCACCTTCGCGATCGGATAGCCGGTCGCCTTCGAGGCGAGCGCGGACGAGCGCGAGACCCGCGGGTTCATCTCGATCACCCGCACCTCGCCGCTCTCGCGGTTGCGGGCGAACTGGATGTTGGAGCCGCCGCACTCGACGCCCACGGCCCGGATCACAGCCGCGGCCGCGTCGCGCAGCTCCTGGTAGGCCTCGTCGGAGAGCGTCATCTGCGGCGCGACCGTGACCGAGTCGCCGGTGTGAACGCCCATCGGGTCGAGGTTCTCGATCGAGCAGACGACGACCACGTTGTTGTTGCGGTCACGGATCACCTCGAGCTCGAACTCGTCCCAGCCGAGCAGCGACTCCTCGACGAGCACCTGGCCGACCGGGCTTTCGCGCAGCGCGCGTTCGAGCAGCGGCTCGAGCTCCGTCCAGGAGCGCGCGGTGCCGCCGCCGTGGCCACCGAGCGTGAAGGCCGGCCGGAGGATCACCGGGAAGCTGAGGCCGGGGGGCAGCTCGTCGCGCGCGGTGACGACCAGCGACTCCGGCACCTTCAGGCCGGTCTGGCGAACCGTCTCGCGGAAGCGCTCGCGGTCCTCGGCGCGGCGGATCACCTCCGGCGGCGCGCCGATCAGCTCGACCCCGAACGCCTCGAGCGCACCGGTCTCCTCGAGCTCGAGCGCGAGGTTGAGCGCCGTCTGGCCGCCCATCGTCGGCAGCAGCGCGTCGGGGCGTTCGCGACCGAGCACGTCGGCGACACCCTCGAGGTCGAGCGGCTCGAGGTACGTGCGGTCGGCGAAGCCCGGGTCGGTCATGATCGTGGCCGGGTTCGAGTTGACGACGATCGTGCGGAACCCGTCCTCGCGCAGCACCTTCAGCGCCTGGCAGCCTGCGTAGTCGAACTCGCAGGCCTGCCCGATCACGATCGGGCCGGAGCCGATCAGGCAGACCGAGCGAAGATCAGGCCGCCTCGGCAAGGGCCACCCCCTCGACCCAGCGGCTCAAGAGCGGCCAGGCGTCGTGCGGCCCCGGCCGCGCCTCCGGATGGAACTGCACCGAGGACGCCCGCAGCTCCGGGAAGTCCAGTCCCTCGACGGTCCCGTCGTACAACGAGACATGCGTCACCTCGGGCGCGTCGGAGCGGGCGACGGCGAAGCCGTGGTTCTGGCTCGTGACGAGCACCCGGTTCGTCCGCTTCTCGAGCACCGGATGGTTCGCGCCGCGGTGGCCAAACGGGAGCTTGAACGTCTCGTGCCCGGTCGCCAGCGCGAGCAGCTGGTGGCCCAGGCAGATGCCGAGCAGCGGCACTCGGCCGAGCAGCGCGCGCACCGTCTCGACCTCTCCCGCCAGCGGCTCGGGGTCGCCGGGCCCGTTCGAGAGCAGGACGCCGTCGAAGCCGACGAGCGCTTCGGGATCGGTGTCGTGCGGATAGACCGAGACCGCGGCGCCAGCCCACGCGAGACGGTCGAGGATCGAGCGCTTGCAGCCGTAGTCGAGCACCGCGATTTGCGCGATGCCCGCATCCGAGTAGACGTACGGCTCGGCCGCCGAGACC
>JBKPHO010000319.1:0-9044 GCA_046729915.1 Actinomycetota bacterium | reverse complement strand
GGCTCAACGGGCACGAACCGCCGATCCCGGCCGACCTGATGGTGACGGTCTTCCGCGAGTACGAGCGTCGCAAGGAGGCCTCCGGCCTGATCGACTTCGAAGACCTGCTCGAGCTCGCCGTGCGGATGTACGAGGAGGACGAGTGGGCCCTGGCGGCGCTTCGCGAGCGTTACGCAGCGTTCACTGTCGACGAGTACCAGGACGTGAACCTGCTGCAGCAGTCGCTGCTCGAGCTCTGGCTCGGAGGGCGCGACGAGCTCTGCGCGGTCGGCGACGACTACCAGTCGATCTACGGGTTCACCGGCGCCTCGCCCGAGTGGCTGCTCGGCCTCGCCACGCGGTTCCCGGACACAACGGTCGTGCGGCGGGAGGAGAACTACCGCTCGACGCCGCAGGTGCTCTTGCTGGCGAACCGGCTCGTGCCGAAGCTCGGCGGCGCGGAGAAGACGCTGCGGGCCACGCGGCCCGAGGGCCCGGAGCCCGAGCTGCATGGGTTCGCCTCGCCCGAGGACGAGGGCGCGTTCGTGCTCGAGCGCGTCCGGGCTCTGCGCGTCGAGGGCGTGCCGTACGAGGAGATGGCCGTGCTGATGCGGCTGAACGCGCGCTCGGTCGACTTCGAGGAGCTCTTCGCGGACGCGAAGGTCCCGTTCCAGGGCGCGGCTCTCCTTTCACGCGACGCCGCGCGCCAGCTGCTGAAGGGCCTGCGCGGGGCCGGCTTCGGCTCGTTGGCGGACGAAGTGCGTCGGATCGCGCGGCAGCAGGGGATGGTCGAGCCGGTGCCCGACGGGCTCGGCGAGCGTGAGCTGGTCCGCCAAGCCGACCTCGCGCGGCTCTGCAAGCTCGCTGTGGAGTTCGACGACGGCTCGAGGACCGTCGAGCAATGGATCGACTGGCTGCGTGCGCGCTTCGACCACGGCGCACAGGGCGGCGTCCATCTGCTCACGCTCCACCGGGCGAAGGGGCTCGAGTTCGACGCGGTCTTTCTCCCGCGCGTCGAGGAGAAGGAGCTGCCGTGCAAGCAGGCCATGCGCGTGCCGGGTGCGCTCGCAGAGGAGCGGCGCCTCCTCTACGTCGGCATGACGCGCGCGCGCCGCCACCTTGTTCTGATGTGGGCCGGGAAGCCGAGCCGGTTCCTCCTCGAATTGGGAGTCGAGACGGCGCCGCTTGCCGTGCGGAAGGCGCGCGCAGACGAGCCGAACGACCCGACCTACCAGGCGCTGAAGCGCTGGCGCCTGCAGCGGGCGAAGTCCGACGAGATCCCGGCCTACGTCGTCTTCCACAACTCGACGCTGGCCGAGATCGCGGCCAGGCAGCCGAAGACGATCGCCGAGCTCGCCTCGGTTCCCGGCGTCGGCCCGACGAAGCTCGAGCGCTACGGCCGCGACGTGCTAGACGCCCTCGCGAGCTGACAGGAGGAGCT
The DNA here is from genome assembly GCA_046729915.1 of Actinomycetota bacterium. GTDB lineage: Bacteria > Actinomycetota > Thermoleophilia > Gaiellales > Gaiellaceae > AC-32. The sequence continues at coordinate 7,624 of JBKPHO010000319.1, read as the reverse complement.
CGAGCATCAGCGCGGGATCGCGCCGGACCCGCTCTGGCGAGCCCCCGCGCTTGTGGAGGTCGAGCGCACGGGGATCCGAGAGCGGGATCAGCCGTCCCTCCCGGATCAACGACTCGTCCACGCCGCCGAGGCGGCCGCCGTAGGTCGTGTAGACCGGGACGCCGAGCGCGACCGCCTCGCGGTTCATCGTTCCGCCTGCCGAGACGACCAGGTCCGAGAAGGCGATCAGGCTCTGCCCGTCAACCGCCCGCTCGGGCACCTGGACGGAGGGCAGCTCGAGCCGGCGCACGAAGTCGCGCTGCTCGGGCGTGCGCGGGAGGACGAGCGCCTGGACCGACTCGTCTCGCCCGAGGTGGTCGAGCACCTGCGGGAAGAGCGGATTCGAGCGGCGGTGGTAGAGCGAGACGTCGGGCGGCGTGCGGACGACGACGAGCGTCCGCGCCGGATCGACCTCGAACTGCTCGAGCGCGCGCGGGTCGGGCTCGAAGTCGGCGAGGTAGTACTCCTCCTTCAGTCCCGGATACTGGCGGAGCTTCGGCGGACGGACGCCGTAACGCTCCAGCCGCTCGGGCGGAATCGCCTCGGGAACGACGACACGCGTGGCGGCGCGGCAGCCGAGCTGGTGCTGGAGCCAGGCGAACTCGTAGTCGAACGTGGTCGAGCTCGGGATCCCGCGCCGCCGCGCCGTCAGCGTGAGCTCGTGCGAGCCGTGCGCGAGCGCCGCGTCGAGCTCGCGGCCGCGCGCCCAGCGCCGCAGCTCGCCGAGCCGCGCGGTGAGTGACCGCGCCTTCCCGAGCCGCGAGCGTCCGCCGTGCCGGCCGAGCACCCTGGCCTCGATCCCATGGAGCTCGAGCAGCTGCACGGTCTGGGCGTAGTCGCGCGCAGTGACCTCTACCTCGTCGCCGCGCTCGCGCAGCAGCCTGAGCAGCGGGCGGAAGACCAGCACGTGAGCCGGCGCCGTGATGTCGACCCAGACCCTCAGAGGCGCTCGACCACCCGGAAGCGAATCGCCTCGATGAGCGTGTCGTCGGGGATCGGCCGCTCGAAGAAGCGCTCGTGAGCCTCACGCCAATCCTCGAGCGACTCGAACCCCTCGCCCTCGTCCTTGACGAACTGCAGGTCGAGGTCCCCGGCCGGGACGACGCGTACCTCGGTCACCTCGACGATCGCGCGTGAGATTCCCGCGGCGTCTTCGAGGGCGTAGCGTTCGCCACTCGAGGGTAGATCCTCGTCGCCGTGGAGCCCTGAGGTCGCCGTCTTCGCGCCGGACAGCACCGCCTCCACCAGCCGCTGCCGCAGGTGGGTCCCTGGATAGCCGAGCCCGAACGAGGGCAGATCGCTCAGTGGACGAGAGCCTCTAGGCGGGGCTCGCTCAGCGCGCCCGGCTCGCGTTCGACATGCCGCTCGTGCCAGAGCGTGAATGCGAGCAGCCCCCAGAGCTGCCGCGAGAGGTCCTCCTCCCCGGCGACATGGCGGTCGATCAGCGCCCGCACGACCTCTGGCCGGAAGAAGCCCTGCCGCCGGAGGGTTTCGGGGCTGAGCGTCTCGCGCGCGAAGGGCTCGAGCTCTCCGCGCAGCCAGGCGGCGGCGGGGATCGAGAAGCCGCGCTTCTTGCCGCGGACGATTCGTTCGGGGACGAGCGGCGCCACTGCCTTGCGCAGCAACACCTTCTTGCGCAGCCCGCGGACGCGGTGGCGGGTAGGAAGGGCGAGCGCGAGGTTGGTCACGGCGGGGTCGAGGTATGGGACGCGGGCCTCGAGCGAATGCGCCATCGAGGCGCGGTCGGTCTTCACCAGCAGGTCGTCGACGAGGTAGAGGCCGAGGTCGACGTCCTGGAGGCGCGCGAGCAGCTCCGCCCTGTCGGTCTCGGCAAAGCGCTCGCGATAGAGGTCGACCGGGTCGAAGCCGTTGCGCCGCCCCGTCAGCTCCGCGCGTGCGTCGGCGGAGAAGATCTCCTTCCAGGAGTGGTGGCGTTCGAGCGGCGGTAGGTCGGCCCCGCGCACGAACCGCTTGGCCTTGTAGTCGAAGCTCGCGCGCGCGGTGGAGGTCGGCAGCCGCTCGACGAGAGGCCTAGCAAGGCGCGCGAGACTACCGGCGCGGAGAGCGAGCAGATCGGCGACGTACGTGTAGTAGCCGCCGAAGAGCTCGTCGCCGCCCTCGCCGGAGAGGGCGACCTTGACGTCCTCCGCGGCGAGCCGCGACACCAGGTACGTGGGCAGTGCCGACGAGTCGGCGAACGGCTCGTCGAACGCTTCCGCGAGCGCCGGAAGGAGGAGCGCCGCGTCCGGGCGCATCACGAGCTCGCGGTGGCGCGTCCCGTAGCGCTTGGCCACGAGTCGCGCGTCGGAGAGCTCGTCGAACGAGCGCTCCTCGAAGCCGATCGAGAACGTGCGGACCGGCTCGGAGATCTCCTGCGCGGCAAGCGCCGCCAGCGCCGAGGAGTCGATTCCGCCCGAGAGCAGGACGCCGACGGGGACGTCGGAGACGAGGTGCGCGCGCACCGAGTCGCGCAGCCGGGAGCGCAGCTCCTCGATCAGCTCCGCCTCGTCGTCCTCGCGCAGCTCCTCAACGGGGGCGGGGGCCGGGCGCGCGTACCGCTCGAGCCGGGCCTGCCCGCCCTCCCAGACGAGCAGATGCCCGGGCGGGAGCTTGCGCGCCTCGCGGAAGATGGTCAGCGGCGCCGGGATCGAGTTGAAGGCCAGGAAGGCCTCGAGCGCGTCGAGGTCGATCTCGCCGCGCGGGAGTGCTCGCAGCTCCGAGGCGAACTCGAGGCCGTCGCCGTCGCTTCGGTAGTAGAGCGGCTTGATCCCGTAGCGGTCGCGGGCGAGGACTAGGCGGCGGCGCGCCGCGTCCCAGAGTGCGACGGCGAACATCCCTCGCAGCCGGCGCGCGAAGGCGGGCCCGTCACGCTCGTAGAGGTGGACGAGCACCTCGGTGTCGCCGTGCGTGCGAAAGCGGTGGCCATCGCGCTCGAGCTCCTCGCGCAGCTCGCGGTAGTTGTAGAGCTCGCCGTTCTGGACGACGTGGACGGTGCCGTCCTCGTTGGCAATCGGCTGGTCGCCGGTCTCGAGGTCGATGATCGCGAGCCGCCGGGCCGCGAGAGCGGCTTGCCCGCCGGCAAAGGTGCCGTCGCTGTCGGGGCCACGGTGCACGAGCTTGGCGCTCATGCGGGCGAGCCGGTCGGGGTCCGCGGGCCCGTTCGCAGAGACGATCCCGCAGATCCCGCACACGGCTCTGAGTCTAGTGCTCGGCCCTGACCAGGCTCCGCATCGTCTGGGCGACGACCCGAACTGCCGTCGAGGCGAGTGTGCGCAGGTAGAGCGGGACGGAGCGGTCGGCGATCCACTCCAGGTCGTGCGCGAGCTTCTCGGCCATCGAGGTCTCGTAACCGCGGCGCACCTGGGCGAAGCCGGTCAGGCCCGGACGCACGACCAGCCGCTGCCAGTACGCCGGGATCTCCGCCGCGAGCTGCTCGAAGAAGCGCGGCCGGATCGGTCGCGGCCCGACGAGGCTCATGTCGCCGCGGAGCACGTTCCAGAGCTGCGGCAGCTCGTCGAGCTGGGCCGCCCGCAGGCGGCGGCCGAGGCGCGTCGTCTCAGCGTGGGTGCGTTGGACGAGCTCTTCGCCCAGGTAGGGGCCGAGCCGCTCTTCCGCGCCCGGGCGGAGGGTGCGGAACTTGAGCATGTGGAAGATGCGGCCGTCGCGGCCGACGCGCTCCCCGCGGTAGAAGAGCGGGAGGCCGCTGGTGAGCAGAAGCGCTGCGACGATCAGGACCAGCAGCGGAAGCGCGAGGAGGAGGAAGAACGCAGAGAGCACTGCGTCAAGCGCGCGCAGCTCGAAGTCGACGCGCCGCTTGGGCGATCCCCGGACGAGGGTCGAGAAGCGCTCGACGAACGAGTCGCTCGGCCTCGGTTGAGATGCGGCCACAGGTGGATGCTAGAGCGTCCGGCCGAACCGCGAGCGCCTCCGCACCCCTGCGCTCTTGGGGCACCCCTAACCCACCACCCGATGGCGATTCTATCGGCGAAATTCGCACGAAAGTGTCACGCGAGCGTGCCGAAACTGTAACGGGGCGGATAAGCTTCGCTTATGGACACCCGTCAGCTCGCAGCGTTCTGCGCGGTCGTGGAGCGCAAGAGCTTCTCGCAGGCGGCCGAACGGCTCGGCGTGACCCAGCCCGCCGTCAGCCTCCAGGTGCGCTCGCTCGAGAAGCGCCTCGGCCGCCAGCTGCTCGACCGTTCCGGCCGCCGCGTGGAGCCCACCGAGGCCGGGATGGCGCTCTACCGCGGCGCCCAGCGCATGCTCCAGCTCGAGGGCCAGCTGGTCGAGGAGCTCGAGGCAGGCGACGCCGGCGAGCCGCGCGGGACACTCCAGGTCGGCGCTTCGACCGGCCCCGGAAGCACCGTGGTGCCGGTGCTGCTCTGCGAGTTCCAGCGCGCGAACCCCGCCGTGGCCGTCTCGCTCACCATCTCGGACACCCAGTCCGTCGTCGATCGCGTCGCCGAGCGCGAGCTCGAGCTCGGCGTGGTCGGCGCAGCGCGGCGTCACCGCGGAGTCGTCTTCGAGCCGCTCTTCCGCGACGAGGTCGTGCTCGCGGTCCCGCCGGGGCACCGCTTCGCCGGCGGGAGCGTCACGATCAGCGAGCTGCGCAAGGAGCCGCTGATCGTGATGCAGGAGGGGGCCGGCGTGCGCCAGGTGATCGAGGACGAGCTCCGCCACGCGGGCACGCGCCTGCGCGACCTCGAGCCCCGGCTCGAGCTCGGCCTCCAGGAGTCCGTCAAGGCCGCGGTCGTCGCGGGCTTCGGCGTGACCTTCATCTCCCGCGCGGCGATCGAGGCCGATCTCGCCGTGGGCACGCTCGCGACCGCCCGCGTGAAGGGGCTCGACCCGGCCCGCGAGATCTCGCTCGTGCGCTCGGCGGGGCGCTCGCCCACACGCGTGGCCGAGGCGTTTCTCGAGTTCGCGCGCGAGCGGCTGTGATCGTCCGCTGGGGCCTGGAAGAGCTCGACGCGCTCCTTACAGAGCTCGGGATCGAGCGGCCGTTCCTGATCGCGAGCGAACGGTGGGCCGACCTGCCGATCCGCTCGACGGGACGCTGGAACGAGGTGCCCACCGACCGGATCGGGGAGGTTGCAGCAGCGGCGGACGGCGCCGACGGCCTGCTCGCGGTCGGCGGCGGCAGCGCGATCGACCTGGCCAAGGCGGTCGCCGTGGAGACGGGGCTGCCGGTTGCATCGGTCCCGACGACCTATTCCGGCGCCGAGTGGACGGGCCACTTCGGCGTGCGCGACCCGCAGCGGCGCACGCGCGGCGGAGGATCCGGCCCGCGGCCGGCCGGCATCGTCTACGAGCCGCGGCTGATGCTCGACCTGCCCCGCGAGCAAAGCGGCGGGACTGCCCTGAACGCTCTTGCCCACTGCGCCGAGGCGCTCTACTCGGCCGGCCGCAACGAGGAAGGCGACCGCGAGGCAGTCGCAGGCGCGAGGCTGATCGGCGAGGCGCTGCCGAGGGTGCTCGAGGACGGTCACGACCTCGAGGCGCGCACAACTCTGCTCGAAGGCGCGCAGCACGCCGGGGCCGCGCTCGCCGCCGCGGGCCTCGCGCTCGGGCACGCAATGGCCCAGGCGTTGGGCGGGCGCTACGGGATCTCACACGGAGCCGCGAATGCACTCTCCCTGCCGCCCGCTCTCCGGTTCAACGAGCCGGTCGCGCCGGAGGAGATCGCCCGGTTCGGCGACGCTCTCGGCACGCCCGATCCTGCCTCCCGTGTCGAGGAGCTCGCACGGCTCGTCGGCTTCGAGCGCCTGCGCGACCTGGGCGTTCCGGAAGACGGCCTCGGCGAGGTCGCCGAGGCGACGGTCGTGCGGGCAGGCGCGAAGGCGAATCCGCGCCCGGCCACGGCCGACCAAGTCCTCGGCCTCCTCCGCAGCGTGTGGTGAGCAAGCCCTAGGGATCCCCGTAGGAGGCCACGGTCGCCTCTGGCATCCAAGACGGTGCGTTGGACGGCCCCGCCAGCAGAGCCGGCACGGCCTCTTTGGTCGGCGTCGCAAGCGAGCGCCTTAAGATGCCGGGCCATGTCGATCCCCGAGCTTCGCAAGCGCCTCGACGACCTGCCCGGCTGGCTGACCGCCGAGGAGGGCGAGACGCTCTACAGGCTGGCCCGAGCCTGTACCGGTCGCGGCGTGATCGTCGAGATCGGCTCCTGGCGCGGCAAGTCGACCACCTGCCTCGGGCTCGGCTCCAAGGCCGGTAGCCGGGTTCCGGTGTACGCCGTCGACCCGCACTCCGAGCACACGTTCGAGGACTTCCAACGGAACATGGAGGAAGCCGGCCTCACCGACCTCGTCACGCCGGTCCCGGGCCGCTCGCAGGAGCTTGCCGAAGGCTTCGATCAGCCGATCGAGCTGCTCTTCATCGACGGCGCGCACCAGTACGAGCTCGTGCAGCAGGACTTCGACCGCTGGGTTCCGAAGGTCGTGGAGGGCGGCGTGGTCGCGATGCACGACACGACGTGGTTCGAAGGCCCGAAACGCGTCGCGGACGAGCGCATCTTCAAGTCGCACCGCTTCAAGAACGCCCGCTACGTCTTCAGCTCGACGACCGTCGCGACGAAGGTGGCGCAGAACACGCCCGCCGACCGCCTGCGGAACCGCTACGGGCTGCTCGTGAAGCGCTCGGTCGAGCTGACGAGGCGGGTGGCGGACAAGGACCGGATTCCCGAGCCGCTCCAACAGCTCGGCCGCCGCGTCCTGCGCCGGCTCCAGTAGCGCCGTCACCTCGTCACTTCATAAAGAGATCAAATGACTGGAATTAGCGAACGGTGGTAAAGTCCAGCCGTGGCCGCAACCATGGTCTTTGACGTGCTCGTGGTCGGAAGCGGCGCCTCGGGTCTCGCAGCCGCGGTGTCCGCCGAGCGCGCCGGCGCGCGTGTCGGCCTGATCACCAAGGGCGCGCTGCAGTCGTGCAACTCTGCGAAGGCGCAGGGCGGGATCCAGGCGGCGTTCGGCGACGACGACTCGCCCGAGCAGCACGCCGAGGACGTCTGGCAGAGCTCGCACGAGACGGCGAACCGGCGGCTCGTGGAGATTCTGACCGGCGAGGCGCCGGGCGCGATCCGCTGGCTCGAGGAGCATGGAGTCGAGTTCACGCGCGAGAACGGCGGCTACCGGCTCGCGCGCTGTGGTGGGGCCAGCCGCCGCCGGCTGCTCCAGGTCGGCGACCGCACCGGGCACGCGATCACGACCGTGCTGCGCGATGCCTTCCTCGCCTCGAGCGGCGAGGCGCTGCCGAACTGCCCGCTCGTCGAGCTCGACCGCGGTGAGAACGGCTGGGTCGCGACGTGCCGCCGCAAGAACGGCGAGGAGCTCGTGGTCGAGGCGGCCGCGGTCGTGCTCGCCGCCGGCGGCCGCTGTTACCGCGAGGCCGAGGAGCGGGGGGAGCTTTCGACAAACCATCCCGGCGCGACCGGGGAGGTCACGCGCATTGCGCTCGGCCTAGGCGCCGAGAGCCGCGACCTCGATGCGCTCCAGTACCACCCGAACGGCGGCGCGTGGCCGCCGACGATGCAGGGCTACTCGATCCCCGAGACGACGCGGGCCTACGGCGCGACGGTGCTCAACGCCGA
>JBKPHO010000318.1:0-4300 GCA_046729915.1 Actinomycetota bacterium | reverse complement strand
TGAGTCATCTTGAGTCGGGCGTACAGACCCACCGGCGCGTGCTCGGGGCCTTTCGCTTCGCGGTCCTAGCCGCAGCGCCGCAGCGAGACTTCCGCGTCACCTGCCGGGGATGTCGTCAGACCTCTCCGGCAGGCACGCGGTCTTCTCGGCCTTGGACTAGGCGAACACGGCTTAGGCGGTGGCGCCGATCCCGACGCCAGCGACGTTCGCGAGGTCGTAGACCTCCGGCTGCGGCATCTGCTGCATCTGCTCCGGGGTCATGTCGCCTTCCATGGCGGGCTCGACGTACTCCTTCATGAAGCGCTCGTAATCAGCCCGGGACTCCCAAACGTCGAAGATTCGGAAGCCGCGCTCCGTCTGACCCGCCGTGTGAATGATCAAGCCTTGGATCGGCTCGTCGGGCTCATTCTTGCCGCCGAACATCTTCCGGCTGAACTCCTCGTACTGCTCCTTCGAGCCCTGGGGGTTGTCGAATAGCACCGCGACTGCCACGTGGTCCTCCTCTCGTCGCTTGCCTGGCTACTTCCCGACTAGCCCCGGGGCAAACGGCCGCGCTGCGAACCCTCGAGGTGTTTTCACGCAAAACGTGGCTGAGGGGTAGTTACAGAGCCGTGGCACGTCGGGTGGGCACCCCGGTGGCCCCTCCTCGTGAGCCGCTGTCTCGGCGTCGCGCTGTTTCTCCACCCGCGGTCAGCGCGGCCCTTCGCGCACGCAGCGGATGGCGGCGTCGCCTTGATGTTGAGAGGACGCGGTAGCCGGTTCAGTCGGCGTTGAAGGCATGGCCGAGATCTCGGGCAAGTTCGCGCGCGTCGGAGATCTTCATCCAGCCGATCTCATGTACGAACTCGGGATCGTCATCGTCGGTGACGAAGACCGGCCCGACTTCTTCTCCATCTGCCTCGTCCTCGCCCTTGAAGTTCACGGTGCGACCTCTCGTGCGAGTCGCGATGTAAGTCTGGCCGGCCGCTGTCGCGCTCGTCTGGAGGCGGCGAAATGCAACGGCGTTACCGACGAGAAGGTAGCCCGTCGCGCCCACGACTATCCCGACTAGGAACCACGCCCACCAAGGCATGGGCTTCTGTTGTCCAACTGGACCGCGAGCGAACCGTCCGACAAAAACCAAAAGGGGGTATCCGGTTAGCTCCCCCGGATTGCATGGACGAGAAGGGTGGTCGCGCGCGGGACTTGCGCTATGTTCTGAGTATGTTCGAGCGCGCGCATCAGGCTCTGATGATGGCCCTGCTGCCAGGGCCTGTAGGCGTGCGCTAGTTCCACCGTCGATCAACCGGCCCCAGAAGTAGCGGGGCCAGAGCGCTCATCGGTTGCGGCCCCTGCGGGGCCAGAAAGGAAACCCGATGAGCGCCAAGCGACGCTTCTACATCACGACCGCCATTCCCTATGTGAATGGCGACCCACATCTCGGGCACGCGCTGGAGTTCGTGCAAGCAGACGTGCTCGCGCGGCATCGCGGGCTACACGGCGACAACGTGCGCTTCCTCAGCGGCACCGACGACAACGCACTCAAGAACGTGGATGCCGCGTTCGCTGCCGGTCTTCCGGTGGCGGAGTTCGTCGCGGATAAGGCGCAGCGGTTCGCCGACCTCGCCGACCCTCTGCAACTGTCGAACGACGACTTCATCCGCACGAGCATCGACCCGCGACACCGACCCGGCGTAGAGCGGCTCTGGGCTGCGTGCGCCGAGGCGGGCGATCTCTACCAGCGCGACTACGAGGGTCTCTACTGCTCCGGCTGTGAAGCATTCGTCCTTCCTGGCGACCTGAACGACGGCCTATGTCCCGAGCACCACGAAGCGCCGGAGCGGATCGTCGAGCGCAACTGGTTCTTCCGCCTTTCGCGCTACCAGGACACGCTTCTCGATCCGATCGAGAACAGACGCTTACGGATCGAGCCGGAACACCGACGCAACGAGGTGCTCGCCTTTATCCGTGGCGGCCTGAGCGACTTCAGCGTCTCACGCGCGCAGGAGCGCGCACGTGGCTGGGGCATCCCGGTGCCCGGCGACCCGTCGCAGGTGATCTACGTCTGGTTCGACGCGCTCGCCAACTACATCACCGCGCTCGACTACGCCGACGACGCAGTCGCTTACAACGAATGGTGGCGAGAGAGCGACGAGCGTCTCCACGTGATCGGCAAGGGCATCATCCGCTTCCACGCGATCTACTGGCCCGCGATCCTGCTCTCAGCCGGTCAGCCGCTGCCGACGACGATCTTTGTTCACGACTACCTCACGGTCGAAGGACAGAAGCTCTCGAAGTCGCTCGGCACCGCGATCGACCCATCGGAAGTGATCGACCGCTACGGGCCGGACGCGCTCCGCTGGTGGTTCCTCCGCGACGTGCCCCGCGCGGGCGATGCCGACTTCCGCCCTGAACTGATTGCCGCACGCGCGAACGAACTCGCCGACGGTCTCGGCAACTTGATCAACCGCACCATCGCGCTCGTTAGTCGCAACAGTCCGGCGGGGGCGTCGGGGCGCGGCGAAGCAGTGGCGGAAGCTGCTTCCCTCACAGCCTCGTGCGCCGAGCTGCCGTCGGCAATCGACACGGCTCTCGCCGTCTTCGACCTTCGCGGCGCCGCGAACGCTCTGTGGGAGGTCGTCGTAGAGGCGAACCGGTTCGTGTCAGCGACGCAACCTTGGGAACTGGCGAAGGCTGCACGATCGGGCGACGACCGCACGGCCGCTCGCTTGGACGCAGTCCTAGGCGCACTGCTCGAGGCCTGCTCGCGCGTCGCCTCCGAACTCCATCCATTCCTGCCAGTCGCAGCACAACGGATCAACGCGACGCTTGCCGACCTCGACGTGCAGAAGGGCCGCGCTCTCTTTCCGAAGGTGGAGGCGGTGGCATAGAACTTAGAGACCGTGCCTTCCTTTCACCGCGAACCGACGCTTGGCCGTCGCGTTGTCCGCGAGGCGGGTTGCCTTGCCACCGGGTCGCTTCGGTTGCAGGCGCGGGACATTTACCGGCGCGGCGACGACCCCGGCAGCACGCTTCTTCCGTGCGCTTTCACCTTGCGCTTGCGGCGCTTGCTCGCCGGTGGTGTGAGCAGCTCGGCATACGGCTGCGGCTCGGTTGCCATCGCTTGCTCAGCGAGTCGGTAGAAGAGCAGCCGGCGATGGCGCGAGTAGCGGCGGTTGTAGCGAAACGCGAACTCCGCCAGGTAGTAGTCGAGCAGCTCTTTTGAGACTGCGCCCTGGTGCGTGCCAAGTATCCACCGCTTCAGGAGCGCGCTCGCGCGATGGACGGCGGGCATCAGTTCGTGTGCCTGCACGCCGGACGCCTTGATGTTGTAGGCGATGTGGTTGTAGCCGAGCTTCTTCAGCGACTTGTAGGCGCCGAGACCATCGGTGATCACCGTCGCGCCGTCGTCGACGACCTCCTGCACGAAGCCGCAGAGTGTGTCCTTGCGGAAGTCCTCGATCTGCCGGAGGCGAACGGCCCCGATCCCTGCCCGCGCTTCTCGATGACGATGATCACCTTCGCCTTCGTGCGCGACAGCCGCCCGCGCACGCCCGGCTCGTTGCCGCCGACGAACGACTCATCTACCTCGACCTTCCTTCGAGCTTGCCCGAGGTCGGCTCCATCGCTCGGCGCAACTTGTGCAGCATCGCCCACGCTGTCTCTTGTAAGACCCGAGACCGAGCGAACGCTGCAGGCTCAGCGCGCTCACACCGCCGGTTTCCTCGGTCACATACCAGATCTCCTGCAACCACTTCGAGAGCGGAAGGCGTGTCTTGTCGAGCACCGTCCCGGCTGTGGGCGAGGTCTGACGCCGACACGCGCAACAGAGGAACAACCCATCGCCGCGCAACCAGAGGCAGACGAGCGCACGGATGCCCCCCAAGGCGTCGATCATGACCCCAGGCGTTTTTGCCTGCAAATCCCCACTTCCCCAGGACGCTGAAGGGGGCATGATGGCGCTCGTGGACCCCCTCCGGGCGGCGCCTCCAGGGCCTCGGCGCGGCGAGCCAGCCGATGCCGGACGGTGGGCGAAGGTGATGCCCCCGCTGTGGCAGTACTTCTCGCGAGGCAGACGAGCCCATCGCTGCCCCCAAAGGCCGCGAATCACGGCACGGGAGGAGGAGCGTCGACTTCGCACGGCCGCCCATTCTCGCGATTGATCGTCGCCGACTGAGTCTCGTGAGCGGCCCGCGCTCCCGATCGGCATTAGCTGCCGGCTGAGCCGGGCGCCTTGAGTTCCACAGGGGACTCACCAGGCTCGACCCCGTCACCCGCGGAGAAGCAAGGACGCCCAGCCTACTCCTTCAGACGACGAGGA
>JBKPHO010000317.1:0-3035 GCA_046729915.1 Actinomycetota bacterium | reverse complement strand
CGCTCCGCCAGGCGACCCCTGCGACGTGTAGGCCCTCTCGTTCGAGGAGGACGCGCGCGGCCCTGAGGACGGACCTGTCGTCGTCGACGATCAGGCAGCTGAGCACCCGGTGAGCGTCGCACCAATGGCGCCGGCGCGCATTACCGCTACCCGGAATCCCAAAGGATGAGCTACCAGGGCGCACGGATCCGGGCTGCCCGCGATGCAGGCGCGCGGCTCGAAGGTGAAGGTCTCCGCAGAGAAGACGGATACCTCGATTGCGGAGGACAGACCGATGGAACCGATCGCGTTGTCGCCAACAGAAGACGAGGAGCTCGATCACGGCGCGAGGGAGGCGCGTGCCGTCCGCGCCTGGCGCGTCGAGCAGCTGCGGCGTCTCGGACTGCCCAACGTGCTCGCGACCACGTTCGCCGATCTCGTCGACTGGCATGCGCTCGCGGGGCTGATCGACCGCGGATGCCCGCCCGAGCTAGCGCTCGAGATCGTTCGCTGAGGATGACGGAGTCCACTCCACACTAAGGCCCTTTCGCGGCATGATCGCCGCAGTCGATCTGCAGCACCCCGAGTACGAGCAGCTCGTGGCCTCGGGCTATCGCGATCGTTCGTAACCCCGTAGCCGGCACGCACCGCGCTCGGGCTGCCAGGCCCTGATCCCGTCACTACGGGGCTCGAGCTTCTGCCGATGTGGGCGCTCTTCGAGGGCTCGATCTGGCTCGCCCTATTCGTCGAACGACGGCGACCGGAGACCCTCGATCACCTCGATACCGTCGCTTAGAGCCCGGACTAGGCGAGCTCACCTCCGCCGCAGGTCGCGCGTCACCGGGACTCCCGGATGTAAGTGAGGTCGAAGTCGCGCGCCGTCGGCGTCCCTGTCCGCGGGGGCGTGATCGTCGGGGGCTCTAAGCCCGGCCTGCGCCGCAGCGCCTCGAGCTGTGTGTAGGCCCCCGACGCTCTTTGGGGGGCAGCAGGTATGCCGGGATTCCGGGTGGTCAGGGTCCCCGATGGTTGCTGGCCGCGAAGACGGACGTCGGCTCGGGCTCGACCATTGGGTGCGAAGGGGCTCCAGCGATGAGACCTGGAGACCTCCCACCAACCAAAGGAGCGAGCATGACCCGCAGTAGATCCATCATGACCAGCAGTAGATCCATCACCTTCCTCGCGAGCCTGGCGGCATTGCCGCTCGCCGCGGTCGCCCTCGCGGGCTGTGGCGGCGGCGGCGGCAGTGCGGGCGCGTCGCCGGTACCCCTGAAGACGACGGTCGGCGTCGCGAACACCGGGCTCGGGAAGATTCTCGTCAACTCGCAGGGCCACACGCTCTACATGTTCGGGAAGGACGTGGGAACGAAGAGCAGTTGCTACGGGGCCTGCGCGCAGAACTGGCCGCCGCTTCGGTCGGCCGGCAAGCCGACCGCCGGGCGTGGGGCGGATGCTTCGTTGGTCGGGAAGACGATGCGGACGGACGGAAAGCCGCAGGTCACCTACAACGGTCACCCCGTCTACCTCTTCAGCGGCGACTCGAGTTCCGGTAACACGAACGGTGAGGGCACCAATGCCTTCGGCGGCATCTGGTACGCGCTCTCTGCCTCGGGCAATCAGGTTGTGGGCACGTCGTCGAACTCGGGCGGCGGCGGGTACTAGTTCACCCGGCCTCACGCCCCAATCGACCACCAATCGAAGAGGAGGTCTTCCAATGAAAGGGCTCACCATCCGCTCCATCTCAGCCCTCGTCGCCGTCGCGCTCGCCTCGCTCGCGATCACCCAGCTCGCCTCGGCCCGCACCGACCGGCAGGCGAGCGCAACCGCGACGCCGGTTCAGGTCAAGGGCGGCGAGTTCTTCTTCCGGCTCTCGACCAAGTCGATCAAGAGGCCCGGCAAGGTGACGTTCGTCTTCAAGAACATCGGCCATGTGCGGCATGACTTCAAGATCAACGGCAAGAAGACGCCGCTGATCGCGCCGGGCAAGACGGCGAAGCTCGTGGTGACGCTCAAGAAGAAGGGCAAGTACCGCTACCTCTGCACCGTGCCGGGGCACGCCGCCGCAGGCATGAGGGGCGTCTTCACGGCTCGGTGACCCCGCGGCTGCCATGACCCCATTCCTTTTGGTATCCGTCTTGGTTGTCGCCCTGATGGCCAAGCGGCTAGTCGACATCTACGCGGGAGGGCATTACTCGTGCCCCTCGTGCGGAGCGAGAAGCGAACGTCGCCACTCCCCCGACTGTCCTTGGAGTCGCCTCTGAGTGACCGGACGCGCGAATTGCCGGCGGACGAACAGCTCGGCGACCAATGGCGGCACAGCCTGTTTTTCGCCAAGCCCTCCTAACCTGCGAGGTAGTACGCAGCGAAGGCGAGCCCGAGGACCAGCAGGACTATCGGGAGCAGGAAGATGACGATCCCGAGGATCGCGATGAACGAGGTCTCTCCGCTTTCGCCTTCCCGTTCAACCTCATGCAGATGGTGGGCTTCGGCTTCGACCTCTCGGACGGGGCGTCGCAACCAGCTGAGCGCCTTCCGATAGAGGGTGCCGGCATGTCGTGCGGCGTCCCTTCCCGCGGCCACTGCATCAGCGTAACGGGATCGACTTCGCGGGCCGCCGGGTCTCGTTCGGGCTAGCCGGGAGCCACGAGCGCAGGTTGGACGCCGCCCGCGGCGAGCAGGGTATCGACGAGCCGCTCGGGCGAGAAGCGGCTGGCGTCGAGGACGAGCGAGAAGAGTCGCGGATCGTCGATGTCGACGCGGTAGAGCGATTTGACCCACACCTGCTTGCTGTGGTCGTCTTGCTTGAGCGCCTTCTCCGCGCTGCGGCGGTCGACGACGTTCTCGCGCTGGTAGGTCGTGATGCGCCACTCGAAGGGCGCCCACAGGCGGATGTGAACCGCCGAGGGATGCTGCGGTAGGGCCGCGTAAGCAGCCGGAGCGTAGATCACACATTGGCGAGCGAGCCGCCACGGCAACGACGGCCCGTCCGAGGTCGGGAAGCTTCTGTCGCAACTCGATCTCGCGACAGGCCTCTGCCGACCCGGCCGTGATCGCCGTGC
>JBKPHO010000316.1:0-1012 GCA_046729915.1 Actinomycetota bacterium | reverse complement strand
CGGCGCGCAGGAGAACGCTGTCCTCGGCGATCGCTACGCGCACGGGATCTCCGCCTTCACGCGCGTCCCGCCGCCCGGCGGTGTCCAGATCCTGAGGCGCCCGCCGAGGGCCTCGACGCGATCGGCGAGACCGCGGATCCCGGATCCCCGCTCCGTGTCGGCGCCGCCAACGCCGTCGTCCACGACCTCCACGAGCAGGCAGTCGCTCGTCTGTGCGACCGCGACCGTGGCGTCGTGGGCGTGCGCGTGCTTCGCGACGTTGGTGAGGCTCTCGGAGACGACGTAGTAGGCGGCAACCTCGACCCGTTCCGGCAGGCGGTCGGCGAGGTCGACGGAGAGCCGGACCGGCAACGGTGCGCGTGCCGCGATCGACTCCAGCGCCACCTCGAGCCCGTGCCCGCTGAGGACGGCCGGGTGGATCCCGCGCGCCACGTCGCGCAGCTCCTCGAGCGACAGCGCAATCTCGCGCCGCGCCTCCTCCAGGCGTGCCTGGGCCCCCGGTTCGCCGCTCAGCGTATGCTCGAGGCGGCTGAGCTCGAGCGAGAGGGCGATCAGCCGCTGCTGGGCGCCGTCGTGCAGGTTCCGCTCGAGCCGCTGGCGCTCCTTCTGGCCGGCTTCGATCACGCGCACCCGCGATCCCTTCAGCTCCTCGAGCCGTGCCCGCAGCTCGGCGTGCAGGCGCTCGTTCTCGAGCGCGATCCCAGCCGCCGCGCCCACCGCGTCGAGCAGCTCCGGCTCCTCGACGAGGGCGCGGTCGTGGACCAGTGCCGCAACCCTGGCCCCGTCCCGGTCGATCAGCGTCGTCACCCGGCCTTCCTCGTCGGCAGCCACCTCCACCTCCCGCCCCTCGCGATCGACGTAGGTCTCGAAGTCGGGGAGCCAATAGGCGAGCTTGAGCGATGGATCGCGCAGCGCCCGCGCCAGCGCAACCCGTAGATTCGCCGGCGCCGGGTCACTCTGCAGCTCGAGGATCAAGTCGCCGACGGCTGACCGGGCCAGACGCGCGTCGAGC
>JBKPHO010000315.1:0-1289 GCA_046729915.1 Actinomycetota bacterium | reverse complement strand
GCTGATCCACTCCGGCTCGCGCGGGCTCGGCCACCAGGTCTGCAGCGACTACGTGAAGCAGATGGACGCGGTCATGCGCCGGCACGGGATCGAGCTCCCCGACCGCCAGCTCGCCTGCGCACCCGCCTCCTCGCCCGAGGGGCGCGCCTACCTGGCCGCGATGGCCGCGGCAGCGAACTTCGCCTGGGCGAACCGACAGGCGATCGCGGACCAGGTGCGCTCCGCGGTCGCCGCCGTGCTCGGCCGCGAGGCCGCGGAGAGGACGCGGCAGGTCTACGACGTCGCCCACAACGTCGCCAAGGTCGAGCGCTACGGCGGCCGGGAGCTGCTCGTCCACCGCAAGGGCGCGACGCGCGCCTTCCCCGCCGGTTCGGAGGAGATCCCGGAGGCGTACCGGCAGCTCGGCCAGCCGGTCTTCATTCCCGGAAGCATGGGCACCTCGAGCTTCGTGCTCGCCGGCGAACCGGGAGCGCTTGAGCGCTCGTTCGGCTCCACCTGCCACGGCGCCGGCCGCACCCTCTCCCGCACCGGCGCCCGGAAGCAGATCCAGGGCGCCGACCTCCGCCGCCGGCTGGAGGCCCAGGGAATCGTCGTCCGCTCCGCTTCGAACAAGGGCCTCGCCGAGGAGGCCCCGTTCGCCTACAAGCAGGTCGAACGCGTCGTCGAGGTCGTCGAGCGAGCCGGCCTCGCCCGCCGCGTCGCACAGCTCACCCCTCTCGGCGTCGTCAAGGGCTGAGACTGCTTACTGGGGCAACCAGTCTCAACCGGTCGCGAGTGGCCGGCAGACGATGAGTGTGGACACACGTGGTTCCGGCGAGTCCGCTGGCTGGGACGTTCGACTGCGAGTTGTGCGGCGCGCGCCGCGCGGTGTCGTCAGCGGCTATGCGGACGGGTCTTTGGGTGCCCCGCACCGGAGGAGCCAAACGAGACTGCTAGGCAAGCGTGAGCTCGAGCTGTGGGGTGCGTAAATTCAGTTCCACCTGCAAATCGGCACGTTGCGCTCGACGGACGGGAGTTTTGGCACCCGACAGGAGTACGAGCGCGGGGGCACCCCCCGGGCCCCCCCCGGGGGTGCCCCGGTTGTGTTTGGGTCCCCGGGGCTAACGCCGGGGCCGGCCCGGGGGTTTCGCCGCGCTCGTCTACATGCCGCGCTGCTGCCGGGGCGACGACGTGCCTGTTTGCGCCTTCAGAGAGAGAACGAGAGCGGATGATGGGACTCGAACCCACGACCTTCTGCATGGCGCTCCGATGCCGGGACCGAAGCCCCTGCAAATTGGGGCTCGGTGCAA
>JBKPHO010000314.1:0-2827 GCA_046729915.1 Actinomycetota bacterium | reverse complement strand
CCTCCTAGCGGTTAGCGCGAGAATTCCAGGTCGTCCCGGTCTGTGTCAAT
Source organism: Actinomycetota bacterium (assembly GCA_046729915.1). Classification (GTDB taxonomy): domain Bacteria; phylum Actinomycetota; class Thermoleophilia; order Gaiellales; family Gaiellaceae; genus AC-32. Next base: position 2,777 of record JBKPHO010000314.1, on the reverse strand, counting down.
GTAGGAACCGTGATCGTCGAGCGGAGCATGCACCCGAGCTGGCTCTCCAACGCCTACCTGATCGCGGACGAGCCGGGCGGCACGGCGGTCTTCGTCGATTCCGGTGCGCCGCTCCGGCCGCTGTTCGACGCCGTCGCGCGGCAAGGCCTGCGGGTTACGCACCTGCTGACCACGCACGCCGACGCCGACCACATCGCGGGCGACGATGCGATCCGCGGGCGCTTCGGCTGCCCGGTCGTAAAGGGCGACCTCGAGACCGGCGGCCTCTCGATCCGGGCACTGGCTACGCCTGGGCACAAGGACGACCACCTCGCCTTCTTCTTCAACGGCGAGCTCTGCTGTACCGGCGACGTCCTCTTCAAGGACGCGGTCGGCGGCGGCGACTTCGCGCAGATCCGCCGCTCGGTCATGGAGGTGCTGATGAAGCTGCCCCCGGAGACGCGGGTCCTCCCCGGACACACGGACGAGACGACGATCGGGAGGGAGTGGGAGGAGAACCCGTTCGTCCGCGTCTGGCGCGGCGCCGAGCCCGAGGGCAGCGAGCGCGTGCGCGTCGGCGGCGAGGCGGCGACGCTCGTCGTCTGGTCGCCGGACTACGACGGCAAGGGCAAGGCGTGGGTCCGCTTCGATGACGGGCGCGACGCCATCGTCGGCGGTTCACGCGTGGAACGCGGCTAGCCGCTCGGCCTCCTGCTCGAGCTCCGCACGTGCGTCGCGGCCCAGGCGCCGGAAGGGCTCGAGCCTCACGCGGCCGCCCTCGTAGCGCCAGGTTCCCGCGACCTTTCCGTCGACGAGGAACGTCCGCTCCGACTGCGGGTTCCGGACGTGGAAGATGCGCTCCCGGTGCTGCTCGGGCAGGACGCCGGTCCGCCGCGCGTGCACGAGCAGCGTCGCGTCCCAGGTCGGGAGAAACCGCACCGGGGGTTGGGTATCCGCCGGCGGGAGCGGCGCCCGCGGGAGGTCGAGCAGCTCGCGGCCCTGCTCGTCGCGGAAACGCCGCAGCGGCATTCGCTCGAGCGCCTTGCTCAACGCCCCGACGCGCATTCCCGCCCAGTCCGCGATGTCGGTACGCGGCGCCGCCCCGAAGGCGCCGAGGTAGCGTCGCACCAGGTGCTCGAGCGCCTCGCCTTCGTCGAGCGTCGGCGGCGGGCCGAGCCACTGCTCGGCGAGGCCGTAGAGGTCGGCGCGCCGCCGTTCCCAGGTTCCCGACGGCGGCACGCGGACGAGGTCGACCCAGATGCCGACTCCCGGTCGCCAGACCCGGTCGCCGAGCGCCTGCGCGATCTCGGTGTGGCGGCGCGGCCCGTCGGCCAGGAAAGCACGCACGCGCTCGGCCGCCCGTTGCAGCTCGCGATCGTCGTTGCCCTGCACGCGCCGCGACCACGCCTTCCGCTCCTCGCGCAGGGCGAGCACCAGCGGCCAGAAGTCGCGACGCGAGACGACGTGGATCGTGTTTCGCATCAGCGTCGCCTGCACGAGGCTGCGCCGCTCGAGCGCGCGGGTCAGCGCGTCGCGCTCGAAGCTCTCCAGCCTCGTCCAGAGCCCGATGTACGCGGAGGGCGCGTACTGCGTCTGGAGGCAGCCGACCTGCTCCACGGCGCGCGGCAACGGCAACGGCTGGCGCTCGAGCAGGAGCTGGCGGGCCAGCAGCGCGCGGTTCAGCTCGCGTCGGGTGAGGACGCGCTCGGCCATGCGCGGCACGCTAACGGGGACGGGTAAGCTCGCCCGACGCGAGCGGAGGGACGATGGCGATCACGCTCCACCGGTGCAAGAACGTCTGGATCAAGCTCGGCGGCCACGCTTGCTGGCGCGTTCAGAAGGCCCTCGACGAGGCGGGGATCGAGTACAAGGTCGACCTCATGCCTTGGCCGGGCAACCGCGACGAGACCGAGCGGCGGACCGGCCAGAAGAAGTACCCGTGGATCGAGTTCGAGGACGGCTCGATCTACCGCGAGGAGTCGAAGGACATGGCGCGGCGGATACGCGAGGGCAAGCTCGACGAGGCGCCGCGGCTGAAGTGATCGTCCCGGACGAGATCGACGCCTACGCCGAGGCGCACACGACACGACCCCCCGAGCTGCTGGCCGAGCTCGCGGCGGAGACGAGGGCCACGCTCTCCTCGCCGCAGATGCTGACCGGGGCGGTCGAGGGCCGGTTCCTCGAGCAGCTCGTCTTCGGGCTCCAGGCCAAGCGCGTGCTCGAGCTCGGGACCTACAGCGGCTACTCGTCGCTCTCGATGGCAGCCGGGCTGCCCGAGGGCGGGCACATCGACACGTGCGAGGTCTCCGAGGAGCACGCCGAGGTCGCGCAGCGGTACATCCACAGGAGCCCGTACGCGGACCGGATCACGATCCACCTCGGTCCGGCACTCGAGACGATCGAGCGGCTAGGCGGGGAGTGGGACTTCGTCTTCATCGACGCCGACAAGGAGAACTACGCGAACTACTACGAGGCGCTGCTGCCACGCCTCGCGGCGACGGGACTGTTGGCGCTCGACAACACGCTGTGGAGCGGCCGCGTGCTCGACGATGCCGACGACTCGCCGGGGACCCGCGCGATCCGGGAATTGAACGACCGCATAGCCGCCGACGACCGCGTGATCGCCGTCCAGCTGACGGTGCGCGACGGGGTCACCCTGGTGCGCCGGGCCTCGTAGGAGGGCTTGACGAAACATCGGCTGTGCCGCCGGGCCACGCTGCTCGCCCCGATGCTGCGTCCTCAGTCGCGCCAGTACCTTTCAGGTACGAACGCTCCCTGCGTCCTTGCCTCGGAACGAA
>JBKPHO010000313.1:0-22759 GCA_046729915.1 Actinomycetota bacterium | reverse complement strand
TGAAGAAGGTGATGAAGGAGATCACCCAGCGCGGCGACATCATCCTGTTCATCGACGAGCTGCACAACCTCGTCGGCGCGGGCGCGGCAGAGGGCGCGATCGACGCGGCATCGATCCTCAAGCCGGCGCTTGCCCGCGGCGAGCTGCAGACGATCGGCGCGACGACGCTCGACGAGTACCGCAAGTACCTCGAGCGCGACGCGGCGCTGGAGCGGCGCTTCCAGCAGATCCGCGTCGACGAGCCGTCGGTCGACGACACCGTCCAGATCCTGCGCGGCCTGCGCGACCGCTACGAGGCGCACCACCGCTGCAAGAACTCCGACGACGCGCTCGGCGCGGCGGCGGTCCTCTCCGACCGCTACATCCAGGACCGGCACCTGCCGGACAAGGCGATCGACCTGATCGACGAGGCCGCCTCCCGGATGCGCATCAAGACCATGAGCGCGCCGCCACGCTATCGCGAGCTCGAGGACGAGATCGAGAAGGTGCGCAAGGACAAGGAGGCCTCGATCGAGGCGCAGGAGTTCGAGAAGGCCGCCTCGCTGCGCGACAAGGAGCGCAAGCTGACGCAGAAGAAGCGCGAGCTCGAGGAGAACTGGCGCGCCGAGGAAGGCACGGGCGAGCAACCGGAGATCGGCGAGGAGGAGATCGCCGACATCGTCTCGATGTGGACGGGCATCCCGGTCTTCAAGCTGACCGAGGCCGAGTCGCAGAAGCTGATCCGCATGGAGGACGAGCTCCACAAGCGCGTGATCGGCCAGGAGGAGGCGATCGTCGCCGTCTCCAAGTCGATCCGCCGTGCCCGCGCCGGGATCAAGGACCCGAAGCGGCCGACCGGCTCGTTCATCTTCCTCGGGCCGTCGGGTGTAGGGAAGACCGAACTGGCGCGCACCCTCGCTGAGTTCCTGTTCGGCGACGAGGACGCGATGATCCAGGTCGACATGTCGGAGTACATGGAGAAGCACTCCGTGTCCCGGCTCGTCGGCTCGCCCCCCGGCTACATCGGCTACGACGAGGGCGGGCAGCTGACCGAGGCCGTGCGGCGCAAGCCGTACTCGGTCGTCCTGCTCGACGAGATCGAGAAGGCCCACCCGGACGTCTTCAACATCCTGCTCCAGATCCTGGAGGACGGGAAGCTGACGGACGCGCAGGGCCGCAAGGTCGACTTCCGCAACACGATCGTGATCATGACCTCGAACATCGGCGCCGCGACGATCTCGAAGAACCAGACGCTCGGCTTCTCGGTCGGCGACGACTCCGGCCTCTCGTACGAGGACATGAAGGATCGCGTCATGAGCGAGCTGAAGAAGGTCTTCCGGCCCGAGCTCCTGAACCGGATCGACGAGGTGATCGTCTTCCACAAGCTGACGAAGGATGAGATCATGACCATCGTCGACCTGATGATGAAGCGGCTGCGCGACCAGATGGGCGAGCACGAGGCGGCGATCGAGCTGACCGACACCGCCAAGGAGCTGCTCGTCGAGAAGGGCTACGACCCGACGATGGGCGCGAGGCCGCTGCGCCGCGCGATCCAGCGCCACATCGAGGATCCGCTGGCCGACTTCGTGCTCGGCCGTGAGCTCGGCCCCGGCTCGACGATCCTCGTCGACCGCAAGAACGAGGACGAGGTCGACATCACGGTCATCCCGGCGGAGATCACGCCGGAGAAGGTCACCGTCCCGCCGGACGAGCCGGCCAACTCGGCCGGCGAAGAGCCGGACGAGTCGACCGACTGACGCCGGCCTAGTTCAGCTCCGCGCGGCCTGCTGGAAGCGAAGCGTCGCGGGGGTCGTGAGCTCGTCCCCGGTTTCGAGCAGCGTCTTGAGCGCCGAAAGGATCATCGGCCAGCCGCCGTAGATCTCGGCGTTGCCGTCCTCGCGCAGCTCGTCGTGGATGACGAGTAGGCGGCAGGTCTCGCTGTCGCCTACGGGTTCGATCTCCCACGTGACCCGGGACTGGCCCTCGGCCTTGACCTCGTCGCTCCACAGGGCTCTGAAGGTCTGGACGAGCCGGAGCGGCGGGTCGACCTCGAGGTTTTCCCCCTCGCCCCAGATCTCCACGCCGTCGGGGCCCGTGAACTCGTAGCGCGAGCCGGGCTTCCAGTCCGACAGGACGCGGACTCCGAAGGAGTACTTGCTCCTCGTGTCCGGGTCGACGATCGCCTCCCAGAGTCGCTCCGGCGTCGTGCGGATGTAGATCTCGAACACCTTCTCCATCGCTCCCCCTTCGATTGCTGTCTTGAGCTCGCTGAGCGCAGCGGCCCAGGGCTCGGCGTACTTGCTCACCCAGCGGTCGTGGACGAGCCGGATCGGGACCGGGTTCAGGAAGTGGAGCTTCTCGCGACCGCGTCTCCTGGTGGTCACGAGGCTCGCCTCCTCGAGCACGCGCAGGTGCTTCATGACGCCGAAGCGCGTCATCGGCAGCCGCCGCTCGAGCGACCTCAGCGTCTGCCCGTCCTGTGCGAAGAGCGCATCGAGCAGGCTCCGTCGCGTCGGGTCGGCGAGCGCCTTGAACACCGCGTCCACCGCGGAAGCATATGTGACCGATTGGTCACTCGTCAACCCGGCCGGCCGAACGCGCTAGAACCTGTGTCGTGACCCTGCAGGTCAGGCTCGGCCTCGTCGCATTCCTGGTCGGAGCGGGCACGCTTGCGACCGAGATCTCCGCCTCGCGGCTGCTCGCGCCGTACTTCGGCGCCTCGACGGTGGTCTGGGCGAACATCATCGGTTTGACGCTCGCGTACCTTGCGCTGGGCTACTGGCTGGGCGGCCGGCTGGCGGACCGTCGGCCCGAGCCTCGTGTGCTGGCTGTGATCTTGCTCGTCGCTGCCGCGGCGCTGGCGGTGACCCCGTTCGCGGCTCGTCCGCTCCTGCGCTGGGCGGTGCACGGCGTCGACGCCGTGGCGGTCGGCTCGGTCGTCGGCTCGTTCTTCGCGGCGCTGGCGCTGTTCGCGGTGCCGGTGACGGCGCTCGGGGCCGCCGCGCCGTTCCTCGTGCGGCTGGCGCTGGAGAGCGTTGCCGAGGCGGGGCGGGTAGCCGGGCGGCTGTACGCGCTCTCGACCGCCGGCAGCCTTGCGGGAACGTTCGTCGCCGCGCTCGTAGCGATTCCCTTCGCCGGGACGCAGCGCACGCTCGTCGGTACCGGAGCCGCCGTCGCGCTCGGGGCCGCGCTGCTGGTCGGCGGCGCGTGGGCCCTCGCGCCGGTCGCCGCCGCGGCGCTGCTCGCCGTGCCGACGCCGCAGATCAAGAGCGCGATTTACGAGACGGAGTCGCGGTACCAGTACATCCGCGTCGTCTCGGACGGTCACGGCGGCCGCGAGCTCGAGCTCAACGAGGGCGTCGTAACGCACTCGGCCTGGCGGCCCGACACCGTTCTGACGGGCCGCTACTGGGACCTCTTCCTCATGCTCCCGCCGCTGCTCGAGCGCCCTCCACGAGACATGCTCGTGATAGGCAACGCCGGCGGCACGATGGGCCGCGCCTACGGGCGCTTCTACCCGCGAATCGCGGTCGACGGGGTCGAGCTCGACCCGGCGGTGAACCAGGTCGCGCGCCGCTACTTCGGCGCGGGCGACAACCCGCGGATGCGCCTGATCGCCGCGGACGGGCGGCCGTTCCTGGAGCGGACGAAGAAGCGCTACGACCTGATCGTCGTCGACGCCTACCGGCAGCCCTACGTGCCGTTCTACCTCGCCACGAGCGAGTTCTTCCGGCTGGCGCGAGAGCATCTCCGACCGGGCGGCGCGATCGCCCTGAACGTGGCCGCCACGCCCGGCGACCGCAAGCTCTCGGACGCGATCGGCACGACGCTGCTGACCGCCTTCCCGCAGGCCTGGCGCTGGCGGGCACTGCGCTACAACGACGTGCTCTTTGCGTTGCGGGAGGCGGTCACTCGCGCCGAACTGGAGCGCAGGGCCGCACGCGCGCCGGGCAAGGTCGCGCTGCTGCTGCCCCTCTTCCGGCAGCGCCTCGAGCCGATCGTCCCGCACGGGAAGCCGCTCAGCGACGACCGCGCGCCGGTCGAGTGGCTGACCGACCGGATGATCCTTCACGAGGTCGAGCGCGGCGGCACCGTCGACGAGCCCGCGTTACCAACCGCGCCGAACGGGTAGGGGAGGCCCGTGAAGGTCGAGGAGGTCGGTCACGCCGCGCTGTCGGGCTGGAGGAAGCCCGTCGCGGATGCCGTCGCGCCGCGCGTGCCGTGGCGCGACGAGGCCGTGCGCGCGGCCGTGGGCTTCCTCTTCCTCGCGCTCACCGTGAAGTACATCGTCGACTTCACGCGAGAGCTCGCGGCCCGCCGCTAGCCTGAAATGAGTGCCCCTCCCGGCAGTGGACGCCCGTCTCTCGCCCGCTATCACGCTGCGCCAGAGTCCACCCTCGGCTTTGCGCAGGCGTCCAGCCTGCGCCGCAGCCGAGTGCGACCTCTGGCTTGGTGCTAGCGACCGAGAGCCTGGGCACCATCACCGGAAGGGGCACTAGTGCCCCGGCAGCTCCACAACCGGCCGGTCACGGCCGCGCTCGCCGGCGCGCTCGCGATCTCGTTCTCCGGGATCCTCTTCCGCGTCGCGCATGTCTCGCCGTCCACGGGCGCCGTCTTCCGCTGCCTGTACGCGGTGCCGGTGCTCTGGCTGCTGTCCCGCCGAGAGGACCGGCTCTACGGCCCGCGCCCGCTGAGGCAGCGGGCGCTCGCGTGGGTCGCGGGGCTCTTCTTCGCGGTCGACCTCGTCGCCTGGCACCAGGGGATCGAGGAGGTCGGCGCCGGCCTCGCGACCGTGCTCGGCAACCTGCAGGTGGTGCTCGTCGGCGTGCTCGCCTGGCTGATCCTGCGCGAGCGGCCCTCGAATCGCTCCCTGGCGGCGATTCCGGTGGCGCTCGTCGGCGTAGTCCTCATCTCGGGAGCGTTCGAGCACGGCGCGTACGGCCGCAACCCCGGACTCGGGGTCGCGTACGGGATCCTCACGGCGCTCGCCTACTCGGGCTTCCTGCTCGTGCTGCGCGCCGGCAATGCGGATTGGCGCCGGCCCGCAGGGCCGCTGTTCGACGCCACCCTCGTCTCCGGCCTGGCCTGCATCCCGATCGGCCTGGCTATCGGCAACCTCGACTGGACGCCGGACTGGACGGCACAGGGCTACCTGCTGCTGCTCGCGTGGACCTCGCAGGCGCTGGGCTGGCTGCTGATCTCGATCACGCTTCCGCGGCTCCCCGCGGCGCTCACGTCGGTGCTGCTCACCTTCCAGCCCGTCCTGTCGGTGCTGTTCGCGTGGGCGATCCTCGGCGAGTCGCCCTCGAGCCTCCAGCTCGGCGGCGTCGCGCTCGTTCTCTGCGGCCTGCTGATCGTCTCGGCCGGCAGCGCCCGTCGGCGGCCGGCACCCGAACCCGTGTACGCCGCGGGTGTTGCTGAATAGGCACAGTTCCCGTCCGCGGACGCTCCTAGGATGGCCCAGTGGCCAAGGCTGCGACCCAGTTCGCGTGCACCGGCTGCGGCTACTCGGCCGGCCGCTGGTTTGGCAAGTGCCCGTCCTGCGGCGAGTTCGGGACCCTGGTCGAGGAGCAACCGCCGGAGGCGAGGACCGCCGCGCCGAGAGCGACGCTGAGGCTCGTCGACGTCAAGGCCGAGGAGGCCGAGCGCATTCCGACCGGAGTCGCCGAGCTCGACCGCGTGCTCGGCGGCGGCCTCGTCCCCGCCTCGCTGGTGCTCGTCGGCGGGGAGCCCGGGGTCGGGAAGTCGACCTTGCTGCTCACGGCCCTGAGCTCCATGAGCGCCTCCAGACGTTCGCTGCTCGTCACGGGAGAAGAGTCCCCGGCCCAGGTCAAGCTCCGGGCAGAACGGCTCGGGGGAGCGGCGAACGTCACCATCCTCGCCGAGACCGAGCTCGACGCGGTCTGCGCGACGCTCGAAGAGGAGCGTCCGGAGGTGTGCGTGATCGACTCGGTGCAGACGCTCTACTCGGCGGAGCTGGGCTCGGCACCGGGCTCGGTTGGCCAGGTGCGCGAGGCGGCGGCGCGGCTGCTGCGCGTGGCCAAGGAATCGGGCGTCGCGACGATCCTCGTCGGCCACGTGACGAAGGACGGCGCCGTCGCGGGCCCGCGCGTGCTCGAGCACCTCGTCGACTGCGTGCTGCAGTTCGAGGGAGACCGCTACCACGAGCACCGTGTCCTGCGCGCGTCGAAGAACCGCTTCGGCTCGACGAACGAGCTCGCAGTCTTCGAGATGACCGGGACGGGCCTCCTCGGCGTGCCGGAGCCCTCCGAGCTCTTCGGCCGAACCGTCGAGGGCGAGATCGGAGCCGCCGTCGGTTGCGTGCTCGAGGGCTCGCGGCCGCTGCTGCTCGAGATCCAGGCGCTCGTGGCGCCGACCGACCTGGCGATGCCCCGGCGCGTCGGCACCGGCGTCGATCCGAAGCGACTGGCGATGATCGTCGCCGTGCTCTCCCGGCACGCGCGCGTGGCACTCGGGCAGGCCGACGTATTCGTGAACGTCGCCGGCGGAGTGCGCATCGACGAGCCCGGCGCCGACCTGGCGATCGCGCTGGCGATCGTCTCGGCCGCCAAGGGCGCTCCCGTGAAGGCGGGGACGGCGGCCTTCGGTGAGATCGGCCTCACCGGCCGCCTGAGGCCGGCGACGCAGTCCGAGCGGCGGCTCGAGGAGTGCGAGAAGCTCGGGCTCGCGGCGGCGATCGCCCCGGCCGGCACACCTGCTCGTGGCAAACTACGCATTCTCGAAGCCGAGACTCTTAGGCAGGCAGCGAAGGCCGGAATCGATGCAGAGCGAGCCGAGGGAGCATAGGACCGACCCGCGGGTTCCCCCGCCGCTGGGGATCGTCCGCCAACCGACGCAGCACGATCCTCGTCTGGACGCGAAGATCCTGGCCGCGGTCGGCCGCATCGCGCCCGGCACCGAGCTTCGCGCCGCGATCGACGACATCATCCGCTCGCGCGAGGGCGCCCTGATCGTGATCGGCGAGCCGAGCGGGCTCGCGTTCCTCTTCTCGGGCGGAATCAAGCTCGACGTGCCGTTCACGCCGCAGCTGCTCTACGAGCTGGCGAAGATGGACGGCGCGATCATCGTCAACGAGAGCTGCACGAAGCTCGCCTACGCGAACGTGCAGCTGATGCCCGACCCGACGATTCCGTCGAACGAGACGGGCACCCGGCACCGCACTGCCGAGCGGGTCGCCAAGCAGACCCAGGCGCTCGTGATCTCGATCTCGCAGCAGCGCGAGACGGTCACCGTGTTCGTCGGGCACAGCCGTTACCAGCTGGAGTCGATCGCGGACGTACTGGGGAAGACGAACCAGGCACTTGCGACCCTCGAGACCTACCGCGCGCGGCTGGAGCAGGTGCTGACGAGGCTGACCGCGCTCGAGTTCCAGAACGCGGTGATGCTCGACGACGTGCTCGTGACGCTGCAGCGGGCCGAGTTGACGACTCGGATGGCCGAGGAGATCGAGCGCGCCTGCGTCGAGCTCGGGGAAGAGGCGCGGCTGATCCGGATGCAGCTCGAGGAGCTCGTGGCCGACGTGCCGGCCGAGAAGGCGGCGCTCGTCTACGACTACCACGCCGAGGGCGGCGCCGAGCGGACGCAGGAGGGTCTCGAGGCGCTCGCCGCGCTGCCGTACAACCAGCTGCTCGAGTTCGAGCTGCTCGCCGTGCTCGGCTACCCGGCCACGACGAACCCGCTCGACTACTCCGTCTCGCCGCGCGGCTACCGCGTGCTCTCGCACATCCCGAGGCTCCCCGACGGCGTGGTCAAGCGCGTGGTTGCCAGCCTCGAGGGCCTGGACGGGATCGTGCGCGCCTCGCAGCGCGAGCTCGAGGCGGTCGAAGGCGTCGGCACTGTGCGCGCCCGCGAGATCCGCGAGGGCCTGCGCCGACTGCAGGAACACAACCTCGTAGACCGTTACCTGCAGCTCTAGGCGGCAAAAACCCCTGCATCCTGAGGGTTCGCGCCAAAAAGTGGCGTTTTCCAGCGATTTTCGCTATACTTCCGTGGCTCGCCGGCGGAAGAACGACCCGCCGGCGTCGTTACGGGAAAGCCAAATTTCGAGGGGAGGCTCGGGTTGTACAAGGTCGGCGACAAGGTGGTGTATCCACACCACGGGGCAGGCACGATCGTCAAGAAGGAATCACGCGACGTGCTGGGAGAAAAGCGCGAGTACTTGACGATCAAGATCCTGCACAACGACATGACGGTGAATGTTCCAGCCGACAACGCCGACCGTGTCGGCCTGCGGAAGGTCATCGACGAACAGATGGTCTCGAAGGTGCTGAAGGCGTTGACGGGGAACGGCACGACGATGCCGAAGAACTGGAACCGGCGCTTCAAGCACAACCGCGACAAGATGAAGACGGGCGACATCTTCGAGCTCGCCGAGGTGGTGCGGAACCTTTCACTCCGCGACCACGAGAAGGGTCTCTCGACCGGCGAGAAGCAGATGTTCGTCAAGGCGAAGAAGATCCTCGCCAGCGAGCTCATGTACGCGAAGGACATGGACGAGGACGAGGCGGCCGAGTGGCTCGACGGCGTCCTCGAGCGCGGCGGCAAGAAGAAGACGACCGCCAAGGTTCCGGCCACCGCGTAACGGATGGCTGTCTGGGCCGTTCTGGCCGCGGCGGGACGCGGCGAGCGGCTCGGGTCCGACCGGCCGAAGGCGTTCGCGCGTCTCGGCGGGCGGCCGCTGCTGGCCGAGAGCCTCGAGCGGCTGGAAGGCTCGGACTGGATCGACCAGATCGTGATCGCGGCTCCTCCGGAGTGGGAGGAGCCGTCGATCCTGGTCGCGGAGGAGATCGCCGCGACGAAGGTCAACTCGGCGGTCACGGGCGGGGCCTCGCGCGCCGAGTCGGTGCGCCTCGCGCTGGAGGACGTGCCCGAGGAGGCGGCTGTAGTGCTCGTGCACGACGCAGCGCGCCCGCTGCTGCCCGAGGAGGTGATCGAGCGCGTTCTCGCGCCGCTCTCGGAGGGCTGGGACGGGGTGGTGCCAACGCTGCCGCTGGCCGACACGGTCAAGCGCGTCGAGCGCGACCGCGTCGTGGAGACGCTTCCGCGCGGCGACCTGGTGGCGGCGCAGACACCGCAGGCGTTCCTCCCGCACGTCCTGCGGCGCGCGCTCGCCGGCGACGTGTCGGGAGCGACGGACTGTGCGTCGCTGGTCGAGGCCGGCGGCGGCCGCGTGAAAGCGGTGCAGGGTGATCCGCGGCTCCTGAAGGTGACGGATACGGAGGACCTCGCTTTGGTCGAGAGCTGGCTCTCCGAGTGATCGTCGACTACCACATGCACCTGCGCGGCTCCGACGAGCTTCCCCGCGGGCGCTACTCGGCCGACCGCGCGGAGGAGTACGTCGCGCAGGCGCGGGCCGCCGGAGTCGACGAGATCGGCTTCAGCGACCACGTCTACTACTTCCACCAGGCCGAGTCGCTCTGGGAGATTCCCTGGATGCTCGATCACGTCGCCGACGACCTGGACGACTACGTCGCCGCGGTCGAGGAGGCGAAGCAGCGCGGCCTGCCCGTCAAGCTCGGGCTCGAGGTCGACTACTTCCCGGGGATCGAGGAGGAGCTCGCGCAGGTCCTCGAGCCGTATCCGTGGGACTACCTGCTCGGCTCCGTGCACTTCGTCGACGGCTATGCGGTCGACCAAGAGCCCGGGCTCGTCCACGAGCTCGAGCTCGAGGACGCCTGGAGCCGTTACTTCGCGTGGCTGAGCGGCGCAGCGCGGAGCGGGCTCTTCGATGTCCTCTCCCATCCCGACCTGGTCAAGTTCTTCGGCCGGCGCCCTTCCGCCGAGAAGACCCGCCGCCTGCACGTCGAGCTTGCCGACGCGGTCGCGGAGGGGGACGTGTGCGCGGAAGTCTCGGCGGCCGGCCTGCACAAGCCGGTCGGCGAGATCTACCCCGACCGTGAGCTGCTCGCGCTCTGCCGCGAGCGCGAGGTGCCGATCACGCTCGCCTCCGACGCCCACCGGCCGGAGCACGTCGGACGCGACGTCGGCCGGGCCGTACGCCTCGCGCGCGACGTCGGGTACGAAACGGTCACCGTCTTCGAAGGGCGCGAGCGCCGCCAGGAGCCCCTCGAATGAGGGTGGGGCTCGGCGTGGACGCGCACGCGCTCGTCGAGGGCGTGCCGCTCGTGCTGGGCGGGGTCGAGGTCGAGTCGCAACGTGGGCTCGCGGGCCATTCCGACGGCGACGTGATCGCCCACGCGCTGATCGACGCGATCCTCGGCGCCGCGGGCCTGGGGGACATCGGCTCCCTGTTCCCGTCCGGGGCCGCGGAGTGGGAGGGCGCATCCTCACTCGACCTGCTCGCGCGCGCCTACGCGCAGGTGCGGGAGGCCGGCTTCGAGCTCGCGAATGCCGACTGCGTGCTGGTCGGCGAGGAGCCGCGCGTCGCGCCGCTGCGCGGGGCGATGCAGAGCCGCCTCGCGGGGGCGCTAGGTGTCGAAGCGGGTCTCGTGACCGTGCGCGCGACCACCACCGACCGGCTCGGCTTCACCGGTCGCGGCGAAGGCCTCGCGGCGCTCGCGGTCGCCCTCGTCCGCCCATGAAGATCGTCCCGGTCACGGCGGAGATCCGCAACAGCGCCGCCTTCTCGGAGATCCGTCGCGCCTGGCCCGAGATCGTCTTCCACGACGAGATCTCCAACGCGTACTGGAGCCGTCTCTACGAGGAGCGGCCCGAGTTTCAGTTCGCGCTCCTCGACGACGACGGCGCGCTGCTTGCCGAGGGCAACTCGATCCCCGTCAGCGGAATGCCTGCGGGCTGGCGCGACGCTCTCCGCGACGGCTTCACGGCCGACGCCGCCGACCGGCTCTGCGCGCTCGCGATCCTGATCGACCCGGACCACCAGCAGCGCGGGCACTCCCGGCTCATGCTCGAGCACATGCGCGGCCTCGCCTTCGAGCGCGGTTGGGACCTCTTCGCACCCGTGCGGCCAAGCCTCAAGCACCGCTACCCACTCACGCCGATCGAGCGGTATGTCGAATGGCGTCGGGAAGACGGCCTGCTCTTCGACCCGTGGCTGCGGGCGCACGAGCGGCTCGGCGCAGAGATCGTCGGGATCGCGGAGGGCTCGCTCGTCGCGGAGGGGACGGTCGCCGAGCTCGACCAGTGGAGCGGCCTTGCGTTTCCGGAGAGCGGCAGTTACGTGGTCGAGGGCGCGCTCGTTCCGGTCGAGATCGACCGCGAGCGGGACCGAGGCAGCTACCGCGAGCCGAACGTGTGGATGCGCCACCGGCGCGCGTGAGAACCGAACACGGAGCGGCCCCGTACTTCTGAGTCCACGACACAGGAGGGCAACATGAGCCTCACGAAGAAGGTCGTTCTCGCCGCGGTTCTCGTCGCGGCGGCCGTGTTCGTCGCGGCGGCTGCAGCCGACCACGGCGGGCGCTCCCACGGACACGGCTCGCACGAGCACGGGAAAGTTCTGCGCACGCAGCTCGTGGGCAGCATCCTCAGCGACCCGCCGATCCACGGCGTCACACGCGGTGCCGTGCCGTGGGTTGGGACGGGGACGGCCACGCTCGACCGGCACGGGCGGTTCAAGGTTCGGATCAGGGGCCTCGTGATCCCGACCCTCGGCAACCCCGGGCCGGTGACGAGCCTGAAGTTCTCGCTGTTCTGCGCGCCGGACTCGAGCGGCCCGGTCTTCACGACCGACTCGACGCCGCTCTCTTCGCGTGGGAACGCGCGGCTGAAGCAGCACGTCACGGTTCCGCAGCGGTGCCTGGCTCCAGTGGTGCTCGCGCACCCGAACGGGAACCTGGCGGCCTACATCGCCGCTTCGGGGTTTCTAGGCGTGTCCTAGCCAGGAAGTCGGACGAGCTCGTCCACCACAAGGACGAGCTCGTCCTTCTCCAAGGCGCGGACCGCGTCGGCGTCCAGAGCTGAGAGAAGGCGCGGGCGCTTGGCTACAAGGCTGAGCGTCCGCGCCCGCCGCTGGCGGAAGGAGCCCTCGAACGGGCCTTGCTTGCGCAGCGGCTCGAAGCTCCGACCGCGCGACGGGCAGGCCTCCGCGAGCGGGCACTCGCCGCAGCGCGGGATCCGTGCGATGCAGACGGTCGCGCCGAGGTCCATCAGCGCCTGCGCGCAGGTGTGGTCGAATCGCTCGCCGGTGCGCTCCTGGACGCGCCGCACGTTCACGTCGACCGGCAGCAGCGGCCGCCCGAAGGCGAAGCACGCGACCGCGTCCGCGGTGTAAGGGCCGACTCCGGGCAACTCGGTCAGGTCGTCCGGCCAGCCACGCTCGGCGACGACCTGCGCCGAGCGGTGCAGGCTCACAGCGCGCCGGTTGTAGCCGAGGCCCTGCCACTCGCGGATCACCTCACCCGCCGGCGCAGCGGCGAGCGCCGCGACGGTCGGCCAGCGCTCGAGCCAGACATGCCAGCGCGGCACCACCCGCGAGGCCTGCGTTTGCTGGAGCATCACCTCGCTGACGAGAACGTTATAAGGATCGCGCGTGCGACGCCACGGAAGATCGCGCCCGTTTTGGCTGAACCAAGCCAATAACGCCCCCTTCACAGGCACATCACCGAGGTGGCCAACCGCGACGATTCGCACCGAATAGAGGACCGAATAGTCCCGAAGTTAAGGCGGTACTGAGGCTGGAATATCCGGACACCTGGAGTTCCCAATTCGTGCGTCTGGGGGCTGGCTAATTCAGAGGCTGCGCGCTGAAAGAAAGCGGGCTTGCCATTGCAACATCGATCGAAATTGGATATGAAGGGCGCACTGCGGCCCTTCGGAGGTGGGGTGATGTCTCCGTCTGCGGTGATCGAAGAACATCCTGAAAAGGATGGCCAATCTCGGCTGGCGCTGATCGTTGCCGCCGGCGCTGGGGCAGCGGTAGCGACACCCTTGCTACACACCCTGTTTCGCGCCGCCAGCGCAGTCGCTGCCTCCAAGGCACAAGACGCGCGCATCCTGCAACTGGTACTAAAACTCGAGTACACGCAGGTTGCCTTCTACGAAGAAGCCCTTCGAGGAGCCTCGCTCACGGGAGAGCTCCGCGACTTCGCCGAGGCGGCGCTCGGTCACGAGCGTCAGCACCTCGCCGCCATCAAGCAGGCCCTTGGCGTGGAGGCCGGCAAGCGACCGCACTTCGAGTTCGGCTCCTCGACCCAGAGTCCTGGAGCGTTCCGCGAGACAGCGATCAAGCTCGAAGACATCGCTGTCTCAGGCTACAACGGTCAGGCGACGAATCTGACCAAGGCGACGCTGGCAGTAGCGGCCAAGATCGTTTCAGTCGAGGCCCGCCACGCAGCTTGGGTGAGGGCGATCGCCGGAGAGATCGCAGCCCCTGATCCGGTGGACAAGCCGCTCACGGCGAAGCAGGTCGTGGCCGGCCTGCGGGACATCGGATTGAGAGCGAGCTGATGAACGGTTACGGGAGCTTCGAGGACTTTCTTGCCGCAGTCGATCGCGACGGTGCGATCGCCGAGGCGCAGGTTGACCTCGAGGCGGCGCTTTCTCGCAAACGGCTGCTCGCTGGAGCAGCTCTCGGCGCCGGTGGGCTGCTGTTCGCTCGGGCGGGCCGTGGTCGCGCCGCCGGGGACCTTGCCGCCTCCGACGTCAGCATTCTCAACTACGCGCTCGTGCTCGAGTACCTGCAGGCGTCCTTCTACACGGAGTCGGAGCGAGCCGGTGCCCTCTCAGGCAAGACCGCGGAGGCCGCGCGGGTTGTCGGGGCGGTCGAGCGCGCACACGTGAAGGCGTTCCAGAAGCTCCTCGCCTCGAAGGCCGTCAAGCGGCCGATGTTCAACTTCCAGGGAGTGACAGAGCGACAACAACCTTTCCTGAGGACCGCGGTAGCGTTCGAGGACCTTGCCGTCGCGGCCTACAAGGGCCAAGCGCCCAAGCTGCAGTCACCGGCGGTGCTTGCGGCCGCAGTCGGAATTCACTCGGTCGAGGCCAGGCACGCGGCATGGATGCGCGAGCTGTTCGGGATCACCCCCGCGGTGCACGCCTTCGACGAGCCAGCATCTCGCCAGAAGATCACCCGCGTCGTCGCCTCGACTCACTTCATCGCCCAGCGGCCAAGGATGACAGGGAGGTCGAAGCCGCGATACACAGGTTGAAGCCCAGCTGCTTGCCGTCGAGCGGCGCCGCCCAGGTGCTTACGCGGGCGCGGTCCGGAGCGCTGCACGGAGGTCGATGAGATACCGACGGGCGACGGTGCTAGTTGCCGCCGCGCTTGCGTTGGTCGGCAGTGCGAACGCATGGGGGGCCAGCGCAGCCTCGAGCAAGCTGCGCGCGCCGACCGTGCTCTGGCAGAGCTACCCCCTCGTTCAACGCCCGGCGCCGGAGCGGTTCGAGTTGCAGGGCACCGCGATTGGGAAGACCCCAACGCTTCAGGTGCCTGCTGGCGGGTATGGAAGCTCGACCGAGACGTTGCTTCTCTTCCTGCTCGGGTCCTTTGCCGCCTCGGTCGCAGGGGTGTTTCTGCTCCGCTCCTCCCTTTTCGACAAGCCCGAGACCTTCGGCCCGTGGATGCCAGCGCCTCCAGAACCCCAGAGACGAAACGAGGCGGCGTCCGACCAAATGGATCTGTTCGTGGCGCTGAGGCCGAGCTCGAAGCTCGGCCTCGACTCGGAGGAGACGGAGGAGGTGCCGACCGATCCGGACCCCAACGGTCGCTCGACGGGGTTGCCGACGCGGCGGCCCCTGGAGTGGGAGGGAGAGCCTCCCGGCAAGGAGCGACGGCGGTTCCAAGAAACGCACCCCGAGCCTTCGCGGGCGACAGGAGTCGAGATCTGCCAGGTCTTTCTCCGGAGTGGTTACCGGAAGCACCAGCTTTATGCCAGCTCGCTCGCGGAGGACGCAGCCTGGAGACCGCTCGCCGTCTCCACGTACTTTCCTCTCGAGGACGAAGAAATCCCCACCGAACAGGCCTCCGCGGCACTGGACAAGCTCATCGCCCAGCTAGTACGAGAGGGCTGGGGCGTGTCCGCTCTGGGCACTCGCTGGTACGACCTTACGTTCGAGCGCACGCGCGAATGAACGTCTGAGTCGAGTACGGCTCGCAGTTCTCCGCCGTCGGTGTGACCTTCGTGGGCTACCAGGCGCTTCTCCGCGCGATTCCCGGCGCGGCCGCCGGATTCTGCGGTCGGCCTAGGCCTCAGTCGCCGTCGAACTCGCGGCCAGCGCACTGCGGGCAATAGGGCACCGCTTCCGGCGGCTCGTCGTCGGTGAGGTAGAGGCGCCACCGCTCGTGGGGCTCGAGCCAGGGCCGGCGGCACTCCTCGCACACGAGGAGCAGCCGGGCGAGGACGCTTGTTGTGTGGTTGTCCATGGGGCTCTCTTTCGGCGGAGACCGTCGGGTTACTCCTGGACAATCAACCAGGTTTCACTCGACCTTCGGCTCCTAGACTGGGCTCGACGTGTGCTTCGAGCTCGACTCGCTGCCGCCGGTTCCCGCTATCTCGGGCGCTGCCGTCTCGCACGACGACCTCGTGCTGGAGGCGCGAGACGGCAACAGGTTCGCGGCCTTCCTCGCGACGCCGGACGAGCCGTCCGGGGCCGGCGTGGTGATCCTCCCGGACGTGCGCGGCCTCTACCGGTTCTACGAGGAGTTGGCGCTGCGCTTCGCCGAGCGCGGCCACACGGCGATCGCGATCGACTGCTACGGCCGGACGGCAGGAGCCGAGAAGCGCAGCGACGACTTCCCGTACACGGAGCACCGGGCGCAGACCACGCCGGAGGGGATCCAGGCCGACGTCGCCGCCGCGGTCGAGTACCTGCGTTCGCTGGGCCCCCGTTCGGTGTTCACAGTTGGGTTCTGCTTCGGCGGGCGCCACTCGTGGCTGTCCGCGGCCGCCGGGCACGGCCTGGCGGGCGCGGTCGGGTTCTACGGCATGCCCGGCGAGCGCGACAGGGAGCCGGGCCCGAGCCAGCGCGCCGGCGAGCTCGAGGCGCCGATCCTCGCCCTCCAGGCAGGCGCCGACCAGAACATCACCTCCGACCAGAACGCCGCCTTCGAGCAGGCGCTGACCGAGGCGGGCGTCGAGCACGAGCTGGTCGTCTACGACGGCGCTCCGCACGGCTTCTTCGACCGGCGGCAGGAGGACTTCGCCGGGGCCTCCGCGGACGCGTGGTCGCGCGTGCTCGCCTTTATCGAGCGGCACCCTTGATCAGGGAGGCACACCCCGACGAGGCCGAGGCGCTCGCGGCGATCCAGCAGGACGCCTCGCTCGCCGCACTTGCCCACATCTTTCCGCCGGAGCGGTATCCGTTCCCGATCGACGCGGTCCGCGAGCGTTGGCGGGAGGCGCTGGCCGATCCGGCCGTGACAGTCTTCTTCGCCCAGCGAGACGCCGAGCCGGTAGGCGTCGCCGCCTGCCGCCCCGAGTGGCTCGACGGCCTCTACGTCGTGCCGGCCAGCTGGGGAGAAGGGATCGGCCGGAGGCTCCACGACGAGGCGCTTGCCCGGCTCCGAGTAGGCGGCTCGTCGCGCTGCCACCTCTGGGTGCTGGAGCACAACGACCGTGCACGCCGCTTCTACGAACGGCTCGGCTGGCGCGAGAACGGCCAGAGCCGCGTGGTCCCGTTCCCGCCGAACCCGATCGACGTCGGCTACTCGATCGAGCTCTAGACGTCGGGGTTCGGAAGGATGTTGTCGCTAGATTCCGCGCCATGAGGCGCGTTCGCTTTGCTCCCAGCCCGACCGGCTCGCTGCACGTCGGCAACGCGCTCAGCGCCGTCGCCAACCGCTCCTTCGGCGACTGGCTGCTGCTCCGGATCGACGACACCGATCCCGCCCGCAACATCCCCGGCGGCGAGGAAGAGCTGCTGCGAGACCTCGGCTGGCTCGGGATCGAGTGGGACGAGGGGCCCGTCCGCCAGAGCGAGCGCCGCGACCGGCATCTCGAGGCGGCTTCGGGGCTCGGCGAGCGCTTCGAGGGCATCACCCTCGTGCGCGAGGACGGCTCGCCGACCTACCACCTCGCGAGCGTCGTCGACGACCTCGACTTCGGCATCACGCACATCCTGCGCGGCAACGACCACCGGCCGAACGAGGAGCTCCACCGGCGGCTCTTCCGCGCGCTCGGCGCGGAGCCTCCCGAGTTCGTCCACCACGGACTGATCCTCGGCGAGGACGGCAGGAAGCTCTCGAAGCGCGCGGAGGGCGCGACCGTCGCCGCGTTGCGCGACGCGGGGATCCCGGCCGAAGCTGTGCGCCGGTACCTCGAGGAGCTCGGCCTGCCGAGACACGATGTCCACTACGACCTGCCGCGGATCAGGCGCCTGGCGATCGAGGCGATCGGGGCCATGGGCGACGAGGAGCTCGCCGAGCGGGTCGGCGCACCCGTCGCGCTCGCGCCCGCGCTGCGCGGGGCCCGCGACCTGAACGAGGCCCGTGACTACGCGGCCGCGATCCTGCAGCCCGCCAGGGCCGAGGTCGACGCGCCCGACACCCTCGAGCGCTTCAGGGAGCTGCTCGAGCGCGCGAACGGCACCGCCGACCCGAAGGAGCTGGTGCGCGAGCTGAAAGCCGTCGGCGGCGACCTGCGCGCGCTGCGTCTTGCCCTGACCGGGCGCGACCGCGGCCCCGAGCTCTGGACGGTGGTCGCCGCCCTCCCGCGCGAAGAGGCGCTGAGGAGGATCGATGCGGCTCTATGACACGGCCACCAGGCAGCTCCAGGAGCTGCCGCCGCCGCCCGGGCCGGTCCGGATGTACTTCTGCGGGCCGACGGTCTACCACCGGATCCACATCGGCAACGCGCGCCCGTTCGTGCTCTCGATGTGGCTCAAGCGCTGGCTCGAGCGCACCGGGTACGAGGTCACCCTGGCCGAGAACATCACGGACATCAACGACAAGATCTACGCCGCGGCGCCTGGGGCGAGCGCGAAGCTCGCGGCCGACGCGAGCGAGTGGTACCTCGAGGACACGGGCGACCTCGGCCTGGGCCGGCCCGACCACGAGCCGAAGGCGACCGAGACGATCCCCCAGATCGTCGCGCTGATCGAGGAGCTGATCGAGGGCGGCCACGCCTACCCGGCCGGCGGCGACGTCTACTTCCGCGTCTCGAGCTACGGGGACTACGGGAGGCTGTCGGGCCGGCACGAGGACGAGGAGGCGGTGCGCAACCCGTCCGAGGAGGAGGAGCCGAGCGAGCTCAAGGAGGACCCGCGCGACTTCGCGCTCTGGAAGGGGCACAAGGAGGGCGAGGACACCTGGTGGGACTCGCCCTGGGGGCGCGGCCGGCCGGGCTGGCACATCGAGTGCTCGGCCATGGCCGAGGCCTTCCTCGGCCCGACGTTCGAGATCCACGGCGGCGGCGTCGACCTCGTCTTCCCGCACCACGAGAACGAGATCGCGCAGTCGCGCTCCGCCGGCCGTGAGTTCGCGCACGTCTGGATGCACAACGGGATGCTGCGGCTTGCGGGGGAGAAGATGTCGAAGTCGCTCGGCAACATCGTCTCGCTACGCGAAGCACTCGACCGATGGGGTCGCGAGACGCTGCTCGTCTACTTCCTCGGCGGCCACTGGCGCAAGCCGATCGACTTCTCGGAGGAGGCCCTCGCGCAGGCGGCCGCGCAGGCAGAGAGCTTCCGCAACGTCTTTCGCAACCCGTCGGAGCCCGGCGGTGAGTGGAACGCCTTCGGCGCCGCTCTCGAGGACGACTTCAACACGCCCGAGGCGCTCGCGGTCATGCACGGCTGGAGGGACCACGACCTGCTCCGTCGCGGGCTCGAGGTCTTCGGCCTCGAGTCGCTCGCCGAGGCCGAGGCGGCGCCGGCCACGATCGAGGAGCTTGCCCGGGCGCGCGCGGAGGCGCGGGCGCGCAAGGACTTCGACGCCGGAGACCGGCTCCGACAGGAGATCGAGGAGGCCGGCTGGGAGGTCCGCGACGTCGACGCCGAGCCCGGCTTCCAGCTCGTTCCGAAGCGGTGACTAACGAGCTCGTCTACGGGCGACGCTCAGTGCGCGAGGCCTTGCGTGGACCGCGTGAGGTGCTGGAGCTTCGGGCCACCGAGCGGGCGCTGAAGGCCGAGCCGTGGCTGCGCGAGGCCGACGTGCGTGTCCAGATCAAGCCGGAGCGCGAGCTGACAGCCGAAGCAGGCACCCAGGATCACCAGGGCGTCGTCGCCCGAGTCGAGCCGTTCCGCTACGCGGACGCGCACGAGCTCGCCGCCGGACCGGCGCCCCTCCTGGCCGTGCTCGACTCGGTCACCGACCCGCGCAACCTCGGCGCGGTGATTCGCAGCGCCGAGGGAGCCGGTGCCGACGGCGTGGTCCTCCCGGCTCACAACGCGGCGCGGGTGACCCCGGCGGTCGCGAGAGCCTCGGCGGGCGCCCTCGAGCACGTGCCGCTGGCCGTGGTCAAGAACCTGGCGCGCTACCTCGGCGAGATCAAGGGGCCGAACCTCTGGATCTGGGCTGCGGTGGGTGAGGCCGAGACCTCGATGTGGGACGCGAACCTCTCCGGCGGCGCGGTCTTCGTTCTCGGGGCCGAAGGCAAGGGCCTGCGCCCGCTCGTCCGCCGCACGTGCGACGACGCCGTCTCGATCCCGCTGAACGGGCGCGTCGCCTCGCTGAACGTGAGCGTCGCGGCCGCGCTGCTGCTCTACGAGGCGAGGCGGCAGCGCCTTGGCTGAGCCGACGCTGTACCTGTTCGACGGCTACAACCTCCTCCACGCGGGTGAGTTCGAAGATCCGCGCGAGCTCGTCGACCGGCTCGCCAGCTTCGTCGCGCTGCACGGCGCGCGCGGGGTGGTCGTCTTCGACGGCGTGGGGCAGGACCGCAGGCACGGCCCGCTCGAGGTGCGCTACGCCGACCATGCTGACGCGCTCCTCGAGCGCCTCGCCGCGGAGCATCGCGGCGGCGAGACGGTCTGCCTCGTCTCCTCCGACAGCGCGATCCGAGGCACCTCCGGACAGGAGGTCCAGAAGCGGAGCTCGGCCACCTTCCTCGGCGACCTCGAGGAGCCGAAGCACGCAGAGATGAACCGATCGCAGCTTCGCGATCGCGTGGACGAAGAGACGCGAAAACGCCTGGAGAACCTGCGCAGAGGCCAAAGGTCCGGTTAAGCCAGATAACTCGCAAGGTCTTGTAAACGTATTGGGACCTTGCTATCTTGATCCTCAACCTCAGGGTGAGGCTTGCGCAGCTCGCCGTCCTCGACGACAGGGAAGCCGTGCCCGCACGACCCGCGCAGACCGTCCACTCCCCACAGAAGCTCCAGCGCGAGCTTGCCGATCTCCAGCTCGTGATGCGGGCGCGGAACGGCGACCAGAAGGCTCTCGACGAGCTGATCCGCCGCTACTCGGGGTTCGTGCGGCTGAAGGCGAGCTCGTACTTCCTCGCGGGCGGCGACGCAGAGGACCTGATCCAGGAAGGGCTGATCGGTCTGTACAAGGCCGTGCGCGACTTCAGCGCCGACAAGTCCTCGTTCCGCAGCTTCGCCGAGCTCTGCGTGACGCGGCAGATCATCACGGCGATCAAGACTGCGACGCGCTTCAAGCACGCGCCGCTGAACACGTACGTCTCGTTCAGCCACACGCCGGCGGGCCAGGAGTCCGACGGCGACTGCACGCTCGGCGACGCGCTGCCCGGGCCTACGGTCGACGATCCCTCGGTCTGCGTCATCTCGACGGAGGAGCTCCAGAGCCTTGTCTTCACGCTCGGCAGCGGCCTCTCGAAGCTCGAGGCCGACGCGCTGAGGCTTTACCTCGAGGGCGAGTCGTACGAGACGATGGCCGAGCGGCTCGGCTGCGACACGAAGACGATCGACAACGCCCTCCAGCGCGTGAAGCGCAAGGTGCTGGCGCACCAGCAGTCCCGGCAAGTCCTGCAGTAGCCCCGCCGTGGCGGCGATATCAATCTGATATCGTCGGATATCACGATGGCTCGTCCGCGACGCGAATCGGATTACACCGCCCTCTACGTGCGCATCCCGTCTGCGGAGGCCGAGAAGCTCCACCGCGCCGCGGACGTGCTGCGGACGCCGAAGCGTGAGCTGATCACGAAGCTGGTCGAGCGCTTCGACCCGCACGATCCCGTGTGGACACAGGAGCTCTCCGGTCCGCCGATGCCCGCGGCGGCGGAGTGGGAGCTCGGCCGCCACTCGTTCCGTCCGGCCGAGACTCCGGAGGTGCTGACACCCGCCCAGCTCGCCGAGCTGCTGCAGGTCGACGAGGAAGCGGTGGTCGAGCTGGCCGAGCAGGGCGAGCTCCCGGCACGCAAGGTCGGCAAGGAGTGGCGCTTCTCGCGCTCTGCCGTGCTGGCCTGGCTGGGGGAGGAGCCGGAGGAATGAGGATCGGCCGGATCGAGCGGGCGTGGGCCGCCAACGAGCTGAGACCCGCTGTCGGCTGGAAGGTCTGGCGGGTAGAGCACGACGACGACGAGGGAACGCATCTCCGCAGCGTGCTCTACGGCGATCTCTGGCCGGTCGACGCGCCCGTCGAGGCGCGGTGCCGCCGGCTGCTCCATTCGGAGCACGAGGCTCCCTGCGCAGGGTGCGGATGCGGAATTCACGCCGGGCGCGAGCTCTCGGCCTGGGAACACTACCTCTCGGTGGACGCGAGCAGGCGCGTCTTCGGCCGCGTGCTTCTTTGGGGGGCGACGATCGAGGGCCGGCTCGGCTGGCGAGCGGCTTGCGCGCGCCCGGTCGAGATCTTCGTCCCAGCCGAGGTCGAGAACGCCGGGGAGGTGGCCGTGGGGCTGGCTGCCTACGGCGTTCCCGTGCGCGTCCCCGAGCCGGTTCGCTTGCCCGAGGAGGTGCCCGCGTGACGCAGATCGTGCCGATGGTGATCGAGCAGACCTCCCGCGGCGAGCGCTCGTTCGACATCTACTCGCGGCTGCTCAACGACCGGATCGTGATGGTTGGCAGCGCGATCGACGACGAGGTCGCGAACCTCGTGGTGGCCCTGCTCCTGCACCTCGAGTCGGAGGACCCCGACAAAGACATCTCGCTCTACGTCAACTCGCCCGGCGGCGACGTCTACGCGGGGCTCGCGATCTACGACACGCTCACGTTCGTCAAGCCCGACGTGCGCACGATCTGCGTCGGGACCGCGATGTCGATGGGCGCGGTGCTGCTCGCGGCCGGCGCGAAGGGCAAGCGCAGCGCGTTGCCGAACGCGAAGATCCTGATCCACCAGGCGTGGTCGCCGGGCTTCGGGGGCCAGGCCTCGGACGTCGAGATCCGCGCGCGCGAGATCCTCGACCTGAAGCGCCGCATCGAGCAGATCCTCGCCGACCACACCGGCCGGCCGCTCGACCAGGTCGCGAAGGACACCGACCGCGACAACTTCCTGACCGCACAGGAAGCCCGCGAGTACGGCTTGATCGACGAGGTCATCGAGCACCGCTAAGGCGTCGCTTGGGATGCCGACCATAGAGCGCGTGCGGGCTTGGCCGTGCGCGCGTCTTCGACGCTACGCTGAGCGTTGCGCCGGAGTAGCTCAGCGGTCAGAGCAACGCCCTTGTAAGGCGTGGGCCGTGGGTTCGAATCCCACCTCCGGCTCTTCGATGTCGGAGCTGGCGCGGTCCGTCGACGAGGTGCTCACGCGACTCATCGAGACGCTGCCGGAGGGCGTGGCGAGGCTCGAAAGGGTTCCGGCAGACGACGACGGTCGACCATTCCGGGCCCAACCCATTCGACGGTCTGGCTGAAAGGCGACGTCTTCACGAATCCGATCCGCCGCACGCGGAGGCGCTTCTACACGTACGACCCGTACGAATAGCAGCGCCGCCAATCCGCCTCGCCTCTCTGCCCGTAGCCCACACGAGGGGTCTCGAGACGCCCGAAAGGAGCGTGGGAG
>JBKPHO010000312.1:0-8017 GCA_046729915.1 Actinomycetota bacterium | reverse complement strand
GGGCAGCATCGTCACGATCGCGTCGAGCAGGTCGCCGGTGCCGTGGCCGTGCTGCGCGGAGAGGGGCACCGGGTCGCCGAGGCCGAGGCGGTGGAACTCGAGCGCGAGAGCGTCCTGCCGCGGGTCGTCGATCTTGTTCGCCAGCAGGAAGACCGGCTTGTGCGCGCGCCGCAGGATCGCCGCCAGCTCCTCGTCGCCGGGCGTGATCCCCGCTCGCGCGTCGACGACGAACAGGATCAGGTCGGCCTCCGCGATCGCCGCCCGTGCCTGCTCGACGATCGAGCGCGTGATCGGCGAGGGGTCGACGACGTCGACGCCGCCGGTGTCGATCAGACGGAAGCGCCGGCCGTTCCAGTCCGCGACGAGCTCCTTGCGGTCGCGCGTGACACCTGGGGTCTCGTGCACGACCGCCGCGCGCGACTCGGTCAGCCGGTTGACGAGCGTCGACTTGCCGACGTTCGGGAAACCGACGACGGCCACAGTGCCCAGCATGGGGGAACCCAGGGTTCCCCCGTGAGCCCCCTCCTTTTGGTCTTTCTCTGACGAGTTCATCGTGAGGCTCCCGCCGGGCAAAGCCCGGCTCCGCCGACCGATCTCAGCTAACCCTGACCGGGAGCCGATGTTACTCGTATGGCTTGCGGCCGCTCGAGGTGGCACTTGGCAATGGACAGCGAAACGAAGTTCAAGCAGCAGGTGCGCGCAGGCGCTGCCTCTCTCGCGGGGCTCCTCTTCGGAACCGCCGGGTGGCTGTCGCTCGTGATCGCCGCCGGACTCGCGATGGGTGATGCATCGCGATCGAAGATCGTCATCGGGCTGGCGCTTGCCGGTGCTGCAGCCCTGTTTGGCCTCGTGCTCTCCGGACTCGCCCTAGTTCGAGCGAGGCAGGCCGGGATTGAGATCGTGGCCGCGATCGGCGGAGCAGCTAGTGCGATGCTTGGCGTTCTCGTGGTTGTATTTGCCCTCTCGTTCCACTGGTAACGAGAGTGGGCTTCGACGAGGGAGTTCGAGCAGCCTGACGCGCCCGCACGAGCTCTCTTTCGGTCACGGTGTCCGACACCGGTCGGAGTGCCGCTAAGCCTGGACACAAGCCGCTCGTGGGCGCGGTCGTCACACGGTCGCGCGTGTGTCTGACACCGTGGCTCGTGCCCTACTCGGCGAAGGGAAGCTGCGTCGCGCCGGTGGCGACCTCCCAGAGGTAGCCCTCCGGGTCGGCGAAGTAGCCGCTGTAGCCGCCCCATTGCGTTGGTCGCGCCGGCTGCACGATTTCGCCGCCGGCACGCGCGGCCTCGGCGAGCACCTCGTCGACGCGTTGCTCGGAACGGACGTTGTACGAGAGCGTCACGCCGCGGAAGCCGTGCCCCTCGGCCGCCACGCCTGCGTCCTCGGCGAGCTCGTCCCACGGGTAGAGGGCGAAGGCCGTCGAGCCGCCGCCGAGCAGGAAGCAGACCCAGTTGTCGTCCTCCTGCTGGACCGCCCAGCCGAGCTGCTCGGCGTAGAACCTCCTCGCCCGCGCGAAGTCCCGCACTCCGAGGGTGATCACGCTCACGTGCGCGTTCATCTCCTCAGGCCGGCTGGCGCGCTCGGACCAGCTCTTCGATCTGGGCGACCACGTCTTCGACATCGAGCTCGGTGGTGTCGATCTGGATCGCGTCCTCGGCCGGCCGCATCCGGGCCGCGTCGCTCTCGTCGCGAAGGCGCAGGTCGGTGGCGAGCGCGTCGGCGCCGATCTCTGGCCGCTCGGCGAGGCGGCGGCCCGCGCGCACCGAGCGTTCCGCGTTGAGGTAAACCTTGACTTCGGCCTGCGGCGCGACGACGGTGCCGATGTCGCGGCCCTCGATGACGACGTCGCCGTCCTCAGCGAGCTCCCGCTGGCGCTCGCGCATCACGGCGCGCACCTGCGGGTGCCGCGCGACCACCGGGACCATGCGGTCGATGTCGGACTTGCGGATCGAGGCCGTGACGTCCGTGTCGGCGATCCAGACGCGGTTGTGCTCGTCCACGGTCACCGGGTTCTCGGCCGCGAGCTGACCTAGCCTCTCCCCCTCCGCGAGCGGCAGCCCGCGCTGGAGCGCGAGCCACGTGAGCGCTCGGTACATCGCGCCGGTGTCGAGATAGCGAAAGCCGAGCCGCTCGGCCAGGCGCCGGGCGACCGTGCTCTTGCCGGCCCCCGCCGGCCCGTCGATGGCGACGATCATCGTTGTGTGACCGAGTCGAGCAGCTCGAAAAACCCGGGGAAGCTTACAGCGACCGCCTCCGGATCCTGGAGCTCCGCTCCGTCGCGGGAGACGAGCCCGGCAACGGCGCCGAGCATCGCGATCCGGTGGTCGCCGTTCGAGCTCATGCGGCCGCCTCGGGGCCGGGCTGGGACGCCGCGGACCATGAAGCCGTCCTCGGTCGAGGCGATGCGGACGCCGAGCGCGCGCAGCGCCGACGTGACGGTTTCGATGCGGTCGGTCTCCTTGACCCGCAGCTCGCGCGCGCCCTCGACGCGGCTCTCGCCATGAGCAAAGCCAGCCGCCAGCGCGAAGAGGGGCAGCTCGTCGACGAGCAGCGGGACCTCGTCGGCGCGGACCTCCGTCGCCACGAGCTCAGCGGAGAGGATCTCGAGGTCCCCGACCGGCTCCCCACCGCTGCGGTGGCGGTGGAAGATCGTGATGCGGGCACCCATGCGGGCAAGCACGTCGAGCAGCCCGGTTCGGCGCGGGTTGAGGCCGACGTCGTGGATCGTCAGCTCGGAGCCAGGGAGCAGCGTCGCCGCGACGACGAAGGGCGCGGCGGCCGAGAAGTCGCCGGGCACGAAGACCTCGCCGAGGCTCAGGCGCTCGACGGCGCCGACCGAGACCCGCCGCTGCCTGCGGGTGACGCGGACGCCGGCCGCGGTCAGCATCAGCTCGGTGTGGTCGCGAGTCGGCAGCGGCTCGACGACGGTGGTGGTGCCCTCGGCGTACAGCCCGGCGAGGAGCACGCACGACTTCACCTGCGCGCTCGCGACCGGCAGCTCGTAGCGGATCCCACGCAGCTCGCCTCCATGGATCGTGAGCGGCGGCCGGCCTTCCGCACTCTCGACGCGGGCGCCCATCTGTGCGAGCGGCTCGACGATCCGGTCGACGGGCCGCCGGCTGAGCGACTCGTCGCCGACTAGCTCGAAGCGGCCTTCCTGCCCCACGAGGATCCCGGCCAGCAGGCGCAGCGTCGTCCCGGAGTTCCCGCAGTCGATCGGCGCTCGGGGCTGCCGCAGGCCGCGTAGCCCAGCGCCCTCGATGCGCAACTGGTCGACGTCGTCCTCGTGCACGGCGACGCCGAGGGCGCGCACCGCCGCGATCGTCGACTCGGTGTCGCCCGAGCGCCCGAAGCCGCGCACGCGCGTCTCCCCTTCCCCGATCGCGCCGAGAAGCACAGCCCGGTGCGAAATCGACTTGTCGCCGGGCACCGCGATGTGCCCGCGCAGCGCCGCCGCCGGCTCGACCTTCACTCCGCCAGCACCGGCGAGACGACGACGCCGTAGCCTTGGGACTCGAGCAGCGCGGCCGCGCGGGAGGCCTCGGCTTCGCCGGTAACCAGAAGCGTCAGCGTGCCCCCGCGTTCCGGCGAGACGTGATGTAGCTCGAAGTCCTCGATGTTGATCCGCTGCGCCCCGAGCGCCTGGGTGATCCCGGCCAGGACGCCCGGGCGGTCCGGGACGTGGACGCGGAGCTGGTGCAGGTCGCCCGGGTCGGGAAACGCACCCGCCAGCATGCGCCGGCGGTTCTCAGCAGCCTCGCCGATCCAGCGGGCGACGAAGCCCGCGTCCCGCGTCTCGAGCGCCGCTTCGAGCTGCTCGACGAGGCGGCGGTGCTCGCCGAGCGCGGCGCGGAGGGCAGCGGTGTTCTCGAGGAAGATGTCGACCCAGATGCGCGGGTTCGCACCGGCCACGCGCGTCATGTCGCGGAGCGAGCCGCCCGCCGCAGCCAGCGGTTGGTGCCCCTCGACGCGCGTCGCGCCGGCTTGATTGACGAGTAGGTTGGCAAGCGCGTGCGGGAGGTGGCTCGTGAGCGCCACGAGCCGGTCGTGCGCGTCCGGGTCGATCGCGACAGGCGTGGCTCCGAGGGACGATACGAAGCTGTGGACGAGGCGGTAGCGCTCGGGATCGGTGCGGGCGGTGGGCGTCAGGAACCACGTCGCGCCGTCGAAGAGATCGGCGGCCGCGTGCTCCGGCCCGTGGGCCTCGGAGCCGGTGACCGGATGGCCGCCGACAAAGCGCGGGTCGGCCAACGCGTCACCGACGTTTGATTTCGTCGAGCCGGCGTCGGTGACCGTGCACTCCGACTCGGCCTCGAGCAAGTCCCTCAACGTGCTGCGCAGGCCGATCACGGGTACCGCGACCACCGCCAGGTCGACGATGTCGAGAAGCTCCTCGGGGCCGTGGGAGCACGCCTCGTCGATCGCGCCACGAGAGGCCGCCACCTTGGTCGCGTCCTCGGAGAGGTCATAGCCGACGACGTGCCCGACGCCGGCCCGCTTGGCCGCGAGACCCACCGAGGCGCCGATCAACCCCGTGCCGACGATGCCGAGCCGCGTGACGTCCACGAAGCCAGGCTAACCGCGCCGCCGAGCGGGCAGGAGGACACAGGCGGGTCCCATCCCTAACCCCCACCCACCCGGGGATGCGGCCACCGTAGCCGCGAAGGTGTGACGTGTCCGTCACGCGGGTGTGGCGGAGGCGTGGCTATTCGTCCACAGCGCGGCCCGACCGACCGCCCGCCGCTCCGCTCAGCCGATGCGCTTGCCGAGGAGCTCGACCACCTCGCGCACCTCGCGGGCGAACTCGCCGAACTCCGCGGTAGGGATCTGCTGCGGCCCGTCGCAGAGCGCCTCCTCCGGCTCCGGATGCGCCTCGACGATGATCCCGTCCGCCCCCACCGCCGCCGCCGCGCGCGCCAAAGGAAGCACCAGGTCGCGCCTCCCCGCCGCGTGCGAAGGGTCGACGATCACCGGCAAATGCGTCTCGTGCTTCAGCACCGCCACGGAGCCGAGGTCGAGCGTGTACCTGGTCGCGCGCTCGAAGGTCTTGATCCCGCGCTCACAGAGCACGATCCGGTCGTTCCCCTCCCGCGCCACGTACTCCGCCGCCATCAGCAGCTCCTCGACCGAGGCGGACGGCCCGCGCTTCAGCAGCACCGGCTTGTCGGCACGCCCGACCTCGGCCAGCAGCATGAAGTTCTGCATGTTGCGGGCGCCGATCTGGATCACGTCCGCCGCGTCCAGCACGGCCTCCACGTGACGCGGGTCCATCAGCTCGGTGACGACCGGCAGCCCCGTCTCCTCCCGGGCCTCGCGCAGGATCACGAGCGCCTCCTCGCCGAGACCCTGAAAGGTGTACGGCGAGGTGCGCGGCTTGAAGGCACCGCCACGCAGCATCGTCGCCCCCGCCTCGGCAACTGCCCGGGCGGTGACAAGCGTCTGCTCCCGGTACTCGACCGTGCAAGGCCCGGCGATCAGCCCGAAGAAGTCGTCGCCGACCTTCCGCCCGTCGACCTCGATCACCGTCGGGTCGGGTGACACCTCGCGCGAGACCAGCTTGTAGGGCTTCAGGATTGGCAGTACCTGCTCGACCCCCGGATAGCCCTCCAAGGGGAGCGTCGCCAGCAGCTCGCGCTCGCCGATCGCGCCGATGACGGTCGACTCCCGCCCGCGCGTGACACGCGCGTCCACCCCCGCCTCCTGCAGCCGCGCGAGCACGTGCTCGGTCTGGTCCGGCGTCGCGCCGGAGGCCATCACGATCAGCAGCTCGGGTGATCCGTTCGCGGACACCGAGCCTCCAACTGTAGTTGCGATACTGAGGCCCGAGATGCGCATCTTTTCCGGCATTCAGCCCACAGGCGCCAAGCACTTCGGCAACTACAGCGGAGGCTTCCGCCAGTACGCCTCCACGCAGGAGCAGGGAGAGGCGTTCTTCTGCATCGTCGACCTGCACTCGATCACGGTCGCCTACGACCCCGACGAGTTCCGCGAGACGACGCTCGATCTGGCAGCGATGCTCTTTGCGACCGGGCTCGATCCCGACCGCTCGACGGTCTTCGCCCAGAGCCACGTCAGCGCCCACGCCGAGGCGGCTTGGCTGCTGTCGGCGGTCGCCACCTTCGGCGAGCTGCGCCGGATGACGCAGTTCAAAGAAAAGAGCGACCGGCAGCAATCCGTCACGGCCGGTCTCTTCACCTACCCGGTCCTGATGGCGGGCGACATCCTGCTCTACCAGACCGACTACGTTCCGATCGGCGACGACC
Organism: Actinomycetota bacterium; assembly: GCA_046729915.1. Classification (GTDB taxonomy): domain Bacteria; phylum Actinomycetota; class Thermoleophilia; order Gaiellales; family Gaiellaceae; genus AC-32. Next base: position 1,754 of record JBKPHO010000312.1, on the reverse strand, counting down.
AGCGCCAGCATCTCGAGCTGGCGCGCGACCTCGCCGAGCGCTTCAACGCCCGCTTCGGCGAGACGTTCAAGCTCCCTGATGGGATCTTCCCCGGAGTCGGCGCGCGCATCATGGATCTCCAGGAGCCGGAGAAGAAGATGTCCACGACCGACGGCACCGCCCAGGGAACGGTCGGGATGCTCGACCCGCCCGACACGATTCGCAAGAAGTTCAAGAGCGCGGTCACCGACTCGGGCACCGACGTGCGCCACGATCCGGACAAGAAGCCGGGAGTCTCGAACCTGATCGAGATCATGTCGGTGGCCACCGGCGACCCGATCGAAGCCGTCGAGGCGCGCTACGACGGCGGCGGCTATGGGCGGTTCAAGGAGGAGGTCGGCGAAGCGGTGGTCGCGCTGCTGCAGCCGATCGCCAAGCGCTACGAGGAGCTGCGCTCCGACCCGGCCGAGCTCGAACGCCTTCTCGCGCGGGGCGCCCAGAAGGCGCGCGAAGCCTCGGCCCCAACGCTCGAGCAGATGTACGAGCGCATGGGCTTCGTGCGCACCTAGCGCCGCCTCGACGGCGGGTGCCGCCTGAAAGCCCCCACCAAGGCCGCGTAGACTGCCGCCGCCCGGCCGACACCGGGCCGAGGACTGTCACAAACACAGGGGGAGGAATGAGACCACAGAGAGGACGGCCACGGCGCGCGCTCACGCTCTGCGTCGCGCTCGTCGGCATGGCCGCGGTGTCGCTCGGCACCGCGAGCGCGAAGTCCAAGGACGGCGGGTTCCTGACGACGAGCCCGGCGATGCTGGCGCCGGTCGCGGCGGGGGTGGAGGTCAAGCCTCTCCTCACCGTCGGGGACACCGTCGGGGGCTACAAGTTCGAGTCGATTCCCGACGGGATCGCGCTCGACAAGCATCACGGCGGGCACGTGGACGTCTACGTCAACCACGAGACGTCGCGCGTCCCGTTTCCGGCCACGCGCAGCGACTTTACGAACGCGCTGCTGAGCAAGCTCACACTCGACCGGAAGACAGGGGGAACGCTTGCCGGCAGCTACGTGATCCCGAGCGGGGCGAACTACCAGCGCTTCTGCTCGAACTTCTTCGTCTCGCGCAAGCAGGGCTTCGAGCGACCGCTCGTGTTGACGAACGAGGAGGCGCGTGACTGGGTGAACCGAACCGGCGATGCCTGGCCGGCGACGCCCTTCGCGCCCGGAGCCGAGCAGGCCGGCGTAGTCGTGGCTTACGACGTGACCACAGGCGCCTACCGGTCGATCTACGGACTCGGCCGGTTCAACCACGAGAACGCTGTCGCGCTGCCGAAGTACAAGCGGCCGGTGATCCTCTCCGGCGACGACACCTTCGACGCGCCGGCGTCGCAGCTCTACCTGTACGGCGCCAAGAGCGGCGACGACGTCTGGAACGACAGGGGGACGCTGTACGCGTTCGTCTCCGACGACGCCAGCATCAACGACTACGGCGACGTGCACCCCGGCGACTCGGTCGCGGGGCACTTCATCGAGGTCCCGCGGATGATCGCTACAGGCAAGAAGGCGGACGGCAGCGAAGTCAGAGCAGCCGACTTCGGCTTCCCGGCACCTCCGGCCGGCGTCCCCGACGGCCCGCAGTGGGTGCTCGAGTATTGGAGCAACAACGTCGCGAACGCGTTCCAGTTCATTCGCATCGAGGACATCGCCTACGACCGGCACCAGCCGAACGTCGTCTACTTCGCCGACACCGGCGAGCCACGGGCGATCCCGGACGCGGCGA
>JBKPHO010000311.1:0-1352 GCA_046729915.1 Actinomycetota bacterium | reverse complement strand
CTCGAGGGGATCCCGAGCTCCTCGAGCGTCTTGATCTCGGTCGGGATCAGGCGGAACGCCGCCCCGAGCGCCTCGCGCTGCCAGTAGACGTTGACCCGGAAGCGCGCGAGGCCGGGGATCGAGTGGGCGAGGTCGATCTGGCGGTCGAGCTCGAGATGCTTCTGCTGCTCGGTGGAGAGGATCCGATAGAGCAGCTGCTGGGTCACGTCCGCCGTGAGCGGCGGGATCTCCTGCAGCGGCTCGAGCCTCCCGCGCACGCGCACGGCGGGGTGCGCGCCAACGGCGATGTGCAGGTCGGACGCGTTCCGCGCCACCATCTGCTCGAGCAAATCGTCGATCGAGTACAGGGTCTCCGCCATGGCCGCTGCGCGAGTATCGGCAGCGCCATTCGTTGACTTGAGGGCCGCGAGCCGAGGCCTCCGGTTCACCTCTTCGAGGGTGCGTCGCGGCGCAGCTCGCGGCCGATAGAGGCGCCAGGCCATCTGCGCACCTCAAGGAGGACCACGCATGTCTGCAAGGCTTTCGCACCTACGCGGCCAGGTGCGGCGCGACGAGGGTTTCACCCTCATCGAGCTTCTGGTCGTCATCATCATCCTCGGGATCCTGCTTGCGATCGCGATCCCCTCGTACCTCAGCTTCCGCGACCGGGCGAACAACTCGGCTGCGAAGGCCAACGTCCGCGCCGCCGTTCCCGGCGTCGAGGCCTACAACGCCGATCACGCGACCGGCTACACCGGCGAGACGCTGACGAAGCTGCAGGCCAGCTACGACGCGGGCATCAAGAACGTCTCGATCTTCAACGCCGGCACGACCACCTACTGCCTCAAGAGCCAGGTCGGCACCAAGGTCTGGTACAAGGGCGGGCCCGGCGGCGACATCACCAGCACGAAGCCGAGCGTCTGTCCGTAAGCGACGTCCGGTTCCGTTCTTCGAAGGGCGCGGGACACCGCGCCCTTCGTTTTGGCGGTCAAGCGGAGACGCCTAAATGCCGATAGAAAGATCGTGGGCTTGAGTCCTCGCGTCCGGATTCTCGCTGCGGCCTTCGGACTGGCCGTGCTGGCGCTCGCCGGCGGCTTCCTGCTGCTCGGCAGCCAGGGCTCGTCGAGCGCCGCGGTGAAGCAGATCAAGCCGCTCCACCCCGTCAAGAAGACGGCGACGCCCACGAAGGCGCTGGCTGCGAAGGTTGCCGTGAAGCCTGCGCGCAAGCGCGTTGCGGTGATCGACGGGATGCCGGCTGGGCTCGCGCTCGCGCTTCGCTCGCATCGGGTCGTGGTGGTCTCGCTCTACACCCCCGGCGCGGGCGTAGACGCGATGGCGACCGCCGAGGCACGTCGCGGCGCGGCGCTCGCAGG
>JBKPHO010000310.1:0-4598 GCA_046729915.1 Actinomycetota bacterium | reverse complement strand
CGGTTGCAGACCGGAAGCAACCAGGCAGCGGCCGAGGCCGGGGGCCCGGAAGACGTGTGTGCGTTTCGCTGGTGCATCTGCTTGGCCGAACCCTCGAAGTGCGACGAGGCAAGAGGCGCCTAGAGCTGCCTCGTCGATCGTCGTCTCGGGGTCCTCCTGAGGTAGCGCAGAAGCCAGCGGGCCGCGACACGAGGGTGCCGGCGCGGGTCTTTTCGCGCGATCAGCTTGTCCGCTCGAGCGCGCAGGTTCCCATGCTCGAGTGCGCGGCGGAAGATCGCGTAAGGGCGGGCCCTGCGAGGTCGCCGCTCCTCCTCCCCGGGGCCGGACGGCAAGCTGAGTCCATGAGACGCCGAGAACCCTGAGCTTCGTCAAGCCCCCCTGGCCCCCGGCGCCTCCTCAAACAGACGCCCCTGATCTGCGTTCCTTGTCCAGCGGTACCGACGAGCTGGACGCGGCAGGGGAGCCCTGAGGCGTTCGCGCGCGTGCCGTCAGAGCGCGTCGAACTACCTTGCCGCAGTCAGCCCCTGCCGCAAAGAACAGGTCACCGCTACGAGCGTTGGCGAAACGAACGTGTCCTAGACCGCCATGGTGTCTCGCCGCCTCCACGCCTCGACGGCGCTAGGCATGTGCCATAGGATCGCCGCGGTGCAGGCTTGGGACCTGACCCAGATCGAGGCACCGGAGGGAACCCGTTCCCCGGCTGTCCTCGAGACGGTCGACGGGGCCCGGGCGATCGTCATTCGCCTGGCACCCGGTCAGGAGCTCGGCGACCACCAGGTGCGCGAACGCGCCTGGCTGACAGTCGTAGAGGGAGAAACGCGTATCGAGGCAGGCGGGGACGTTCTCGAGGCCGGACCTGGCACGTTGGTCACGTTCGAGCCCGGCGAGCGGCACAGCGTCGGAAGCGAGCACGGCGCCCAGATCACTCTGATCCTCTCGCCCTGGCCGGGCGAGGGCCACTACCCCGAGAGTCAGAAGGCTTCGTCCAGCTAAGAGAATTCGGGCGATCCGGGCGCTCGGCGGAAACCCGTTTTTTCGCGCTTAAACTGCTCCCGTGGCTCGAGGGAGGAAGTTCAGCCGTTAGTGGGCCGGGCGGCCCGCCGAACGCCCACGCGTCGCTACCGTGCCGGACACCATGTTCTACGAAGTGCTGGTCCTCTCGGACGGCGGCGAAAGGTTCACGATCGAGCGCGATGCGCCACTCGCTGCCGGCGACAGCTTCCCGAACGAATCGGAGTTCTACCGGGTACTTGCCATCGAGCCCGGTCACGGCCCCTTCGCTGGTGTCATCGAAGCCGAGCGATTAAGTAGCTCGGGATCAGGCGAGGTCGCGCCGGCCTGACGGGCGGGGCGGCGAGCCGAACGCCTAGGGCGCTTCTCCCACAACCCGGCCCAAGCTCAAGCTACGCCGCGAGTCCGCCGTCGACTAGTCGCTCTTATCGGCCATGTCCCGAGGGGCGTCGGAAAGACCGGGAGCCGGGCGGCCCTCTCTCCAGGCCCAGATAGGCAGGCCGCCCGGCTCTCCTGTCCATACAGATCCCGCAGCCGAGTCAGACCCTGCGCCAAGGCCGCGAGTGAATCGCCGCTATTTGCGACGTTGTTGGACTCGACGCTCGTAACGATCGATGCCAAGTAGTACGGTCGAGGGTGGCGTCCGGGGCGAAGGCGCGGACCGCGGATAGATCGCCGTCGACCTTCCACTCTCCCCGAGGAGCACAGCTGCTCCGCAGGAGGTCGCGCCTCGGGCGCTTCCTTTCCCTTTCTGGGCGAGGAACGAGCACGGCGCGCGAGAGGGGCGAGTTCGCGAGGCCCGTTCAGAGACGAGAAGTTCTCGTTTGCCGCGGCGCGACGGGCAAGCTCCTGCACCGGAACTAGGAACGTCGCTCATGCCACCCTCAGTGCTTTGCGCTGCTCGCTCTTGCGCTGACGCGGCAGGACGGGCAGCGAACCGCAAGCGCGCTCTTGAAGGTGAAGGTCTGGCCGCAGTCGACGCAGTCGCGCTCGCACTCGCCGAGACGCCGGGGCTCGTTCATCCACGCGACGAGCTCGGGGTTGCGGCTACGCGGCAGGTGAAGATGGAAAAGGTGCGTGGGCCTCTCCTGGGGCTCCGTGTTAAAGCCCTCTGTTGCCATGCCCCCAGCGGGATTCGAACCCGCGCTACGGCCTTGAAAGGGCCGTGACCTGGGCCGCTAGTCGATGGGGGCGCAGCCGAAGGATAGCCCTCGCGACTCCGGCTACCCGCGCTCGAGCAGCTCCTTCAGGCGGTCGAAGTCACCGCGAACCTCGCGCTTGGCCTGGCGCTCGAGCAGGGGCTTCGCGAAGCCGACCATCAACCCCGGATCGGCCTCGGCGACGACGTGGAGGAGCGTGCCGTCGCCATGGGTTTCGAGCCTGTGGTCGATATCGACCTTTACAGGGCCGCTGATCGTGCGAAGGGTCAGGCGCCTCGGTGGGTCGAAGGCCGACACCTCGAGCACGGTGTGCGCCTCACGCTCCAGGAGGCGTCTCGTCTCGTGGATCCGAGCGCCGACGCCCAGCGGCCGATCCACGTGCGACGCGGCCGCGCTCGACTGCCACTCGGGAACCCGCTCAACGTCCACGAGGTAGTCGAACACTTCCTGTGGGGGACGCTCGATCTCGAGCGCGACCTCGACGCGGATCACCGCGGGAGCGTATAGCCGGCTACGCGGCCAGACCCGCGATGCCGTTCCGCAGGAGCGCCGCGGCGAGGAGGAGCAGGATGACGGCCGCCACGGTCTGCGCCCGGCGCTCGAGCAGGTCGCGCGCCCTGCCGAGCAGCCGCATCGCGGGCTCCCGGGCGACCAGCAGCAGCACCAGCGCGACCGCGAGCGGAAGCAGCGAGACGAACGCGAAGACCACCCAGAGGACGATGTACTGCGCCGCGCCCGGGTCGGTCTCCGAGATCGCCTTTAGGGCGAGCGGGATGAAGCCACCGGGGTTGGCAAGGACGGCACCGGCGCCGAGGATCGCGAGCGCGGGGGCCGTGGCGACTTTCGCCATACGTTCCATCGCGGCATCGATGCGCTTCGGGTCGGGCGGGCCTGTAGCGAGGCGGACCGCGAAGGGGATCACCAGGACGGCGGCGGCGACGTCGATCACCGCCACCCAGGTCTTCGGCGTCGACTTGTGCGAGGCGGCGACATCTCCGATCACGAAAGCGGCCACGATCCCGATTGCAAGCGTGGCACTCAGGGCGCCGAGGTAGAACCAGAGGCCGGTGCGCAGTGGCCGGTCGCCGAGAACGAGCACGAAGATCGAGAACGACAACGTCGTCGGCGAGACCATCGCGGCAAGGCTGATGGCCGCGAACTCGAGATAAACCCACTCCAACGGCTACTCGGCTTCGCGGGCTGCGCGCTTGTCGGCCTTCTTCTGCTCCTTCCGCTCTTTCCGCTCTTCCTTCATGTCGCCCGCGCGCGTCTTCGCGTCGGCGTACGACGCGCCGACGAGCTGCTTCCCGCCGGTCCAGCCGAACACGGCGATCACGAGCGCACTCGCGAACAGGACGTTCCAGGCGGTCATGATCAGCTGCTGAGCCGTCGAGTACGCCACGGAGGTGTTGCGCGCGACGTTGCAGCAGGTATCGAGTGCCAGCGCGTTCGTGGCCTGAGTGACGCCGACCGAGCCGGGGGTGAACGAGGCGACGTTGGCAAGCGACCCCGAGCCGACGACCCACATGATCGACTTGAACGTGACCGGGATCGCGAAGGCCGCGAGGAAGATCCCGATCACCGCGAGCTTGCACAACCAGGACAGGAACGAGGGCAGGAAGACCCGCGCCAGGTAGCTCCGCGGCCGCGAGAGGATGACTCCGCCCCGCTTCGCCTGCGCCCAGAGCTTCTTCACCTGCCGCCAGAAGATGCGGCCGAGCATGACGAGCAGAACCGCGCCGCCCAGGACGATCACGACCGCCGCGACGGGGTGCGACGTGACGTTGCCGAAGCTGACGTCGAACGTCCCGGGCACCGAGAGGAAGAGGTAGAGGTAGACGAACGCGCCGGCGAGCGTGAAGAAGATCTTCTGCACGAGGTAGGCCGCGGTCGCGCCGCCGATGGTGGCGGACGGGATGATCGCGACGAACATGATCAGCGTCACGAAGGTGCCGATGTTCGCGGGCAGGAAGCCGTTCATCGCCACGCCGACCGCGTAGGCGGTGACGACGGGAGCGAGCTCGACCTCGCCGGGGTACGCGGCGCTGAGGATTCCGTAGTAGGACAGCCCGGCGAAGACCGTCTGTCCGCACTGGACGATGACCGCGGCGACCGTGTACCCGACCGGAACCGCCGAGACCTGGTCCCAGAGGTTGGAGAGCCAGCCGGTGACGTCGACCCCGAGCAGGTCGAGCAGCCACACCGCAACCGCCACCGCGACGAGCCAGAGCACGACCTTTCCCAGCCGACGCAGGCGTGGAGGCGGGGCGGGTTGGGTGACGGTGGGCGATTGGGCGGTCATGAAGGGATACCCAACCACGCCGAGCGTGATCGCGCCACGACTCGACCCGACGTCGCCGCGCGGAGCACCCCCGGAAGACCGCCGCCAGGTCTCCGGGGGTACCGCTACGAGACGGGCGTCAGACC
>JBKPHO010000309.1:0-8257 GCA_046729915.1 Actinomycetota bacterium | reverse complement strand
CGCACCGCGTGGACCTCGAGCACCTCGGCCCGGTCGAGCCACTCGTCGTCGACGGTCAGGCCGATCGGGGCGAAGATGAGGTCGACCATCACGTCGCCGAGCCAGCCCTTGTAGAGCCAGCCTTCGGGCGGCTCCTCTGGGCGGAAGCCCGCAGACTCGAGCGCCTGCAAAGCGCGCTCGGCGTCCTCGGGCTTGACGAAGAAGTCGATGTCGTGCTCGGTCTCCGGCCCGCCCCGCGCCCAGATCGCAAGCCCGCCGCCCAGCACGAAGCGCACGTCGGCCTCGCGCAGCGTGGCCGCCGCATGCTTGAGCGTCTCCAGCAGCTCCTCGAAGCTCGACCTCGACTCGGTCACGGCGCGGTCGTACCCACCACGCCCGGCCGTCAATCGGTTGAATCAGGCCCATGCCGAGGCCGATCCGCGTCGCCGCGGCGGGCGACGTGCATTGCGACGAGGAGAATCGCGCCGAGCTCGAGCTCGCGTTCCGGCGGGTCGAGGCGGACGTGGACGCGATCCTGCTGGCCGGCGACCTGACGACCTACGGCGAGCTGGAGCAGGGGCAGCTGCTCGCCGAGATCTGCCGCTCGGCCCAGGCGCCGGTGTTCGCGGTGCTCGGCAACCACGACTGGCACTGCAACCAGGTCGACGAGATCGTGGCGGCGCTCGTCGACGCGGGCGTGCACATCGTCGATCGCTCCTCCGCCGTGCAGGACGTGGACGGCGCTCGCGTCGGGATCGCCGGCGCGAAGGGCTTCGTCGGCGGCTTCCCGGACTCGCAGCTACCCGACTTCGGCGAGCCGCTGCTGCGCAAGGTCTACGCGGAGACCTCCGCGGAAGTCGAGGCGCTGGACGCCGGCCTCGAGGCGATCGAGGGCTGCGAATACCGGATCGCGCTGCTCCACTACTCACCTACGGCGACGACGCTCGGGGGCGAGCCGCGCGGGATCTGGCCCTTTCTCGGCACCGACCGGCTAGCCGCGCCGATCCTCGAGCACCGCCCGAACGTCGTGCTGCACGGGCACGCGCACGTGGGGTCGTTCGAGGGCGCGGTCGGGGACGTTCCCGTGTACAACGTGGCGGTGCCGGTCCTCGGCCACGACTTCTTCGTCTTCTCGCTCGAGGACGGGCGAGTGCGACGGGTGTGATGTCGACGACGCTCGCGCCCGCCGAGGTCGAGGTCGAGCAGCCGCGCGGCGCCGACGAGGTCGAGCACGACCGGCCGTGGATCGTGATCGTCTGGAACGACCCGATCAACCTGATGTCGTACGTGACGCTCGTCTTCCAGAAGCTCTTCGGCTACAGCAAGGCGAAGGCGACGCAGCTGATGCTGCAGGTGCACAACGAGGGCAAGGCCGTCGTCTCGAGCGGCACCCGCGAGAAGGCCGAGTACGACGTCGCCCGCCTCCACGCGCACGGGTTGTGGGCGACGATGCGGCAGGACTGATGGAGCGCTCGGCCGACGGCGGCGTCGAGCTGCGGCTCTCGCGCGACGAGCGCGGGCTGCTGGTGAGCCTTGCGGGCGAGCTCCGGTCGCTGCTCGACGGCGAGCCCGGCGACCCCTCGCTCCGGCGGCTCTTTCCGCCGGCCTACGACGAGGGGGAGGACGAGCTCGCCTACCGGGAGCTGATGGGCGGCGAGCTGCTGACGGGCCGCCGCGAGGCGCTGGAGCTGCTGGCACGGACGGCCGACCAGAAGCACCTCAGCGCGGAGGAGGCCGATGCGTGGCTGCGTGCGCTGAACGACCTTCGCCTCGTGCTCGGCACGCGCCTCGACGTGCAGGAGGACACGCTGCTCAGCGAGCTACGGCCGGACGACCCGCGCACGCCGGCGCTCTCGGTCTACGGCTACCTCTCTTGGATCCAGGAGCAGCTGGTGGCCGCGCTCGCACCACCGGACGATTGATGCCACGATCTCGCGCGTCCGCGACGGACGCGTCCGGGGTCTGACCCCGGACATGGCCCGTTCGGACAGGTATCGCATGTCCCTATCTAGCGGCGACCGAATTGGAGCCCCGCGCTCGCTAGGACGCGGGCCACGAACGCGCGCTTGCCGGCCGTGTAGGCGGTGACGTCGTCGGCGTGCTCCCTGGCCAGTCGCAGCTTCAGCGTCTCGTACTCGGCAGCAAGCGCGGGGTCCGCGCGAAGGGCCTCGCGGAACGCGAACCGCTCGTTCCAGAGATCGCTTCCCGGCTCGGTCAGGTGAAGCCCATGCGTCACGTCGGGTAGTCGAGGAGATGGTTTCGAGAAGTGGTGCGCGATGCCCGGCCGGTGCGGCGTGTAGACGTAGGAGAGCCCGCGCAGCGGCTCGAAGGCTGCGCGAGCTTCGTCGAGGTCGTGAACGCCGGCCAGCATGTCGATGATCGGCTTGGCCGCGAGCCCGGGAACCGACGTCGCGCCGATGTGGTGCACGCCGCCCTCCAGCCAGGGAGCCAGAACCCCCTCCAGCAACTCGCGCTCGACAGCGAAGCGACGTGGCCAGTCGGGGTCGTAGGCAACGACGGCGATCGACTCGCCGCCGCGCTCAGTCAGGTCCCGACGACCTGAACGATCCAGCGGCGGTCGCGCTCTCGGTCGAGCTCGAGGAAAAGCACGCGCTGCCACGTGCCGAGGCAGAGCTCGCCGTCGCGTACCGGGATCGACTCGCCTGCCGGGCCGAGCAGCATCGCCATGCAGTGCGAGTGGCCGTTGCCGAAATCCATGTCCTCGGGGCAGATGTTCTCGGTACGCCGGTCCCAGTCGTCGTGCGCGTAGTAGGTCTCGCTCGGGACGAGGCGCTTGAGCATGTTGGCGAAGTCCTCCAGGAACCCGCTCTCGAACTCGTTCACGCGGACGCAGCAGGTGGTGTGCGGCGAGTACACGCAGGCGATGCCGTCGACGACGCCGCTCTCGCGCACAGCCTCGGCCACCTCCTCGGTGATGTCGCGAACCGCCAGACCCCCGGTCGTTCGAAGCTGCCGTTCATGCTGGAAGACCTTCACCGTTCGCCACCCTCCTTCGTGGACGGCCGCTGGAGCGCGGACAAGCGCCTATTGTGACACGGAGGGACCGGAGCTGTTTCGGCCTCGCAGGAGAACTGTGCCGGCGCCAAGCGCGATCGCGAGAGCCGCAATGCCGCCGGCGACGAGCCACGTCGAAGAAGAGCTCCTCGACGGCGCCACCTGGAGCAGCAAGAGGCGTCTGTAGCGCGGCACGACGTCCTGCTCGTCCACGTTCAGTGCGAGGAAGGCTCGCCCCCTGCTGAAGCGCGCACAAGCTGGGCAGTAGGCGACGGCCGCGTACCTGCCGGGTCTCAGGTCTGGTACGCGGAAGCTCAAGATCCCGTGGCCGTTCTTGTCGGGCACGAGCGCTCCGATCCGCACCAGGCGCGAGTCGTGCCGGGAGCGCAACCGGTCCGCGACGCCGTTACGGACCAAGTAGAGGCTGATCGGCTCCAGGAACGGCCCAGCTCGATCTGAGAGCCTGAAGCTCCGAGGTGTCCCTCCGGTCCGTACGACGACAGTGTCACCGACATGGGCGGTGGATGGCTGAAAGAGGAAGAACAGCGCGGCGTCGGCGACGGCAGGCCACAGGCCGTTCGTCACAGCTATCACGACAACCCCCGGAACGAGCCGGCGCGTCAGGCCGTTCACGAACCGGCTCATGCCGCTACTACCGCTCGCGGATCGTCGGCGTTCCAGAGCTGAAAGAGGCTTTCGCGGCGGTACGCTAGATCCGCGGGCCCGTAGCTCAGCTGGTCAGAGCAGCGGACTCATAATCCGTTGGTCCCTGGTTCGAATCCAGGCGGGCCCACTTTCGAGGTTCCTGCTCGGGCCTACGCAGACTCTGCTAGCGCAAGGGCGCCGAGCACGCCCGCTCGCGGCCCGAGCGCCGGCCTCGTGACGAAGTCGGAGATGCCGTCGCCGAGCACCGGCGCGCCCAGGTACCCGTTCATCAACGCGACGATCTCGCGGTGGACGAGCGCGAGAAGTCCAGCGTGATTCATCACGCCGCCGCCGATCACGATTCGCTCGGGCGAAAGGACGCAGATCACGGAGACGAGGCCGAGCGCCAGGTACGACGCCTCCAAGCTCCACACTGCCTGGTCAGTCAGCTCGACAGCGGGCTTTCCCCAGCGCGCCTCGATCGCGCGGCCGGAGGCGAGTCCTTCCCAGCAATCCCCGTGGTAGGGGCAGATTCCCGGAAACGGGTCGGCGTCTCGATCGTGTGGGATCCGCATGTGCCCGAACTCCGGGTGCATCAGGCCGTGGAGGAGATTGCCGCCGATGAGGCCGCCGCCGCCGATCCCCGTCCCGACGGTGATGTAGCAGGACGTGTCCAGTCCCTGCGTCGCGCCCCAACGATGCTCGCCGAGCGCAGCTGCGTTCACGTCCGTGTCGAAGGCAACGGGAACGGACAGACGGCGCCCGATCTCACGGCCGACATCTGTGTGTGCCCATCCGGGTTTCGGCGTCGTCGTGATGAACCCCCAGGTCGGGGAGGCCGGGTTGCCGTCGAGCGGCCCGAACGACCCGACGCCGATCGCCTCGACCGGCCCCTCGCGCTCGAAGAACGCGACGGCGCGGTCGATCGTCTCGGCCGGAGTCGTCGTCGGAAACGTCGTGGTCGCACGCAGGTCGGTCGGGCCGGTCCCGATGGCGCATTCCCACTTCGAGCCGCCGGCCTCGATGCCGCCGTAGACGGTCAAGCAGCTCCCACCGCTCGGGCTCCGCACGACCGGCGGACCGTCAGCTGACCCGGCAGGACGACGACGTGGTCGCGTGCAGGGCCGCGGCCCTGGATGCGTTCGAGCAGCAGCTGTGTCCCGAGCGTCCCGAACGTCTCGGCTGGCTGCTCCATCGCGGTCAGGAACGGGTAGAGCCGCGATGCGAACTCGATGTCGTCGAAGCAGACGAGCGCAACGTCGTCCGGGACCTCGAGACCAGCCTCCCGCACAGCCTCGATTGCGCCGAGGGCGACGAGGTTGTTGACGGCGAACACCGCCGACGGGGGCTCGTCGCTCGCGAGCAGACGGCTCATCCCCGCGAACCCGCCGTCGGGGTCCGGCGCCTGCACCTCGACGAGCGCGGGCTCGAGCGCGATACCGGCGGCCGTCAGGGCCGCCTCGTACCCGCGGCGGCGCTGCCGCGCGGTCGAGACCTCATCGGTCTCGACGATCAGGCCGATTCGGCGGTGTCCGAGCCCGATCAGATGCTCGACTAGCCTCTGAGCCCCGCCGAGGCTCTCGCCGACCACCGCATCGCACTCGATTCCGGCAACCGTCCGGTCGATCAAGACGAACGGGACCCCGAACCTGGCCAGTCGTGCCAGGTGTGGCTTCGACCGGTCGCTGACCGGCGCGATGACGATCCCCTCCACCCGGTGGGCGATCAGCTCCTCGATCACGTCGCGCTCGACCGCAAGGTCGGCGCGGGTGTCACAGAGAATGACGCGGTACGTCGATCGTCGCGCCACGTCCTCGGCGGCACGAACGATCAGCGTGAAGAACGGATTCGAGACGTCCGGCACGATCACGGCGAGCGTCCCGGTCTTGCGTGCGCTCAGGCCACGTGCGAGCCGGCTGGGGATGTAGCCGAGCTCGGAGATGGCGCGCTCCACCCGGCGCTGCGTGTCCGGGCTGACGCGATCGCTGCCGTTGATCACGCGCGAGACGGTCATGGGTGAAACGCCCGCCAGACTGGCGACGTCCTTGATCGTCACATCGGCCGACCTGGTGTTCACTCCGACTCCGGGTTCCTGGTAGCGATAACAGAGATTACCGTCGGCGCCTCCTTGAACCAAGCCGTTCCGGCTTGACTACAAGGCCGAAAACATGTTATCGGTACCACAACACGGGCAAGGGAGGTAGCAGATGCGCGATCCGCAGAGGGAACTCAAGCGTCCAACATGGCGGACACTGGGTCTTGCGGTAGCGCTCCTCGTAGCCGTTGTCGCCACGTCGGCGATCGTCGCCGCCGCGTCCGCTACGACAGCGTCGAAGAGCGCGAAGATCAAGGTCGGGCTGATCACGAAGGACGCCACGAACCCGTTCTTCGTGAAGATGCGCGCCGGAGCGACGAAGGCGGCGAAGAGGCTCGGCGCAAGCCTCCTCTATGCAGCCGGAAAGAGCAGCTCCGACAACGCGAGTCAGATCGCCGCGATCGAGAACATGACGACAGCCGGCGTGAAGGGGATCCTGATCACCGTCGCCGACGGCAAGGCGGAAAACGGCGCGATCGCCAGGGCGCGGAAGGCGGGCGTCATCGTGATCGCCCTCGACACGCCGACCGTTCCGAAGAGCGCGACGAACGCCCTCTTCGCGACGAACAACTTCAACGCAGGAGTCCTGATCGGCAAGTACGCACGCGCCGCGACCAAGGGCAAGAAGGTGACGATCGGGATGATCGACGAGCACGTCGGATCGTCGGTCGGAGCGTTGCGGCACAACGGTTTCCTGAAGGGATTCGGGATCAAGAAGGGCAACCCACAGATCGCCTGCGTCGGAAACGGCGAAGGCCAGACGGCTCCGTCGCAGACGGCGATGGAGAACTGTCTCCAGAAGAGCCCGAACATCAACGTCGTCTACACCATCAACGAGCCCAGCGCCGCCGGCGCCTGGACGGCGCTGAAGAACGCCGGCAAGACGAAGGCCGGCACGACGATCGTCTCGGTCGACGGCGGCTGCGCCGGCGTCCGGAACGTCAAGGCCGGGGTGATCGATGCGACCTCGCAGCAGTACCCCTTGCTGATGGCCTCTCGGGGAGTCGGTGCGGTCGTCAAGTACGCCAAGACCGGAAAGAAGCCGCACGGCTACACGGACACCGGCGTGAACCTGATCGCGAAGAAGCCGCTCAAGGGCGTCAAGTCGAAGAGCGTCAAGTACGGCCTCGCGAACTGCTGGGGCTAGGAACGTAAAGCCCACGTCCACCGCGACGGGAGTGCCACCAGTCGGCTCTCCCGTCGCGGACTCCTAGGATCGACTCGTCAGGACGTTGAACGCGACGGAGACCTCAGCCCACCCGCCGAGCGCGCGATCTCCGGTGGAGCAGATCCGCCGCGTCCTCGCGGCGCCCGCCGTGGGGCCGTTCCTCGCGCTGCTGCTGACGATGGCGTTCTTCGCGCTGAAGAGCGACCGCTTCCTCCAGGGCCCGAACCTCTCGCTCGTGCTGCAGCAGGTGATGGTCGTCGGCGTGCTCGCCATCGGCCAGACGCTGATCATTCTGACGGCCGGGATCGATCTCTCCGTCGGGACGGTGATGGCGTTCGGGCAGATCGTGATGACGAAGCTCGCCATCGACTCGGGCTACAGCCCCACCACGGCGATCCTGCTCGGAATCCTCGCCTGCGTCGCGTTCGGCGTCCTCAACGGAGGCCTGGTGGCAGGAGTGAGGCTGCCGGCGTTCATCGTCACGCTCGGCACGCTCAACATCGCCTTCGCGTTGACGCACATCTACTCCAAAGACCTGACGTATCCCCCGGGCAACTCCGGGAAGGCGGAGCTGCCCAGCGCCCTGCTCTTCTTCGGGCGGACCTTCACGATCGGTCACACCGACATCACCTACGGGGTGGTGCTGATGTTCGTCCTCTTCGGCCTCGCGTGGTTCGCGCTCACGCAAACGGCGTGGGGCCGGCACGTCTATGCCACCGGGGACGACCCAGAGGCAGCTCGGCTGACGGGCATCAAGACGGGCCGCGTGCTCCTCAGCGTCTACGTGGTCGCGGGCCTCATGTACGGCATCGCGGCCTGGCTTCTCGTCTCGCGCACGGAGCTCGGTGACCCCAACGCCGGTCAGACGACCGAGAATCTCGACTCGATCACGGCCGTCGTCCTGGGTGGCACCAGCCTGTTCGGCGGCCGCGGCACAGTGATCGGGACGCTGATCGGGGCGGTCATCGTCGGCGTCTTCCGCAACGGCCTGACGCTGATCGGCGTCGAGGTGATCTACCAGTACCTCGTCACCGGCATTCTCGTGATTCTCGCGGTCTCGGTCGACCAGCTCACGCACCGGAGGCGGCTCTGAGCGAACCGCGGCCAATCCTCGAAGCACGCGGGCTCTCCAAGCGCTACGGGCACGTAGTCGCGCTCGACGAAGCCGATTTCGAGCTCTATCCGAACGAGATCGTCGCGGTGATCGGCGACAACGGCGCCGGCAAATCGACCTTGATCAAAGCGCTCTCCGGCGCGTTGCAGCCGGACGAAGGAGAGATCCGCCTCGACGGAAAGCCCGTCCGCTTTCGCTCGCCGGGCGAGGCGCGAAGTGCCGGCATCGAGACCGTCTACCA
>JBKPHO010000308.1:0-3403 GCA_046729915.1 Actinomycetota bacterium | reverse complement strand
GCATCTAAGCGGGAAGCCCACCTCGAGATGAGGCTTCCCATCCCCCTCGAGGGAGTAAGGGCCGTGGGAGACCACCACGTCGATAGGCGGGACGTGCAAGCGCAGCAATGCGTTCAGCGGACCCGTACTAATTGCCCGAGGTCTTGATTTCGAACACGGAGTTGCTGCTATGGAGTTTTGAGGGTGTGCGCTACGCGCTCTAGAATCACCTCAGGAAAGGTTTCTAGGATCAGCTAGAGCGATTTCAAAATTTCGGCGGTGATAGCGGCGGGGGTACACCTCTTCCCATTCCGAACAGAGAAGTTAAGCCCGCTCGCGCCGATGGTACTCGGAGGGAAACCTCCCGGGAGAGTAGGTCGCCGCCGACTTTTTCTTCTTCGAAGGGCCGTCTTGGGCGGCCCTTCGGCGTTCTAGGCCGCGCGCAGCTTCTCGCGCCAGTCCGGATCGAGCTGTCGGAGCCGGCGGACACGCTCACCGACCGGGGGGTGCGTCACGAAGAGGCCCGCGAGGCTCTCCTCGGCGAATGGGTTGAAGGTGTAGAGCGGCTCGGTTGCCGGGTTGGCGCGGAACTCGACGAGCTCCGCCGCCTGCTCGAGCCTGATCAGCGCGTCGGCGAGGCCGTGCGGAGAACCGAGCAAGGCCGCCGCTGCGCGGTCAGCGTCGAACTCCCGCTTCGGCGACAGGAGCAGGTGCACGATCGCCGCAGCAACGGGGCCCAACACGAAGAGAAGCGCCCGCTGGAGCCAGCCCCCGACGCGGCTTGCCTCGATCAGCGCGGACGCAACGACGACCGCCGCCGTCTGGACGAGAACGTCGCGGTTGCGGATGTGCGCCAGCTCGTGCGCCAGCACGCCTTCGAGCTCGGCAGGCGGAGCTGCAGTAAGCAGTCCGCTACTGACCGCGATCGCGGCTCCCCGAGGTCCGCGGCCGGCGGAGAGCGCCCGCGGATGCCCGTCCGCCAGAAGGTAGAGCCGCGGCTTGGAGACTCCGGCCAGAGCCGCGAGCTGACCAACGGTCGCGTGTAGGGCCGGCGACTCTCCGACCGTGAGCTCGCGGGCACCCACCATTCCGAGTGCGACGCGGTCGCCGTACCAATAGGCCGCGCCTGCGACGAGCAGCGTGAAGAAGACGAGCAGCGAGACGAGCCTGTACCCGCCGAGCGGCCAGCCCACCGCCCCGACAATCGCGCAGGCGCTCAGGACCAGCAGCCAGACCTTGGCGATGTTCCAGATGACGATCAGGCGGCCGCGCACGCCGAGATCAGGTGTCGTCGGGCTGCTCGTCCTCTTCGAGCCCGCGCGGTGGCCAGTCCGGCTCGGGCGCGTCGCACCGGCTGGAGCAGTGCAGCGAGGCGATGTTCTGCAGCGGAATCAGGATGTGCCCGTTGAGCTCGAGGTGCGCAACGTCGTCCAGAAGGCAGTACGCCGTCAGCACGCCGTCCTGGTAGTCGCCGCCGAAGAGCGCAACCTCGACCTGCTCGCCCTTGTACTTGTTGGTGTAGTCCTCCACCGGGTCGATCCTCAGTCTAGTCGGCGAAACGCGCCGCCCCCGACTGCGAATTCCGCCACGAAGATGTTGTCGACGGCTGGGCCTCGCCGGCGCGCCTGGGCATGCGTCGTTCCCGCCGCGAACGCGAAGGCGGCGCGGATCGGGCCGCCGTGTGTGACAGCGAGGATTCGATCGCCGTCGTGGGCCGCGGCGAGCTCGAGCAGCGCGGCGACTACTCGCTCGCCCATCTGCTCGTAGCTCTCTCCGTCGTCCCACCCCTGCCCGAAGTCGAGCCACCGCGCATACTGCTCCGGGAACCGCCGCTCGACCTCGGCCCGGGTCAGGCCCTGCCACGAGCCGACGTCGACTTCGCGCAGCGCCTCCACCAGCACAGGTTCGAGCCCGTGGGTCTCGGCGACGATCTCCGCGGTCTCGAGCGCCCTTCGCAACGGGCTCGAGTAGACCGCCGCGAGCTGCTCGCGCGCCAGCGCTGCCGAGAGCTCGCGAGCCTGCGCTCGCCCCGCCTCGTTCAACGGCGGGTCCGCGTGCCCCTGGAAGCGTCCCTCGCGGTTCCAGGCGGTCTCGCCGTGGCGGGCGAGCAGGATCGTCGTCACGGCGGCACTAGACTACCCGCGCTTGGAACTGGGCCTGAGAGAGCGCTTGTGCCTCATCACCGGCTCGACCGGCGGCATCGGGCTCGCGACCGCCCAGCTCCTGGTCGAGGAGGGGGCGAGGGTCGTCACGTGTGGCCGAAGCGAGGCGCCCGGCATCGGCGAGGCGCTCCACCTGCGGGCCGACCTTTCGCAGCCGGGTGAGCCCGAGCGCGTGGTCGCGGAGGCGGGTGAGCTCGACGTGCTCGTGAACAACGCCGGCTACGCCGAGCAGCGCGGGTTTCTCGAGGTGACCGACGCCCAGTGGAACGAGTCGTGGCAGCTGAACGTGATGAGTTACGTGGCCGCGATCCGCGCCGCGGTTCCCGGGATGAGCGAACGCCGGCGCGGCGTGATCGTCAACGTCTCCTCGACCGCCGGCAAGCGGCCCTCGACGAGCATGCCGGATTACTCGGTGACGAAGGCGGCGGTGTTGTCGCTCTCGCGCCTCGTCGCCGACCTGTACGCGGGCGACGGCGTCCGCTGCAACGCAGTCGCGCCGGGCCCGACAGCGACGGAGGCCTGGCTGGGGCAGGGCGGGCTTGCCGACCAGCAGGCCGCGCGGACGGGCAAGAGCCACGACGAGGTCCTGGAGGCTGTGGGCAAGGGCCGCCCGCTGGGCAGGCTCGCAGAGCCTCAGGAGATCGCCGCGGTGATCGCCTTCCTCTGCTCCGATCGGGCCTCGTACGTCACCGGCGCCGCCTGGAGCGCGGACGGCGGAACCGTCCCGATCATCATCTAGCCTGGGAATGTGACGCAGGCCGCCGGAGCCCAACAAGCACAGTCGTTCGAAGGACGCGTGCGAGAGCAAGAGGAGCGGTGGCTTTCGCCGTTCGCGGTGCGCTCGTACGAGACCCGCGGGCGCGCGCAGCCCGAAGAGCCGTGCCTGCTGCGGACGCCGTTCCAACGCGACCGCGACCGGATCGTCCACACCAAGTCGTTCCGGCGCCTGATGCACAAGACGCAGGTCTTCGTCGACCCGGCGGGCGACCACTACCGCACGCGCCTGACGCACACGCTGGAGACGACCGGCATCTCACGCGGCGTCGGGCGGGCGCTGCGGCTCAACGAGGACCTCGTCGAGGCGATCGGGCTCGGGCACGACCTCGGCCACCCGCCGTTCGGGCACGCGGGCGAGGAGGCGCTGGACGCGCTACTCCAGGAGCGCTTCGGTGGGCGCTTCCGCCACAACGAGCACTCGCTCCGCGTCGTCGACGTGCTCGAGCGCGACGGCCGCGGCCTCAACCTGACCGCCGAGGTGCGCG
>JBKPHO010000307.1:0-5746 GCA_046729915.1 Actinomycetota bacterium | reverse complement strand
CGGAGCGCCCGCTTCAGCATCTCGGGCGTGACCGCGTCCTCGTCGAGCAGGTAGGTCTCCAGCAGCTCCTCGTCGTGGTCGGCGACCGCGTCGATCAGCTGGTGGTGGTACTCCTGCGCCTGCTCGAGCAGCTCTGCCGGGATGTCGACGATGTCCATCTTCGTGCCGAGGTCGTCGGCGTACGAGACCGCGCGCATCTCGACGAGGTCGATCACGCCGCGGAAGTGCTCCTCCTGGCCGAGCGGAAGCTGCACGGGCACCGGCCGCGCGCCGAGACGGTCGACCATCGACTGCACGGCGGCGAAGAAGTCTGCGCCGGTGCGGTCCATCTTGTTGATGAACGCGATGCGCGGCACGCGATAGCGGTCGGCCTGGCGCCAGACGGTCTCGGACTGCGGCTCGACGCCCGCGACGGAGTCGAACACCGCGATCGCGCCGTCGAGCACCCGAAGGCTGCGCTCGACCTCGACCGTAAAGTCCACGTGCCCGGGCGTATCGATGATGTTGATACGAAAATCGCGCCACGAGGCGGTTGTCGCAGCAGAGGTGATCGTGATCCCGCGCTCCTGCTCCTGCGCCATCCAATCCATCACCGCCGCGCCCTCGTGGACCTCGCCCATCTTGTGGGTGCGGCCCGTGTAGTAGAGGATCCGCTCGGTCGTGGTCGTCTTGCCCGCGTCGATGTGGGCCATGATTCCGATGTTGCGGACGTTCTCTAGCGCGATCTGAACGCTGCGCGTTCTGGTATCCACCGAGCTCACGCGATCACCACCTGTAATGAGCGAAGGCCTTGTTGGCCTGCGCCATCCGGTAGAGGTCGTCCTTGCGCTTGAACGCTCCGCCCTGCTGGTTGAGCGCGTCCATGATCTCGCCGGCCAGCTTCTCGTGCATCTGCTTCTCGCGCCGGTCGCGCGCGAACTGGACCAGCCAACGCACCGCCAGCGTGCGCGCACGGCGCTGCGGCACCTCGACGGGCACCTGGTAGTTCGCGCCGCCCACGCGGCGGGAGCGCACTTCGAGCACGGGTGTCACGGTCTTGATCGCCTGCTCCAGCACTTCGACCGGCGGCTTGCCGGTCTGTTCGCCGATCCGGTCCAGAGCGCGGTAGACGATCGCCTCGGCGGTCGACTTCTTGCCGCGCGTCATCACCTTGTTGACCACCTGCGTGACGAGACGCGAGCTGTACACGGGATCCGGCTCCAGCGGCCGGGGCTGAATCGTCGCTCGGCGAGGCATTACGACCCTCGCTTCGCGCCGTACTTCGAGCGGCCCTGGCGACGGTCGCCGACGCCGGCAGCGTCGAGCCCGCCCCGGATCACCTTGTAGCGGAAGCCCGGGAGGTCCTTGACGCGGCCGCCTCGGACGAGGACGACGGAGTGCTCCTGCAGGTTGTGCCCCTCGCCCGGGATGTACGCGCCGACCTCCATGCCGTTCGTCAGCCGGACGCGCGCGACCTTCCGGAGAGCCGAGTTCGGCTTCTTCGGCGTGGTCGTGTACACGCGCGTGCAGACGCCACGCTTCTGCGGGGCGCCGCGAAGCGCAGGGGTATTGACCTTCGCCTTCGGCGCGACCCTGCCCTTTCGGACCAGCTGATTTACGGTCGGCATGTGCTCCTTGCTAGATGGGGGCGGACACAACAAAGGCTGGCAGGGGCTTGGCCCTTGCCAACCGAATGGGAATGGTAGCGAAGCGCGTCGCCCAGCGTCAAACGCGGGAACGGGCATGGCTCCGTGGATTGAGCGTCAATCGTGCGCATCCGCTCTAGGGCTCTTACGGCTCTCGACCGATACCTACGGGTATGGAACAGGCCTACAGTGAGATCGTGACGACGAGATGACGGCGGCTGCGACCACGGCCACGACAATCCTGGTCGCTGGCGGCGCGGCGCTGGTCGCTCTCGCGCTGGTTCTGCTCGTGCGCGTGCACCGCTTGTCGACGGCACTCGTCCGCGCGCAGGAAGAGAGCCGCCGCAACCGGCAGCTGGCCGACCTCGACGCCCTCACCGGCCTCCACAACCGGCGCTTCTTCCACGAGACCCTCGCGCGCGAGGTGGCCCGCGCCCACCGCTACGAGCGCCGCCTGGCGCTGATTATCTTCGACCTGGACGACTTCAAGGCGATCAACGACCGCATCGGCCACCTCTCCGGAGACGCCGTGCTGGCGGAGACCGCCGAGCGGGTGCGCGCGGCCCTCCGCTCGGCCGACATCGCGTGCCGCGTCGGCGGCGACGAGTTCGCGGTCGTGCTGCCGGAGTCCACCACCATGGACGGCGACCGGCTTTACCGGCGGTTGCGCGCGGCGGCCTCGTCGAAGCCGGTCGGCCAGGCGGGCCGCCTGACGCTCTCGGCCGGGATTGCCGAGCTGCTGCCGGAGGACGACCCGACGACGTTCTTCGAGCGGGCGGACGACGCGCTCTACCGCGCGAAGGAGCTTGGAAAAGGACAGCTCGTCGAAGCGCGAAAGCCCCGCCCGGACGCGGAGGTCAATCCCCGGCCAGGAACGGCAAGTAGTCCGTGAGCGGCACGAGCTCCGCCCGCGGCTGCACGTCTCGGCGACAAAGAGCCTGATCGACGAGCGCGCGCTCGCGGGCCAGCAGCCAGCGGTCGTAGCGGTCGCCCTGGGCCAGCTGCCGGAGCGCGTTCGAGACCGCCGGCCGCGCGAGCTCGAACGGGATCGCGCCAAGCGGTACGGTCGAGTCGAGCGCGCGCACCTCGTAGACACCACGCATCGTCCTGACCTTGCGCCAGCCGCCTTGCTGGATCGAGAAGAGCTGGGGCGGGGCGGTCGATTCGAGCGCGAAGCCGCGCTTGCGGTTGCCCAGCCAGGTCGCGGCGCTCTTCGTCTGGACGAGGCGCGCCTGGGCCTCGCCGTAGGTCTCGTAGTACTCGCGCAGATCGGCCGACGACGGCGACCCGACCCGCATCTTGGTCTCGATCGCCATCCTGCGGAGCTCGTCCGCGATCACCCCGCGCGCCGCGCCAACGCTCGCGTGCGCCTTTGCAAGCGCGGCCCGGTAGCCCCCGTAGCTGCCGCCGACGCGCGAGGCGACGACGGCCTTCTCGGCCAGCGCGACTTGCTTCGCCTTCAGCGGGACGAGCCCCGCGGCCACGGCGCGGCCGAAAGCTGCGCTGAACGCGGCGTCACGGTCGCCGGTGACGGGCGTGAGCGCTGCAATCGAGCCCGCGGAGATCCGCCGTCCATAGAGCGTGCACCGGACCCCCGGGCCCAGGGCAAGCTGGCCCTCCGTCCGCGAGGCGTTGAAGCTCGGCCCGGCCAGCCCTGGGCCATTGCAGAGCGTCGGGTCGCGCGTCCAGAGGTAGACGCACGCCGCCGCGGGCTTGTCTGGATCGTCCTGCGCCTTAGTCCAGACGCCCCATCCCCACGACCAGATCGAACGCAGACGCTTCTCGCCCGCGACCTGTCGCGCGGCCAAGGTCTGCAGCTTCGTCACCTCGAGCCAGGCTTTCCGGGGAGCGCCCTCGCGTCCGCCCGCGCCGCGGGTCGTCTGGAAGCCGAGCATCAGGCCGATCTTGCTCGTCGGGATGCCGACGCTCGTGAACTCCCCCACGCGGTTGCGGAACATCGTGCGCAGCGTACGGCTGCCCTCGACCGGCCCCTGCTTGGCGATTGTGCGGGCGCGGAAGTACGACTCGCGCACGATGTTGGCGTACCTCGAGACCTGCCGCCACCAGTCCGCCGCCTCGCCGCCCATGTACGGCGCGCTCGGAACGAGGAGGACCGGCTTCGCGCCCAGCGCGGACAGCGTCTGCACGTAGATCAGGACGTTGCGCCGGTACTGGGCGTTGGTGGCGGTCCAGGGCGTGAGCGTGTTGGCACCGTTGAGCTCGTTCTCGGCGATCGTCGGCCGACTGCACCCGCTCGACGTCGAGGCGACCGCGAAGAGGCGGTTGGCCCGGTTGATCACCACCGCCGGGTCGTACGGCTCGAGCGGCGAGCCCACCCGGAGGCGGAAGTTCATGTCCCAGTAGACGGTCTTCGCCCCGAGGGCCCGCAGCTGCGGCGGGTAGATGAAGTTGGCCGCGGCGGCGATCACGCCCGGCCGCGCGAACATCTGCCAGAACGGGACCGAGCCGTCGGCGAAGTCGATCCACAGCGTGCCCTTGTCCGGGATTCCGCAGGTGCTGGCCGCCGCGGCACGGTGCGGTGCGGCCGCGAACCCCGCGCAGGCGCAGAGCGCGATGACGAGCAGCCTCTTCACGTGACCCTCCGGCAAAACTAGCAGCGCGGGCGGCAAGGCACCGCCCGCGCTGCTGATGCGTTACTCGCCGTCGAGCGGCGAGTCGACCTCGGGGATCTCCTCCGCCTCCGTCGACTCACGCGGCGTCGGCTCTCCGTCGCCGGTCTGGGGCTCGCCGCCGAAGTCGAGGCCCAGGCTGGCCAGGTCGATCCCCTCGCCGCCGTCGGCGCCGATCTCCTCAAGCGCGGCCAGCAGGGCCTCGCGCTCGTAGGTCTCCTTCGGCACCTTCTCGGACGGGCCGATGTCGATCGTGCGGTAGCGCTTCAGCCCGGTGGCGGCCGGGATCAGCTTGCCGATGATCACGTTCTCCTTCAGGCCGAGCAGCCGGTCGACCTTGCCCTCGATCGAGGCGTCGGTCAGCACCTTCGTCGTTTCCTGGAAGGAGGCGGCCGAGAGGAACGACTCGGTGGCCAGGGAGGCCTTCGTGATCCCGAGGATCAGCGGCTCGAAGGTCGCCTGCTCCTTCTTGCCCTTCTCCTTCTTCACGCGCGCGTTCTCGCGCTCGAGCACGACGCGGTCGACGAGCTGGCCGGGCAGGAGGTCGGTGTCGCCGGCGTTCTCTACGCGCACCTTCTTCAGCATCTGCCGGACGATCAGCTCGATGTGCTTGTCGTGGATGTCCACGCCCTGGGAGCGGTAGACCTTCTGCACCTCGGAGACGAGGTACAGCTCGGTCGGGGTCGCGCCCTTCAGGCGCAGGAGGTCGGCCGGGTTGAGCGAGCCCTCGTGCAGCGCGTCGCCCGGCTCCACGAGCTGGCCGTCCGTGACGAGCACGCGCGTGCGGCGCGCAAGCTGGTACGAGACCGGCTCCAGCGGCTCCCCGTTTTCGTCCACCTCGTCGGTGTGGATCGTGATCTTCGGCCCGCGCTCGGTGTCTTCGAGCTCGACCTTGCCGCCGATCTCGGCGAGCTTGGCCGCGCCCTTCGGGTTGCGCGCCTCGAAGATCTCGACCACGCGCGGGAGGCCGTGCGTGATGTCCGCGCCGGCGACGCCGCCGGTGTGGAAGGTCCGCATCGTCAGCTGCGTGCCGGGCTCGCCGATCGACTGCGCGGCGATGATCCCGACCGCGTCGCCGATCTCGGCCATCCCGCCCGTTGCGAGGAAGATCCCGTAGCAGGTGCGGCACACGCCGAACTCGCTGCGGCACTTGAGCACCGAGCGGACCGGCAACGTCGCCTCCTCCTCCGACTCGGCGAACGCCTCCTCGATCTCCTTCAGCAGCGGGTTGGTCACGACCGTGCCCTGCTCGGCGACGACCGTCTTGCCCGGCTTGCCGCTCGCGAGCGGCTTGTGGACGTCCTCCGCGAGCGTGCGGCCTAGCAGGCTCCTGTTCAGCCCCTCGGTCACGTGCAGCGGGAGGTCGACGTGCTCCTTGGTCTTGCAGTCGTCCTCGCGGATGATCACGTCCTGCGAGACGTCGACGAGGCGCCGTGTGAGGTAGCCCGAGTCGGCCGTGCGCAGCGCCGTGTCGGCGAGGCCCTTGCGGGC
>JBKPHO010000306.1:0-4679 GCA_046729915.1 Actinomycetota bacterium | reverse complement strand
ACGAACGAGTGGTACTGCGGCTTGATCTCGGGATCGCCGTCCAGCGAGCCGAGCCGGATCGAGACTTCCTCGCCCTCCGGCCAGTGGCCGCCGAAGAGGCTCGAGCCGCATACCGAGCAGAAGACTTTGACCGCCGTCCCGCCCTCCGGCTTGAAGACGCGCAGCTCCTCACCCTGAAGCAGCCGGAACTGCTCCCGCGGCACCCGGCCCTGCGTCAGGCCGAACGTGCCCGAATGCTTCCGGCAGAACGAGCAGTGGCAGTGATTCGCCCGTCGAAACGGCAGCTCGACCTCGAAGCGAACGCCGCCGCAGAGGCAGCTGCCGCCGAGTGTCGCCATCAGTAGCGGGGCAGGCGCACTTCCTCGCGCCGCTCGCGCGCGAAGAAGTGGGTCCCGTCCACGAAGCGCACCCAGTTGCAGCGCGTGCACATGACCAAGGAATGCGTCCAGGCACTGTCGGCGAGGAAGCGGACGCCGTGCAGGAGGTCGCCGTTGGACACGCCGGTCGCCACCACGATCACCTCGCCGGGCGCAAGGTCCTCGATCGTGAACACGCGTTCGAGGTCGTCCACCCCGGCCTCTTCGGCGGCCGCGACCTCGCTGCGGGAGGTCGGCCAGAGCTGCGCCTGCAGACCCCCTCCGAAGCAGCGGAGGGCCGCGGCCGAGAGCACGGCCCGGCGCGTTCCACCGATCCCGATCGCGAGGTGGTCGTTCGTGCCGCGGACAGCGGCCGAGATCGAGGCGGTGACATCGCCGTCCTGGATCAGCTTGATGCGGGCGCCCGCCAGGCGGATCTCCTCGATCAGGTCGTGGTGGCGCGGCCGGTCGAGGACGATCGTGGTGACATCGTTCACCATTCGCCCGAAGGCCTCCGCGATCGCGCGGATGTTGTCCCCGACCGGCTCCAGGAGGTCGATCGCGTCCCGGGCGACCGGCCCGACGGCCATCTTGCGCATGTACATGTCCGGCAGCGTCAGGAACGAGCCCGGTTCGCCGACCGCAACCATCGACATCGCGCCGTAGCCCGCGCGGGCGACCACGCCGCGACCCTCGAACGGGTCGAGCGCGAGGTCGACGTCGCCGCCGCCCGAGCCGATCGTGTCGCCGGCGGCGAGCTGGTCGCTCGCACCGCCTGCGCCGATCACGATGTTCCCGTTTACCGGCAGCTGCTCAAGGACGATGCGCATTGCCGTCTCAGCGTCTTCCTCCGCGGCCTGCTGGTCCGCGCGCCCGAGCCAGCGCGCTCCTGCAAGCGCCGCGCGCTCGGTCACGCGCGCGTAGCTCTCGCAGAGGCAGAAGCGGCTCTCCTGGTCGGCGGCCTCCACGCGTCGCTCCTGGGCCGTCTCGGTCACGATCCCACCGACATCGGAGCCGCCGCCAGGACAAGCTCCATCACCTCGCCGATCGCGTCCTCCATGCTCCCGTTCTCGATCACCGGAACGTTGTGCTTCCGGGCGCGGCCCAGGATGTAGGTCTGGATCAGACGGATGTCGTCGAAGCAGTCCAGGTATTTCTCGAACGGCCGCACACCTTCGGAGTCCGTGTCGCGGATCCAGAAGTGGCCCGCGTGGGCATCGGCGTCGCTGATCGAGAGCACGCATTCGACGACCAGCGCGCCCTCGATCTCCTTTGGGAGCATTCCCGGCACGAGGTGAACGCCTTCGAGCACCATCGACCAGCCCTCCTCGAGCGCGGTCGATCGCCGCCCGCACGCCGACCAGCACCTCGCGGGTCTGCTCGAGGAAGCCGTCGAGCACCGCGTCGGCGTCGTCGTCCTCGCCGGCCATCGCACGGCCGGCCTCGAAGCTGGAGTGGTGGATCGCAGGCATGAACTCGCTCGAGAAGAGGGCCCGCATCGTCTGCCGGACGAAATCGGTCGAGGTGACGCGCGTGATCCCCAGCCGGTAGGCGACGTCGGTCGCGACCGTGGACTTCCCCGTGCCCGTCGCGCCTCCGACGAGCAGGATCAGCGGCAGGTCGAGCTCGTACAGGTCGCGGTAGCGGCGCAGGCGCTGCATCGCGACGCTGCCGTCCTCGCGTCCGAGCGTCTTGAGCGCGACCTCCTCCAGCCGCTCCAGCGTCGTCGCCGGACGATTCTGCGCGGCGAGGTCGGCCTCGACGGCGATCGCGAGCTCGTAGGCGCGGGCGGCGGGGAGCCCGGCGGCGATCAGGGCACGGGCGTGGGGTGCACAAACTCAGCCGCGTACCGGATCCGGGCGATTTGCAGGAAGATCGAATAGGCGCCACTCCGGGGTCAAGCTGCTCCAAAACCGTGGAGGCAAGCTCCCGTAGACGGGCGAAGGACCTGAACCCACCCGGGTTAGGTGCGCATCCCGGCGGGTGGTGCGGGCGGCTCTGTCACGACCCTAGGCGGTGGGACCGGCTGAGCCGGCAAGACGGTCGGATCCTCGACAAAGAGGCAGAGCACGAGCCCCTTGGCCCGCGCTGCGCTCGGGGCAAGAAGTCCATGCCAGCCGTCCTTCGAGAGCGCTTCGCCGACGTTCTGATAGGAAGGCCAGCCTTTGCGGCCTGGTGTCGGCAACGTGAGCCCGACGCGTGCGAGTCGGTCTGCTTCGCTGAGATCGGCCACGTCGAGCGTTTGCACTCGGTGACGCCAGATGTCTCGAGGGAGCTGCTGCATGGGTGGTATGCCCCGCTCGGCGAGGTGGCGATACCACTCAGCCCAGAGCGTCTCCTCCCCATCGGCGAGGTAGAGGGCATCGACGACCTCGCCGCGCTGCCAGCGGTTGTCGCCCGGCGGCTGTGGCCGAGCGCGTGGGTCAGCGCGGTGCGGGATCTGACGCAGCCAGGTGCCGGCGGGGTCGGCCGCATCGACGTCGAGCGCCGGCGGGTCGGACCTCAGACAGCGCCCGGCGACTCAAGCTCAGAGACGACCCGCGCGACCCGGCGCGCTCTGCCTCGGGCAATCAACTCGAGCGGCTTCTGATCGTCGAGTGCCTCGATTGGCCTCGACAGCCAGACCGGAATGTAGTCCGGCTCGATCACGCGAGCCAGCCGGTCAACAATCTCCGCGAGTTCAGCGACACGCTCAGCTCGCTTCCCTGTCGGAGAGCTCCGACGCGCGAACCAGTCACGCACTGTGCTCGGCGCCGCGCCCACCGCCCGACCTATCTGGACATCCGAGAGGTGGGCGACTTCGTGGATCCGCACAGCCTCGTCTGCGAATACCGTAGCCATGCTCGCAGGCTACCTCTCCGTCGCTAATCCGTCAAGTTTCCGCGGGATGTCCCCTTCACCGGTCACTGCAAGCGCGTGGGGTGCGCCTATTCGATCTCCCTGCAAATCAGCCGGATCCAGTACGCGGCCGAGTTTGTGCACCCGACGGGCTCGAGACCGGCGAGGCCGAGATCATCCCTGCGGTCGCGCCCGACGGCGGCGACGTCGCCATGCCGCTCCGGGAGGCGTATGAGTTCTACGGGACACAGCGCGGCGGAGTGCCCAACTACGTGAACGGCTACGCGGTCCAGTCGTTGGCCCACAGCCTGCCGTTCGACGCGCGCAGCGCCGCGGACGCGATCAACGTGCCGGTGCTGATCGTCCATTCGGAGAAGGCGTTGACCCCCGATCTCGCCCACGCCTTCCATGCGGCCGTGAAATCGCCCAAGCACGAGCTTTGGCTCGAGTCACAGGGCCAGATCGATTTCTACGACGACCCGAAACTCGTCACTTCCGCAGCCGACGCCGTCGCCGCATTCCTGCGCTGAGCGCTTGTCCGCGGTTGCTCAACCTCGGCTCGGCCGAGGAGCAGGGCGGTCGTGAGCTTGTCGTGGGCAGCGAAGAGGGCGAGCGGGCCGTTCAGGAGCTGCACCCCCAGCGCCCGCCAGCTCCGCGGCCCCGAGCACCACGAAGCTGGCAGCGGATCGTCGCCGCCCAACCTCAACCAGATGTACCAGGCGAAGACCGACCGCGAGCTACCGGTGATCCGCCTCACACCGACCGGCGACGCGGTGTAAGGGACCGCGCACAACCCGAGGAGGGAGCAAGTGAGCGGTGGCTACGATATCAACCTCGACGACAAGTACGGACAGTTAACCGTGATCGACATCGCGGCCGAGGCCGCGAGCCACGAACCGTGGTTCAACCAGACGCTGACGAGCGTGAACGAGGCAGTCGTCCGCCTGGGCGTGATCGAAGGCGACTTCCACTGGCACAAGCACGACGAGGAGGATGAGTTCTTCCTCGTCCTCGAGGGCGAGCTCGTGATCGAACTCGAGGGCTCGGACACCGTCCGGCTGCGTCCGCAGCAGGGATACACGGTGCCGAGAGGAGTCAGCCACAAGACGAGCGCGCCGGAGCGCACGGTGATCATCATGGTCGAGCCGGCGGGCGTGGTGCCCACAGGCGACTGAGCCACAGAGCGCGCTGATCGCAGCCTCCTCCGAGCCGTGAGCAGGTGGGACCTCACGCCGCGAGCTCGAAGCGTGGCGACAAGGCGGTCAGCAAGCGGGTTCGTGGTCTGATCGACCAGACCGTGTCGAGCTCGTCGGAGAGTGTGCTTACGAGCCTCAGTGTGTCTGCGTGCGCAGACGCGTGCAGCGCCTCCGCGACGATCAGGACGCCGCTCGTCTGCGCGCGGACGGCCGAGTAGCTGCTCTGCCGGTTCGTCCACCGCCGCGCATGCACTCGCCCGGCTCCGTCGGCGAAGATCACCTCGTGGAG
>JBKPHO010000305.1:0-5014 GCA_046729915.1 Actinomycetota bacterium | reverse complement strand
GAGATGTGCAACACTGTCTCGTGGGCTCGGAGATGTGTATAAGAGACAGCGTTCGCGGCGTCCGCTTCGCCGGCGTCCCGGACGAGGTTGACGTAGAACTGGAGCGCCTTCTTGAACTCCGGCTGGTCGACCTGCGCCTTGTCGACCTTGCCGTCCGGCGTCGCCGACCACCACGTGCCCCCGAACGTGTTCAGCACGGTGGTGAACGACGCCCCGAGGTCACCCCAGCCGGGCTTTCCGCGCAGGCAGATGCCGGCCATCTGAGGAGAGTCGATCTTGCGGGCAATCGCCGCGATCTGATTCCACGTCGGCCTCGCGGGCATGGTGGCGCCCTTCGACTTCAGGACGTCCTTGCGGTACATGACGAATGACGACTCAGCGTAGAAGGGCGAAGCGTATTGCTTGCCGCCCGTCGACAGAGCGTTCTTCACCGCCGGGATCAGATCGGCCACGTCGTACGACTCATCGTCCTTTGTGTAAGGGGTGAGGTCCTTGAGCCAACCGTTGGTGCCGAACTGCGGCGCCTCGTACGGGCCGAGCATCACGACGTCGAACTGGCCGCCGCCGCCGCTGAGGTCACGAGTGATGACCTCGCGCAGCTTCCCCTCCTCGGGAATCGTGTACTTCACCTTGATCCCCGTCTCCTTCGTGAAGAGCGACGGGGTCAGCTTCGCGATGTCCTCCATCTGCGGGTTGTTGACGATCGCGACCGTGAGCGTCTTCTTCGATCCGCTGCTGCTCGACCCCCCGCAGCCGGCCCCGACGGCGCCGATCAGCGCTATCGCGGCAGCGAGCAGCACGAGGACCGCCGCCGGACGCTTCCGCGGGAGCCGCGGCGACTCTACGAATGTCCTGAGTTGCATCCTGCACCTCCTGGATCCGCCAAAAACCGTGTAGGTTCCGTCCGGGCGCCGCGATGATAACGTTGTCAGACTCCTCCATCAACCAGTGACCACTCCAGCGGACGTGCAGGCGACTCGCAGATGATCCTGGTGGCGGGTGAGGCCCTGATCGACCTCGTCGTGACGGACGGCGCGATCTTGCCGTCCCCGGGTGGAGGCCCGTACAACACGGCCCGAGCCCTGGGTCGCCTCGGGGCTGCCGTCGGCTTCCTCGGGCGCCTTTCCCAGGACCACTTCGGGAGCGTGCTCACGAACGTACTTGCCCAGAGCGGCGTCAGCCTCCGCTACACGAGCCGCGGGCCCGAGCCCAGCGCGCTGGCCCTCGCCCACCGATCGGCGGACGGCGAAGCAGACTACAGCTTCTACCTGAGCGGAACGACGTTCGGGTATGCGTCGTTCGCGGTACCCGGGGAGGACATTCGCGCCGTGTACCTGGGATCCCTCGCGCTTGCCCTGGAGCCCTCGGCCTCGGCGCTTGAGGCTCTCGTCGAGCGCGAGCGCCACAAGCGGATCGTCGTCATCGACCCGAACGTGCGCGCCGCGGCGATCGCCGACGGGGCCGGGTACCGCGACCGCTTCGACCGCTGCTGCCGAGGCGCACACATCGTGAAGCTAAGCGCCTCCGACGCGTCCTGGCTCCTGCCCGGCATGGGTCACGAGGAGGTCGCAACGCGGCTGCTCGACCTCGGCGCCGAGATGGTCGTGCTGACGCTCGGCGCCGACGGTGCCATCGCTCGGACGCACCGGGCACGGTCTAAGGTGCGGGCGCAGCCCGTCGACGTCCACGACACGATTGGCGCCGGCGACGCGTTCGGGGCCGGCCTCCTGGTCGCTCTGGAGGAGCGTGGGGCGCTCGTACGCGGAAGCCTCGCGGTCCTCGCGGACTCCGAGCTTGAGCACGTCCTTCGCTTCGCCTCGGCCGTCGCCGCGCTCACGTGTGCGCGGTCGGGCGCCGAGACTCCCACCTACGCGGAGGTTGTTGACCTCCTCGACGGCAGGTGATCAGGCCGCTCGTTCCACGGCCGGAATCTCGCCGGAGCCGCGAGGGATGAGTTCGACGTCGATCACCACGTGTTCCGGAGGCGAGTCGTCCCCGTCGAGTCGGCGGAAGAGCAGGCCGGCTGCGGCGCGGCCCATCGCGGCGGGATCCTGGGCGACGACCGTCACGGCTGGCCTCAGCAGGTCCGCGAGCTCGATGTCGTCGAAGCCGACCAGGGCGGTTCTGTGCTCGAGCTCAAGCTCGCGGAGCGCGCGGAGCGCGCCGATCGTGACCAGGTTCTGCGCGGTGAAGAGCGCAGTGGGCGGGTTCGCCGAGCGGAGGAGCTCCGTCGCTGCGAGCGCGGCCGCGTCGGCGCTTCGGAGGCCTGTGCGCACGATCGCCGGATCGTCCTCGACCCCGAGCATCTCGAGGCCGAGGCCGTAGCCCCGCAGGCGGTCTGTTGCCGTCTGGATCTTCAGCGCATCGCCCAGGAAACCGATCCGTCGATGCCCGACGGCGGCGACGTGCTCGACGGCCCGCTCGGCCCCGCCGACGTTGTCCGAGGTGACGGAGTCGGCGTCGATGGAGCGCGCCCTGCGGTCGACGAAGACGAGGGGTGTGCGAGCCCGCTGCTCCGGGAGCAGGTAGCGATGGTCAGGGCTGGCGGGCACGACGACGATGCCGTCGACCCGGCGCGCACGAAAGCTGCCGATTAGCTCTCGCTCCCGATCGGGATCCTCGTCGCAGCTCCCGGTGAACACCATTACGCCCCGCTGGCGGGCGCTGTCCTCGATCGCGCGGTGGAGGGCGGAAGAGAACGGGTTCGACACGTCCTCCAGCACGAGGCCGATTGTCGCGGTCTTCCGACCGAGCCGACGCAAGTGCGACGCGTTGATGTCCCGCCGGTAGTCGAGCCGCTCGATGGCCGCCTGCACACGTGCCCGCGTCTGATTACTGACGTTGGACTCTCCGTTGACGACCCGGGAGACGGTCTTGAGCCCGACCCCTGCCAGTGCGGCGACGTCGCGCATGGTCGCCGGCCGGGCCGGCTGCAGAGGTCGTGACAACGTTTTCTCGTCCATGAGCGGCCAAAATAAATGTCTTCTTTGGGCCTGACAAGTCAGGCAGGCACCAGGCCTGAGCCGACGCCGCGACGGCCGCAGGGCGCGGGGCATGGCCGGCAGTTGCGAGCCACTGCCTGAACATGCCCCTCGGCGCATCCGGGTCGTCGACGATCAGCGGAGGGAGCGTGCTCGCTCCGGCGCTCGCTCCAGGACAACCGAGGGCGAGAGATCCTCGCCCTCTCAGGTGTAGCGAGCGGGAATCGGCTTCGCCGGGCCCGAGGCGTCGCTCGAGAGGGTCTTCCAGACGTTCAGCTCGCGCCTTGAACGGCGCGGAGGGTCAGCCGATCGATGCCGACGACCGCTCCTCGCCGCGCGGAGCTATTCGGCTACTCCTCGACCTGGTCGGCGATCGTGAAGGCGACCTGGTTCTCGTCGACGCTCGCGTCGAGGACCTTGTCGCCAAGCAACGAGGCCGCCTGCGGTTCGAGGAAGACGCGAGCTCCCTGCTCCTCGATCACCTCGTCGTCCTCGGCGGGAACGGGAACGACCCTGAGCTGGAAGTTCGCCTGCGTTCCCGCCAGGTCGGCGACCATCCGGAGCCGCCTGTCTCGGCAACCCTCGTCCGAGGACGAGACGATGGTCTTCGCGGCGACAACCACGCTCTCGGTGAGTGCGAGCAGCGCGCTCACCTCCCTCCTGGTTGCCCGGGCTAGCCAACCGGCCCTTCTCGGCGGCCGGCCGCACTCCGTCGCATTTGCTGCCCAGGTCGGCAGAAACGCGTCGAAGACCGCGTCCGCCGGCCGCTTGCAGAAGAGCCCGCCTCTCGAAGGGACGTGCGGGGCCGCCGCGGGGGCGCCGCCGCGCCGATGCAACCCGTGCTGGTTGTCTCAGGTGACAGCGGTCGACTGCCGGCCGCTTCGGCCGGTCATCCTTGTCCGGGGATTACCGGCTGCGGCCGCTTCCTGCGGCGATTTCAGATCGATTCCCGCGCGGGATCTGCGCGGGATGAGAAGAAGCCGGCGGTCGTTCTGTCAAATACATATGCTGATTTGCAGGGCTTTTACGGGAGCGACGGGACTCGAAACCCGCGACCTCCGGCGTGACAGGTGTGCGCGAGCCGTTGCAGCGGGTTTCGTCTAGCCGCTGAACCGGCTAAATGACCCGGTTTTCAGCAGGTTCGCAAACGCCGGTCTTTCGCCTGGTCGCACCGGGTCGTTTCCATGACGTTTCCAGCACCGACTGCCGGCTAGGCGCACCGGCGGTCGGGCTAAGGCCGACCTCGACCCCGTAGGGTTCACAAACTCGATCGCGCTGCAAATCGGGTACATCTGTGCCTCCGTCCGAATTTGCGAACCCTACGCGCACGCGTCATTTGAGGACCGTAAAGGGAAACGCCGGCGCAGCGAATGTGAGAACAGCACCGGACGCGACCACCAGCGCGGCGAGCTTCTTCCGCATCTGAACTCCTCCTCCCTCTCGTGAACGAGCGCTTGGCCCGTTCGACGGAGCCAAGGATCGCGGAGCTCGGGCGGCGGTTCGCCTTACAAATTGATGAAGTCGCCGGGCGGGCGATGCGACAGCGAGAGGCAGGCTGTGATCCGCTCAGATCGGCGCACCTTCTTGCCCTATAGAGGCGCCCCTCGGCTCAGGTTACAACTCGTGCTCGGGGACAATCGAGCGGAAGTGCCGCTCGACAATCTCGAGCGTCTCGAGAACCGGCCTCTGTGCCAGGAGCTCGGTGTAGTTCCTTGCATCCTCACGGTCGTGGCCGCGACCAACATCCTCGGGAGGAAGATGACCGATGGCATACCAACGCCAGCCGCCTGGTGCTGCGGCATCGGGGTAGATGGCAGCTGCCAACTGGTGGTGGCAGCGGTCCCGCACGTGGCGAAGGCCATCGAGATGTCGGTCCTGCGGCTCGACGAGCCGGAACCACGAGTCCCACAGCGAGTGAGCCCAGTTCAGGGCCTCGAACAGCGGCGGGTAGACCTCGCGAGCGCTGTCCGCTCCGCTCGCCGCCTGCACCCGAAAACGCTCGACCGCTTCCACGTAACCGTGAACGAGCCAGG
>JBKPHO010000304.1:0-6284 GCA_046729915.1 Actinomycetota bacterium | reverse complement strand
GGGCCCTCGCCCGCGCGGACGAAAGCGTGCCGCGTCTCCGGGCGGGCAATGCACGAAGTCCCATTGCCTCAACGGGCGCTCTTGCCCGTCGACGATGAGCAGTCCTTCGCCCGAAAGACGAGAAAGTCCTCCCTGCTGCTCGATCTCCAAGTGGTACGTGCCGGTCGGCTCGCCAGGTTCACCGCCCGGGGTAAGGAGGCGTCGATCTGTCGCCGACTGACGGCCCAGGCGCCATCGTCGGTGACGGGGCTGGAAACGCTATGGAAACGACCGGGTGAAACCAGGCGAAGGATCGCGCTGTCGACGTCAACCCGAGCAAGCGAAGAACCCACATCGTTTGCGCGGTTCATGCGGCTGGACGAAGCCGGATGAAACCTTTTCGTCACACCTGTCACGCCGGAGGTCGGGGGTTCGAGTCCCGTCGCTCCCGTAAAAATCCGTGCAAAACGGCATGTTGTGTTGCCTGCGCAGGCAGTAGATTTCGGTGTTGGAAACCGTCGCCCTGCGCCGGCAACATGGGAAGGCTTGATTTTCGCGTCAACCATGCGGTTCCGCGGCGAACTGCCGCAGCACGGCCGTGGAAACCGCAGCTTTCAACTAGGCGCAACCGGGCGCAAATGAACTCTGGTTCCTCCCATCACTACTCGGGATTCGGCGGCCGGCGCAACCTGCAAACGCGGCCCAGTATCGCGTCATCACTGAGGCGGCGAAGTTGCAAGCGCGGCCTCGGTGCGACCGCACTGGCCGGCGCTGAGCGACGCGCAGCCGCGCGCGTGCCGCCACCGCCGCGCCGCTCGGCGTTACGACGGTAACGCGCTTCCTCACGCCGGAGCGAGTGAGGCATCGATCCGGAGGAGGTGACATGAGCATGAGGCCGAGACCGAGGCCCATCGCTTGGATGCTTCTCGTTTCCGCACTGGTCGCTGCTGTTGCCCTCTTGAGCTTGCCCGCGGCGGCCGCAACGCGGACGGCTCGCGGCACTGGGATGACCGGAGCCTGCAACATGGCGAATGCGTGGGGTGTCGGCGCGCAGGGTGGTATGGCCCACGCGATGAGCGTCGACAACCCAGACGGGAACGTCGGCATGGCCATCGCAGTAGCGAGGTCAGGTTGTTGACGCCGCCAAAAGCGGGAGGGGCGCTGCGCCGGAGACGATTCCGGCGCAGCTCTCTACCCAGCTCGGCCAAGGGCCTTCGACGGATCGCTGACATGAAGTGCGGCGGGGTCCACATCGATCACCTCCGTTGTTGCGGCTCGCGGACGAACGCATCCTCACGCCGTGCCTCGGTCGGGTTTGCGCAACCGTAAGGCACGGCTGGCCCGTTTGGGAGCCGCCGGACCTTCGCCGTCGGACGACGCGCGAGAGCTTGCGGCGGCGGTAACAAATAGGGGCCAGAATTCGTCCCGTGTCTGAGCTTCCGCAGGGGACGGTGACCCTCCTCTTCACGGACTTGGAGGCATCGACGCAACTCCAGCGCCGTCTCGGTAGCCGCTACCACGACGTGGCCGAGGCCCACGGGCGCCTGCTCGATGCGGCATTTGCCGAGCACGGCGGCACCGTCGTCGATCGTCAGACGGAAGCATTCTTCGTCGTTTTCCCACGCGCCCGCGACGCGGTCCGGGCGGCGGCCGGAGCGCAACGTGCGCTTGCCGAGCACGACTGGCCCGCAGGTGCCGAGGTAAAGATTCGGATGGGCGTTCACGCCGGCGAGCCGGCCGTGGCCGGCGATCGCTATCTCGGCCTTGCGGTGTCTCGCGCGGCGCGCGTCTGTGCGGCCGCTCACGGAGAACAAGTGCTGCTCTCGTCCGCCGCTTGTGCGTTGCTCGACGATGACGACCAAGCCGCAGTCCGGCCGCTCGGCTCTTATCGCCTCAAGGACTTTCCCGCACCAGAGCCGATCTCGCAGCTCCTGATTGAGGGGCTGCCGCAGCAGTTCCCGCCACTGCGGGCGCCAACGGGTACGCCCGTCGACGCTTCGCTCATTGGGCGGGACGCAGAGCTGGCCCAGCTCGTCGATGCGCTTGAACGCTCGCTCGCTGGCCTGGGTAGGCTGATTCTCCTCTCAGGCGAGCCCGGTATCGGCAAGAGTCGGCTGGCCGATGAGCTGGCGTCCGAGGCAGTACGGCGCGGAGCGAGGGTCGCATGGGGCCGGTGCTGGGAAGCCGGCGGAGCACCAGCGTATTGGCCCTGGGTTCAGGCGCTTCGCTCGCTCATCCGCGACCTTCCGCCCGCTCGTTTGCGCTCGGCTCTCGGTCCGGGCGGAGTGGAACTCTCACGGATGCTTCCGGAAGAGGTGGGCACCGTCTTTGACGAGCTTCCGCCGCCGGCGGTCGATCCGGATACCGACCGCTTCCGTCTCTTTCACGCCGTAGCCTTATTTCTGAAGCGCTGCGCAGGTGACCGTCCGATCGTGGTAATCCTCGACGACCTCCACGCAGCGGACACATCCTCCCTCCTGCTTCTGCGGTTCATCGCGGACGAGCTACCGGACGCACATGTCCTTCTCGTCGCCTGCTACCGCGATACGGAACTGACGCCTGACCATGCCCTTTCAGCGACCGTTTCGGAACTCGCCCGTCGGCCGCTGACGGTGCGGCTGCCGCTCTCCGGATTGGGCGAGGCAGACGTTCGTCGTTTCATCGCACTGATCTCGCAGAAGGAGCCTCCCGCGGGGCTGGCAGCGGCCGTGTACCACGGAACAGCGGGTAACCCACTCTTCGTCGGAGAGGTGGCCCGGCTGCTCGTCTCGGAGGGGCTGCTCGAGCACCCGGCCGAGGCGGTTGCCTGGCAGCTGTCCGTACCGCAGGGCATCCGCGATGTGATCACCCGCAGGCTCGCCGGTCTCTCCGACGAAACGAGCCGTCTCCTTTCGCTTGCCTCGGTGCTGGGGCGGGAGTTCGATCTGCAAGCTCTCGGCCAACTAAGTGGAGCGCCGAGTGACGAGCTCCTGCGCCTCCTCGACGGGGCGGCTGCCGCGAAGATCGTCGCGGAGGTCCCCGGCACTCTTGCGCGGTTTCGGTTCTCCCATGTCCTCGTCCGCGACACGCTCTATGACGACCTGCCAGCCTCGGCGCGGGTGCGGCTCCATCGCCAGATCGGCGAGGCTCTCGAAGAGCGCTACGGGCACGACCTCGACCCACACCTCGCCGAGCTCGCACATCACTTCGCGCATGCCGCACCGGCCGGAGGAGTTGACAAGGCTATTGGCTATGCGCGCCGGGCCGCTGGACGGGCGCTCCAACAGCTGGCCTATGAGGAGGCAGCTCGGCTCTTCGAGCTCGGACTGCAGGCGTCGGGTCTCGAGCCGATGCCCGATCCACAAGTGCAGTGCGAGCTACTCCTCGGCCTCGGCGACGCGCAGGCTCGCGCCGGCGACGGCGAGTTGGCTCGGCAAACCTTCCTGCACGCGGCCACGGTCGCGCGCAGGCTCGGTTCGGGCGACCTTCTCGCCCATGCCGCACTCGGATATGGCGGGCGCTTTGTGTGGGCGCGCGCTGGCACGGACGAGCACCTGATCCCACTCCTCAAGGACGGGTTGGCCAGGCTCGGCGATGCGGAGAACCCTCTGCGCGTCAGAGTTATGTCTAGGCTAGCCGGCGCGCTCCGAGATGAGCACGAGCGAAACACGCGGGACGCGCTGAGCCGGGAAGCGGTCGAGATTGCTCGACGGCTCGGCGACGCTGAAGCCCTCGCCTACGCCTTAGAGGGGAGGTGTTTCGCCATCTTCTGGCCCGAGAGCGCGGCGGAGCGGCTCGAGCTCGCGACGGAGCTCGCGAGGATCGCAGAGCAGACCGGCGACAGGGAGCGCCTGCTCGAAGCACGCCACTTTGGGCGCATCGGGATTCCCCTCGAGCTCCGCGACCTGGCGACCGTGCGAGCCGAGAGGGACAACGTCATGCGTCTGGCAGAGGAGCTGCGGCAGCCAGCGCAGCGCTGGCTCGTGGTCGCAACCAACGCGACGATCGCGGCCTTCGAGGGCCGCTTCGCCGAGGCAGAGAGGCTGACGGAAGAAGCATTCGAGCTGGGCAAGCGCGCGCAGCAGATCGACGCGGTTCTGTCATACCGCATCCAGCGCTTCACGCTCCACCTCCACCGCGGCGGCCTGGAAGAGGTCGAGAGCCTCGTCAGGCGCTCGATTGGCGAGTACCCCGCCCGGCCGATGCTTCGCTGCATGCACGCGTACCTTCTCGCCGACATCGGCCACGCCGAAGAGGCACGACTGCTCTTTGACGAGCTCACCGACAACCGCTGTTCGGGCTTGCCGGTGAACAACGAATGGTTGTTCAGCCTTGGGTTCTTGGTCGACGTCGCCAAAGACCTCGAAGACGCGGAACGGGCCGAGACGCTCTACGAACTCTTGGCGCCGTACGCCGATCGCAACGCCTCCACCCCCGACTACATCGCGACCGGATCCGTTTCGCGACCGCTCGCTGTCGCCGCCGCGCTGATGGAGCGCTGGAGCGAGGCCGAGCGCCATTTCGAGGCCGCGCTGCGCGCGAACTCGGAGATGGGAGCATTGCCGTGGGTCGCCCGCACGAATCTCGACTGGGCCGAGGCGTTGCTCATGCGCGATGCCCCCGGGGATCGCGAGCGGGCGGCCGATCTTGCCGGAGAGGCTGGGAGAGTCGCGCACGATCTCGGCATGACGGCCATCTCCGTTCGCGCGGCAGCCGTCGGGAAGGGCGGCCCCGGCGCGGCGATCCCTCTCCAGCTCCGCCCCAGCCTCTTCCGACGCGAGGGTGAGTACTGGGCCATCGCGTTCGAGGGGGATGCGTTCCGCCTGAAAGATTCGAAGGGGCTCCGATACCTTGCACGTCTCCTGGCCGAGCAAGGTCGCGGGTTGCATGCGCTCGAGCTCGTCGCCGGCGAGCAGGCGCCGGAGCGAGCGCCACGTCGCCTCGATCCCGCCCTGGTCGCGTCGCTTCCGGCTGACGCGGGGGAGATCCTGGACACGCGTGCGAAAGCCGAGGACCGCCACCGCCTCGCTGAACTCGAAGAGGAGGCGGAGGAGGCGCGTGCGCTCGGTGATACCGAGCGGGCGGCACGGGCCGATGAGGAGCGCGACTTCCTCGTCCGGGAGCTTGCCAGTGCGCTCGGCCTTGGCGGTAGGGACCGTCGGGCCGCATCCCCGTCCGAGCGAGCGCGGGTCAGCGTGACGCGCGCGATTAGGGCGGCGCTCGCGCGCATTCGCCAGCACAGCGCGGCCCTGGGCGAGCACCTCGACAGAACTGTGCATACCGGCACGTTCTGTTCCTATACGCCCGACCCACGGGCACCCGTCGACTGGCGGCTGTGAGGCGGCTTCGACGGGCGCAAGTGTTACGGCCGTAGCGGTACTTCTCACGCCTCCAGTACGAACAACCGAACCGGAGGCTCCCCATGACGAGGTTCATCGACCTTGGACATCTGCTCGATGGCGGAGCAGTGACATCCGCACGCTTCGCGGAGGAGTCAAAGGACCTTCCGTTGGCTTCGGTCGCAGGCATCCCGGGCGTCGTGATCGATGCGCCCGTGCCGCCACGAGCCGTCTCCGTCCAGATCGATGAGCGTGCCGTCGAGGACAAGGCCGTGCTCATACGGACGGGATGGGACAAGCGCTGGGGAAGCGACGACTACCACCGCGCGGCGCCGTACGTCGCCCCGGAGACAGTCGATGCTCTCGCCCACGGCGGCGCAACGCTTGTCGGCCTCGACTTCTGCACAGCCGATGCGGCACCCGATCTGTCGCAAGCGACGCTCGCGCGTCTCCTCCGCGCTGGTGTCCTCGTGGTCGACAATCTCTGCAACCTCTCGGCCCTGCCGACCACGGGATTCCGGTTCTTCGCCGTCCCGCAAGGGGTCGCCGACGCAGCCCCACTCCCGGTGCGCGCCTTCGCCGAACTCCTACCGCCGCGCGAGACCGTCGGCACCGCGCGTTACCACCGTTCCGTCGCTCGTCACGCCCACTGATCGATGGGTGACGGCAGTTCGAAAGGAGCAAGTATGAGTCGGCATCGCCACGGACGTGCAGTAACGCGAACGCCACTTCTCTCCCATAAGTGGGCGACGAGCGCCGCCGCCGCCGTGGTCCTTGCAATCGTTGCAGCAAGCACCGCGGCGACGTCAGGAGTGTCTGCAGCGACTACATACGAGCCGCAGTGCCTCGCGACCGCGGCGGCGCCCGCGACGATCGGGAACCCCGTCCTCGACTGGAACGAGGCGGCGCAGAAGGCGATCGTGCCGAGCGTCACGCCGCTCCCACGGCCGCCGGGGAGCTCGATTGTTCCTGTCTCTTATACACATC
>JBKPHO010000303.1:0-11738 GCA_046729915.1 Actinomycetota bacterium | reverse complement strand
GCGCCGTGAACGACCAGCTCTTCCTGGGCCATAACCGAGCTATTTTAGCCGGGCCGGTCGGATCGAACAAGTGTTCGCTTCAGGTCACGTCGTCGCTGTTCACGACCACGCCTCCCAGGGCAGCGAAGCCCATGACATAGGCCAGCGAGAGGGCGAGGCCCGGCCAGAAGCTGAGGACGTTCGAGCCCTGCGTTCCCGCCTCGACCACCGAGGCGACCGCATGCCCGGGAGCAAACCTCTGAACTCCCGCGATTGCGAGCAGCGGCTCCGCCACGAGCAGCCAGACGAGCGCGATCACGACGGTGGCGGTCTGCCGCCGCAAGACCGCGCCGAGCCCGACGCCGAGCGCGCCGGCGATGGCCGCGGCGGCGATCGTCCCGAGCAAGACGCGCAGCACCTCGCTCGAGCCGAGGTGCAGCGGCACCGAGCGGGCCGAGAGGAGTAGTGCCGCGAACCCCCACGCGAACGCGCCGGAGAGGGCGGCCAGCAGCGAGCCGGCAACGGCCGCCGAGACGAGCTTCGCCGCGACGACGCGCTCGCGGACGGGTGCCACGAGGAAGGTATGGCTGATCGTGCCGTGGGCGTACTCGCCCGCGGAGGAGACGATTCCGAGGATCAGCGAGATCAGCGCCGAAACGGCCGCGATGGAGACGGCGTCCCGCTGGTTCCCGGCCTCGGCCAGAGAGGCGAGCGAATCCTGCGACACGTGAAGCGAGATCACGAGCACCTCTAGCGCGACGATCAGCAGGGCGAGCCACAGCAGCAGCCGCGTCGTCCGCAGCTTGAGCAGCTCGGCCGCGACCAGGCGGATCACGAGCGCTCCTCGGCGGTCAGCTCGAGGAAGACCTCCTCGAGGCTCGCCTCCTCGGGGCGCAGCTCGTGCAGGACGACGCCGGCGGCCGCCGCGACCTCGCCGACACGTTCCGGCGGCGCGGCCACGCGAAGCCGGCCGTCCGTCTCGGCCGCCGCGTCGAGCCCGGCCGCGGCCAGCCGCTCGCGCAGCCGCTCGGCGTCGGGTGAGCGCACCACCGAACCGGCGGTGGAGCGCGCCCTCAGCGCCTCCAGCGGTTCCTGCGCGACCAGGCGGCCGCGGTGAATGATCACGACCTCGTCCGCGAGCTGCGCGACCTCGCCCAGCACGTGGCTCGAGATGAACACCGTTCCGCCGTCGGCTGCGAACGAGCGCAGGAAGTCGCGGAGCCAGCGGATCCCTTCGGGGTCGAGCCCGTTCGCCGGCTCGTCGAGTACGAGCAGCCGCGGCTGCCCGAGCAGCGCCCCGGCGACGCTGAGCCGCTGGCGCATGCCCAACGAGTAGCCGCCGACCCGCCGCCGGGCCGCCGAGGTCAGCTCGACCTCCGCGAGCACCTCGTCGACGCGTGTCGTCGGCCGCCCGGCCGCCGTCGCAAGCACGCGCAGGTGATCGCGCCCGGAGCGCCCGGGATGGAAGCTCTCCGCCTCGAGCACGGCGCCCACGGTGCCGAGCGGGTCGTCGAGTTCGGCGTACCTCTTCCCCTCGACGCGCGCCTCGCCTGAGCTCGGCAGCACGAGCCCGAGCAGCGACCTCAGCGTCGTCGACTTGCCGGCGCCGTTCGGCCCGAGAAACCCGGTGATCCGGCCGCGCCCGATCGAGAACGTGAGATCGTCGATGGCAACCGTCGAGCCGAAGCGCTTCGTCAGCCCCCGCACCTCGACGGGGAGCGCCTCCGGCATCAACCGGCGAGCCGCTCGACGAGCTGGTAGACGCTTCGCGGCCGGGGCACGTGCTCGATCTCGAGGGGCCCGGCCACGAGCGTACCGTAGCCCAGCAGCCGCCCCGGAAAGCTCTGCTCGAGCTCCAGCTTCTCGACGGTGCGGAGCCGCACCGAAGAGGAGCGGCGGCGCAGCGTGCCGTCGAGCACGCAGACCTTCTCGGTCGTGACGACGAGCCGCGTCCGCTCCCAGAGCCAGACCGCGCGCAGGCAGACCGCAGCCGCGAGAACAACGAGGGCCGCCCCCGGTAACGCCAGCGGCCACGGCAGCGCGAGCAGAACGGCGCCGACGGCGGCCAGCACACCGGCCTGCACCAGCGGGCGCGCCAGGACGACACCGTGACGGCGCGCGTCGAGACAGACCTGCTCGTCGGGATGCACGAGCATCGCCCGCCCCGGTTCGGCGCGGCATCACCCTCTCCTGCGGCCTTGCGTTTGCAACGCCCGTAACGTGGCGAGAACCCGGAGCATGGGTGACACCGCCCGCAAAGCCTTCGTCGCTACGGTCGTTTCCGTCAGCGTCGTGGCCCTGGCGCTCGCGCTCTGGAAGCTGAAGATCGTGATCGCGCTCGTCTTCCTCGGCTTCATCGTCGCCGCCGCGATGCGCCCCGGCGTCGACCGGCTCGCGCAGCACCGCGTCCCGCGTCCCCTGGGGGTCGCCCTGCACTACCTCGCCGTGGTCGCGGCAATCGGGCTGCTGCTCTGGGTCGCCGTCCCGCGCGCGATCGACCAGGTCAATCAGGCGATCGGCGGCGTGCCGACCTCCCAGCAGGAGCTGAACGAGAAGGCGAAGCACTCGACGGGGATCAAGCACGAGTTCTTCGTCGGCCTGCAGAAACGGCTCGAGAAGCTGCCCTCGGCCGGCAGCATCGTCCATCGCACGGTCACGGTCGGAAAGAAGGCGCTCGAGGCGATCGTCGGCATCTTCTTCGTGTTCGCGACCGCCGCCTACTGGATCTTCGAGCGCGAGCGCGCGATGAGCTACGTCACCGCGCTGTTACCACGAAGGCACCGGGGCACCGCACGAGACACCTGGGAGCTGATCGATGCCAAGCTCGGCGCCTACGTCCGCGGAACGCTGCTCCTGGTCGCCTTCGTCGCGACCGTGCTCTCGCTCGCATTCTGGGCGATCGGTGTGCCGTTCTGGCTGCTGCTCGGCGTGTTCGCGGGCGTGGTCGAGATCGTGCCCGTGATCGGGCCGCTCATCGCGGGCATGACAGCGGTCGGCGTCGGCCTCACGGACTCGTGGCAGGTCGCGCTGTACGCGCTGATCGCCGTGGTGGTCGTGCGCCAGTTCGAGGACTACTTCGTGATCCCGCGCGTGATGGGGCACGTCACGGGGCTCTCGCCGCTGCTCGTGCTCGTCTCGGTCAGCGCGATCGGCTTGCTCTTCGGCGGTTTCTACGTCCTGATGGCGACGCCCTTCGTCGCTCTCGTCGCGACCCTAGTGGACGTGATCGTGCGGGACAAGGACCCGGCCGAGGAGGAAGCCCCGGCGGTGCTGTTCGCAAAGGAGAACGTGAGCTAGGCCTTGCGCCAGCGGCCGAAGATCAGGCCGCCTAGC
The DNA here is from genome assembly GCA_046729915.1 of Actinomycetota bacterium. Taxonomy (GTDB): domain Bacteria; phylum Actinomycetota; class Thermoleophilia; order Gaiellales; family Gaiellaceae; genus AC-32. The sequence continues at coordinate 8,426 of JBKPHO010000303.1, read as the reverse complement.
GTGAAGCCGAGGCCGAAGGTGCCTAGTGCGAACGCACCAATGGCCACCGCCTTGCGCCACGAGGAAAGGCGCGCCCAGCGTCCGAGTGCCTCCCGGTCCTCAGGCGTGAGCGGCTCGCCGCGCCGCTGCTTGCGAAGCGCGCCGCCGGCCCTCAGGCCGAGGTAGAGGTCGTCGAAAATCTCGGCGGTTTCATCGGCCATGATTTGAGTGTATAGCCTGCTTCGCCGTTGTCCCTGCGCCTCCTCCACCTCTCCGATCTGCACGCCGGAAGCGTGGAGGAAACTGCGGTCGAGGAGCATCTCGCGCGCCTGGTGGAGCGGATCGAGCCCGAGTTGATCGCCGTCACCGGCGACCTCGCGCACCGCGGCCGCCGTCGCGAGCACGAGCGTGCCGCGGCCTTTCTGCGCGGGCTCGGGCGGCCGCTGCTCGTGATCCCGGGCAACCACGACATCCCCTACACCTTCCCCGCCCGCTTCACCCGCCCGTGGGCCGAGTTCGAGCGGCAGTGGTCCACGGTCGAGCCGGTGTTCCGCTCTGACGGCCTGTTCGTCGTCGGCCTCAACTCCGTGCGGCCGTGGCGGCATCAGTCGGGTGGCATCCGCGGCTCGCAGATCGCCCGCGCGGCGGAGCTGCTGCGCGAAGCGCCTGACGGCGCGCTCCGGGTCATCGCGCTCCACCACCACCTGATTGGCGCTCCGTGGCGCTCACGGAAGAAGCCCGTCGCGCGCCGCTCGGAGGTGCTGTCCGGTCTCGTCGACGCAGGAGCGGAGCTGATCCTGGCCGGCCACATCCACCAGTCGGCGACCAGCGAGCGGCACGAGTTCGAGGTCGAGCGGAACGGCCTCCGTGGGGTGACCGTCTCGGTGGCGCCGGGCCTCGGGCAGCCGCGCCCGAACAGACGGGGCGAGGCGAGGGGCCTGCACGTGTACGAGGCGAGCGCGGACGTGCTGCTGGTGCAGACCTACGTCTGGCGCGGGGGCGACTGGGGCCTCACGGCCACGCGGAGGTTTCCGCGCGGCCGTGAGCCGTTGACGACAGAGCCTGCCTAGTCCTGGATGCTAGGGGCCCGCCGCGAGTCCGGTTCGACGCTCGCCGAAGAACCGGCCGACAAGCGCGACGAGGATGATCGCGACGATCATGCCGACGAGGAACTCGAGCCACCCGCTCGAGAAGATCAGGCCTGCAATCACCAGGGAGCCGATGCCGATGAGGATCGTCACGATCCAGCCCATCGGATCCTTCCCCGGATGCAGCAGGCGCCCGAGGGCGCCGACCAGCGCACCGACGAGTATCAGCCATACCCAATGCATGGCCCCACTCCTTTCCGGACGAATTGCAGTAGAAACCTGTCCGTTCTAGTGCCGCGCGAGGAGCTTCGCCTTCTTCTCCTCGAACTCCTCCTGGGTGAGCAGGCCCTCGTCGCGGAGCTCGGTCAGCTTCCGCAGCTGCTCGGAGACGTCGCTACCGCCGTTCCCACGCCGGGCGGACGAGCCGAAGAGATCGCCCGCACGGGCCCGCTGCGGCGGCGGCCGTTTCGCCTCCGGCCCGGTGATCGGGCGGTGCTGCACGTAGCGGCGGTACGTGATCAGAAGCAGGGTCGAGGTCAGGATCGAGCCGAGCAAGATCGCGAAGATGCTGCCGGAGTCCTGCTCCACGCCGAAGAGCGCCCCGGCGATCCCGCCGCCGAGGAACGAGCCGAAGACCCCGAACAGGATCGTCATCGGCACCGACATCGGGTCCGGCCCCGGCACCGCCCAGCGCGCGAGCGCGCCGATGATGAAGCCGGAGACGAGGACCTGGATGATCGCCCCGAGCATGCGGGGAACGCTACGGCCGCCCGTCCGGAAGCGCCACTTGCGTGGCGTCGCCCCCGAAACGACGATTGGATCCATCGAGCCGCTGATCTCGCATCAAGACGTCACAACTATCATGAGGCTCCTCGGCGAGATTCAGCAAGACGTCCAGGAGATCCGCGACCTTCTGGAGGAAGACGATGGCGAAGAAGAAGCACCAGAGCCTGACGGATGAGGATCGGGCGCGGCGCGAGGAGACCCGGCGGATGGTGCGGGAGCGAATCGCCTACCATGAGACGAAGGCGCGCGAGGAGGAAGAGCGACGCGCGCGTGAGCAGAAGGGGTAGGCCGCAGCGCTAGGCAGGAGCCTCGGCCGCAGCCTGTAGCTCGCGGCGCAGCTCCTTGATCTCGTCCCGGAGCTTCGCCGCGTACTCGAAGCGCAGCTCCTCCGCGGCCGTGTACATCTCCTCCTCGAGCTGGATCACCAGCCGCTCGAGCTCCGCGGGCGTCATGCCCTCGACCTCCTTGCGGCCTCTGCGGCGGCGGCCTGGCACCGTCGGCGACTCCAGCGCGAGGAACTCCGCGATGTCGGAGACGCCCTTGACGATCGACTCAGGCGTGATCCCGTGCTCCTCGTTGTAGGCGAGCTGCTTCGCGCGCCGCCGGTCGGTCTCCTCGAGCGCGTACCTGATCGCCTCGGTGTGCTTGTCGGCGTACATCAGCACCTTGCCGTTGACGTTGCGCGCCGCGCGGCCGATCGTCTGGATCAGCGCCGTCTGCCCGCGCAGGAAGCCCTCCTTGTCGGCGTCGAGGATCGCGACCAGCGAGACCTCCGGTAGGTCGAGGCCCTCGCGCAGGAGGTTCACGCCGACCAGCACGTCGTACTCGCCGAGCCGCAGCTCGCGGATGATCTGGATCCGCTCGAGCGTGTCGATCTCGGAGTGCAGGTAGCGAGCCTTCACGCCCGACTCCAGCAGGTAGTCGGTCAGGTCCTCGGCCATCTTCTTGGTCAGCGTCGTCACCAGCACCCGCTCGCCGGCCTCCTCGCGGCGGCGGATCTCGTTCAGCAGGTCGTCGATCTGGTTCTTCGTCGCGCGCAGCTCGACCTCGGGGTCGACGACGCCGGTGGGGCGGATCAGCTGCTCTGCGATACGCGTCGAGTGCCGCAGCTCGAACGGGCCCGGAGTCGCGGAGACGAAGACCATCTGCGGCACCTTGTGCAGGAACTCGTCGAAACGGAGCGGCCGGTTGTCGAGCGCCGACGGGAGCCGGAACCCGTAGTCGACGAGCGTCTGCTTCCGCGAACGGTCGCCCTCGTACATGCCCCCTAGCTGCGGCACCGTCTGGTGCGACTCGTCCACGAAGACCACGAAGTCGTTCGGGAAGTAGTCGAGCAGGGTGAACGGGTGCGAGCCGGGCGCTCGCCCTTCGAGGATGCGCGAGTAGTTCTCGATCCCCGTGCAAAAGCCGAGCTCCTGGAGCAGTTCGAGGTCGTACTCCGTGCGCTGCCGGATCCGGTGCGCCTCGAGCATCCGTCCGTCCGCCTCGAAGTGCTTCACCTGCTGCTCCAGCTCGTGCCGGATCTCCGAGACGGCTCGCTCGATCGTCGGCTTGGAGGTGACGTACTCCGTCGCCGGCCAGATCGCGAGGTTGTCGAGCTTCGCGTACACCTCGCCGGAGACCGGGTCGAAGTGTGTGATCTGCTCGACCTCGTCGCCGAAGAAGGAGAGCCTGTACGCGGTCTCCTGGTTCGCCGGCTGGATCTCGACGACGTCGCCCTTGACGCGAAAGCGGCCGCGGCCGAGGACGGTGTCGTTGCGCGTGTACTGCGAGTCGATCAGCTTGCGCAGGACGAGGTCGCGGTCGTGCTCCCGGCCGACCTCCAGGTAGATCATCCGGTCGCGCCACTCCTCGGGCGAGCCCAGGCCGTAGATGCAGGAGACCGACGCGACCACGATCACGTCCCTGCGCGTGAAGAGCGCGGACGTCGCCGCCAGGCGCAGGCGTGCGATGTCGTCGTTCTGCGACGAGTCCTTCTCGATGTAGAGGTCGGCCTGCGGGACGTACGCCTCCGGCTGGTAGTAGTCGTAGTACGAGACGAAGTACTCGACCGCGTTGTGCGGGAAGAACTCGCGTAGCTCGTTGCACAGCTGCGCGGCGAGGGTCTTGTTGTGGGCGATCAGCAGCGTCGGCTTCTGGATCTGCTCGACGATCCAGGCCATCGTCGCGGTCTTGCCGGTCCCCGTCGCCCCGAGCATCGTCTGGTAGCGCTCCCCTTCGAGCAGGCCCGCGGACAGCTCGGCGATCGCCTGCGGCTGGTCGCCGGTCGGGCTGTACGCGTCGGAGGTTTTGAACTCGGCCATGAAGCTAAGAGGCTACCCCGTGCCTTCTTTGAGATCGAAGCAATTCCGAATCGGTGTGTTGGACGGCCACGCCGGCCAAGCCGCCGTGGCCTCTCTGGTCGGCGCCGCCGAGGCGGCGCCTTAGGGCTCGCGGCGATGTTTGCGGAAGCTCGGCCGCCCTACGGCTCCTACGCCGCCATCATGGGCGCATTCGCCGGCCTGCTCGCGACGGCCGGCGCGGTCGGCCGACTGCTCGACCGCGACCCGCAGTGCCAGACGGCGCTCGACTTCGCGGTTCTGAGCGCGGCCTCGTTCAAGGCTGCGCACACGCTCTCGCACGACGAGGTCACGAGCTTCCTCCGGCAGCCGTTCGTGCGGGGCCACGCGCACAGCGGGGACGAAGAGCCGGTCGAGGGAGGGATGGAGCAGGCGATCGGCGAGCTCGTCACCTGCAGCCGCTGCATCGGGACGTGGACCGCGGCCGCGTTGGCCTCGACGCAGATCATCACGCCGCGCTTCGGGCGGCTGCTCACCTGGTCGCTGGGCGCGGCCGCCGCGAACGACCTCCTCCAGGCCGGCTTCTCTGCGCTGAGGGCGAAGGCCAACGAGCTCAGCTGAGGGCCGGCTCGAGCCGCTGCCGCCCGAGCTCGCGGGCGGAGGCGCTCGCCACCACGGCCATCATCGCCGTCTGCATCGCGGCGAAGCCGATCAGCACCGGCGTCGTCCCGAAGGCGTCCAGCACAGGCCCGGTGACGAACAGCCCGAGCGGGTTCACGAGCGCCCAGCCGACCATTGACGTCGCGAAGACGTTCGGCCGCAGCGGCGGCGGCACGCGCAGTGTCGTGATCGTGTGCAGGCTCGGGTTCACGAGCCCGTTGGCGATCCCGGACGCGAAGATCAGCGCCGAGAGCGCCACCGCCGGGAGCGGCAGCCAGAGCAGCCAGAGCGGCGCGGCTTGGCCCATCGCGCAGGCGGCGATGACGGCCAGGCCCTGAAAGCGCCGCGTGAGAAGACGGAACGAGATCGCGTTGCCGATCAGCGCGCCCACCCCGAACGACGCGATCAGCCAGCCGACGATCCCCGGGTGGTGGCCGAACCGGCTCAGCACGAGCACCGGAACGGCGACGAAGAACGCCGTCCAGGCTGCGTCCCCGAATGCGAACGCCGGCCACCAGACTCGCAGCAGCCGGTCCTGCGCGACGAAGCGGAACCCCGCGCGAAGGCTGCGGTGCTCCTCTTCTTGCGGCATGGCCGGCCGGTGCGGGACGAAGACGGCCACGAGCACGAGCGAGACGACGTAGGTCGAGGCGTCGATCAGCAGCACCGAGGTCGCACCGAGGATCCCGATCAGGATCCCCGCCAATGCCGGCCCTGCGAGCAGAGTGGCGCGTGTGGCCGCCTGGAAGAGCGCGTTCGCCTCTGTGACCCGTTCTTCGTCCTCCCCCAGCAGCTCGGGGACGATCACCTTCTGCGCCGCGAAGTAGGGTGCGGTGAGCGCGCCGAGCGCGAACGAGACGGCGAGCAGGATCGGGAAGGAGAGACCCCCGGTCCAGTGCAGCACCGGGATCACGGTCATCAACGGAGCGCGGACCCCGTCGCAGAGCATCATCGTCCGGCGCGCGCCGAGCCGGCCGAGCAGGCGGCCGCCCGGCAGGCCGAGCAGCGCGACCCCGATCACCTCCGCGGCGACGACGAATGTCGTCTTCGTCGCCGAGCCACTCGTGACGAGCACGAACCAGGGCAGCGCGACCCAGGTCATCTGGCTGCCGGTGGTCGAGATCACCTCGGCCGCGAGCAGCGCGACGACCGACCGCTGGCGCAAGAGCTCGGTGCGGCTCACCCGGCTTCCTTCGCCTGCTGCTCAGTCGCGCGGGGGAAACCATGTGTCCCCCGCGGGGACCCTTCTTCTCCTGGGCTCGCCTCAGCCCCCGCGCCTCGCAAGTCGGCGCGCGGGCCGAGGATTGCGATCCGGGGAACCTCCCGGTTCCCCATAACCCCCTCCACGCCGCTCATCCGGCCTCCTCCGGCTCCGGCAGCTCGCGAAGCCGCATCACGGGCGAGGGAAGCAGCCAGAGGACCCCCGCGATCGCGCCGACCGACGCGATCCAGAGCGTCGGCCGCAGGCCGATCCAGGTTCCCAGCGCTCCGCCGGTGAGCGCCCCGAGCGGCCGCACGCCGTAGTTCACGAGCATGTAGGCGCCGGACACGCGCGCCCGCAGGCGGTCGGGCACGAGCGCGGCCTTGATCGCGGCGCCGGAGATATCGAGGATCATCACCCCGAAGCCCGAGCCGAACTCGGCGAGGAACAGGAACAAGAGGATCGCCCAGTCGGCACCGCCGGCGAGCGGCACGAGCACGAGCGGCACCGGGAACAGCACGCAGCCAAGCGTGAACGCCGGGCCGACCCCGATCCGGCGGCTGATCCGTCCGGTCACGAGCGAGCCGATCACGCCGCCGATCGAGGCCGCGCCCAGGACGAGCCCGAGCACCCCCGGCCGCACGCCCAGGGTCTTCGTCGCGTAGAGGATGAACAGCGCCCAGAAGACGAAGTTGAAGAAGTTGATCGTCGCGGTGGCGAGCAGCGAAGCGCGGACGATCGGCGAGTGCCGGATGTAGCGGATCCCCGCCTTCACGTGGCCGCGCTCGGCCTTCTCGGTCGGAGGCTCGGTCGGCGAGATCGACCGCAGCGCCGCTGCGGAGAAGAGGAACGAGCAGGCGTCGGCCACGAGCGCTCCCGGCGCCGAGAACGCTTGGACGAGTAGACCGCCGACGCTCGGCCCCCCGACGAACGAGAGCGCCCGGCTCCCGTTCAGCAGCGAGCTCGCTTCGACGTAGCGCTCGCGCGGGACGAGCGAGACGAACAGCGTGCTGTAGGAGACGAAGAAAACGACGCTCAGCGTCCCGACCATGAAGCCGACGACGTAGAGCTGCGCCAGCGTCAGCGCGTCGAGCCAGAAGGCGACCGGAATCGTGGCGAGCAGCGCTGCGCGCCCGAGCGCGGTGAAGATCATCGTCTGCCGCCGCTTGCCGCGGCGGTCAAGCCACGCGCCCGCGTGCAGCGAGAAGATCAGGGCCGGAAACAGCTCCGCGGCGCCCAGGTAGCCCATCTGGGCGGCGCTCGCGTGCAGCTCGAGAACGGCCACGAGCGGGAGGGCGATCAGCGTGATCTGGTCCCCGAAGAGCGAGACCGTCTCGCCCACCCAGAAGCGGCGGAAATCGCGCTCCTGCAAGGCCGCCGGGAGCCGCAGAAGGCGTGCGGGAGCCGGCGCGGCGGACGCGCCCGAAGTGGGGTCGCTCGGGTTCACGCCCTCGAGACGGTGATGTCGCCGCTCATCGTGTTCGCACGGAGCTCGACTACTGGGGCCTCGCCCTCGGGCGGCAGGTCGGAGACCGGCAGCTCGGAGCGGACCTCGCCGCTGCGCGAGCGCGCGTCGACCCAGAGGTTCGTCCCTTCGGGGATCCCGACCTTGAGGTCGCCGGAGGCCGACTTGAGGGTCACCTTGCCGGCGCCGACGCTCCCGATCTCCTGGTCGCCGGAGGCCGTGTTAACGCTGACGGCCGCCCCGGTCTCGCGGACGAGCACGTCGCCGGAGGCGGTGTTGACCGACAGCTCGCCGGCCACCTCGCGGAGGATCACGTCGCCCGAGGCCGAGTTGATTTTGGCCTCGCCGCCGACGGTCCTCATCTGCACGTCGCCGGAGGCCGTGTTGACCCTCGCGTCGCCTCCGACGTCGCCGAGCTGCACGTCGCCGCTCGCCGCGTTCACCCGCGCCTCGGCGACCTCGCCGAACTCGACGTCGCCGGAGCCGGTCTCGACCTCGACGGCGCCGAAGCGCCCGCGGCCGACCACGTCCGCCGAGCCGGACTTCGACTCGACGCTCGCGCCGTTGGGGCAGGTAATGCCGACGAGCACCTCGGCGCCGCGGAAGATGCCGAGGCCGCGGCCGCGGTCGCGCACGTCGACCACGACCTCGTGGCCGTCCGCGCGCTCGCGCAGCTCCACGCGGGCGTTCGTGATCGCAGCCGTGCTCGCGTCGTTGTCTCGAAGCGGCTCGAGCACGACGGTCGTCTCCTGGACGTCGGAGGCCTCCAGCCGGATCTCACCTGCGCCGAGGCGAACCTCGAGCCGGACGTCCCCGGGTGTCTGGAAGGTCTCGGTCCTCACCGCGGACGCCTTCGAGCGGGCAGCTGCGCCGGCGGCCGCTGCGGGCGCCGGTCGACTCTGACTTCCACGTGTCCGAACGGGATTGGGTAGTACTCCACCATCGTCCTCCTCCTCTCAGCCACGGGC
>JBKPHO010000302.1:0-6698 GCA_046729915.1 Actinomycetota bacterium | reverse complement strand
GCGTGACATCGACCTGGAGGCGCGGGTTGTCTACATCCACCGCTCGTTCACGAAGGGGCGGTTGAAGTGCCCGAAGACAGAGGCGAGCCGCCGGGCGGTGCCGCTGCAGACGATCGCGCTCGACGCACTCAAGGGACAGCCATCGGACAGGCAGAGTGGACTCGTCTTCCCTGCCGAGCGGGGCGGCTACGTCGACCTGCACAACTTCCGCAACCGGGAGTGGAAGCCAGCGCAGCTCGCAGCCGAGATCGAGCCCGTGCGCAGGATCTACGATCTCCGCCACACCTTCGCGACCTTTGCGCTCCGTGCCGGCATCTCCACCTTCGACCTCTCCCGCTACATGGGCGCCAGCCTGACCATGATCGACCGCCACTACGGCCACCTCGCTCGCGACGGACGGGAGCACGCGATCCGCCTGCTCGACGCGCTGAGCGCCGAACAACGTCCACGGTGGACGCTGGTGGACACTGCGTGGACGCCGCAGCCTGCGGCCTGCGCCAGCGCAGGCAACGGAGAAATCACCTGAGCAGGCGAAAACACGAAGCCCTCTGACGGACTCGAACCGTCGACCCCCTCCTTACCATCTCGCTTGTAGGCCCTGGGAGGCGGTGGCGTCGACTGATCACCGCAATGAATCTGTGCCCGTTCATTGCGGGGTGGCCGGGGACCTCTGGCTGTTCGTCGTGATCATCAAACCCGTGCCCGTATGCGTTCAGACGCTACGGGATCCCGGTTCACTCGATCCCTTCGGGGCCTGCCTCCGCTTCGTGGAGCAGGAGTTGCTCGCCGCCTGAGATCATCGGCGGCGCGACGCTCTACTCGCCGGAATCGCACGAGCCGCTCGAGTCGCGGCCCTGGACTCCGACGCAGCACTAACGGCGATCCGCGAAATCGCCGCCGACTGCGAGGCGTCATTCGATTCGCCGCACTGGCCTATGCATCCGCGCGACGACGAAGGGGAGGGACCATTCACGACCGTCTATCTGGGATCTGCCGGCGTGATCTATGCGCTCGATCTGCTCGCGCGCCGGGGCCTCATCGCCGCCAGGACCCGGGACTACGTTCCGGCCCTCGAGCAAGCCGTCGAGATCTACCACGCGAAACCGGAGTTCGAGCAATGGGCGCATCCGCCGAGCATGTGGATCGGCGAGACGGGGATCTTGCTCACTTTGTACCGGCTGGCGCCGTCGGCCGAGATCGCGCGCTGAATCACCGAGCTCGTGGCGGCGAACGTCGACGATCGGCACCGCGAGTTCATGTGGAGCGGCCCCGGGACGATGCTCGCGGCGCGCGCGATCGGTCGGCTCGAGCTGTGGCGCGAGAGCGCCCACCTCTTCCGCGATGCATGGGAGGACTCCGGCCTCTGGACGCAAGACCTATACGGCGCCACTCGGCAGTTCGTCGGTGCAGCCCACGGTTTTGCGGGCTGTGTCGCGGCCCTCATGCACGAGCCGGACGAGGACCTACACCTGCGCGCGAGCGAGAGGTTCAAACGCCTTGCGGTGGAAGAAGATGGGCTCGCGAACTGGCCCGCGCTCGCGGACGCGGAGCTGGTGGGTCGCGACGGGACGATTCGCACGCAGTGGTGCCACGGGGCGCGAGGGATGGTCGCGTGCCTGGCAGAGATCGCGCCGGTGACGACGAGGACAACCGGCGCCCTCACTCACTAGTGAAGTTGACGCGCGCGCGCGAATATCAGATCCGGCGGCTCAAGGTCAAGCGCGCCCCGCCAGCCTCGCGCGCAAAGGCGGCCTGAGCCTGAACAGCCCACTGATTCGCAACGAAACCGAGTTTGCGCACCCCACAAGGCAAGGCCAAGGACGGGATGGAGCTCGATGCCATTCCGAGCGACGCCGGTCTGTCCGAGGAGGTAGTCGAAGAAGGCGACGCCCACAATGTGGGCTCGCCGGCAGGGCCGAGCAACCTTTCGAGAGTCGGCCATCTGTTTGCGTCGATCCTCGTTAGCGGCCGGTCTTGCCGACGGTCTTGCCGACGGGGTTCGGAAGAAAACCGGAGGGTGGGCCGTCTAGGTCTGGGCAGACCGCCCATATGGTGTTAGTGTCAAGTGTCACCCACCCATCGCCGCCCCTAGGTGGGAGAGGAATCGGGGGCTACCGGAAGGTGGAAGTGATGTACCAGTTCGATCCAGGGACTGCCCGCCAGTGGCACGCAGACCACACGGCGAGGATGAGGGCCGACTACCTGCGCGCGCAGCGCGTAAAGCCGGAGCCCCGAGCTACGAGGATGAACAGGCGAGTACGCCGGGCCTGGGTCACTTCGCTCAACGCTCGAGCTGCCGGGATCATGGTCGTGATGGTTCCGATCGCGCTCGTCGCGGTCGGAGTACGAGCCTTCATCTAGGTTGCAACAGCGTTTCGCTTGACCACCCTGGGGGTCATGACCTCCAACCCTGAGGGACCGCACCTGCGGTAAATCCGCTACCTCATCGGGTCGGTTGTGGACTGCCCTGCGAGGTCGACGCTTCTCCTCCCCGGGGCCGGAGGGTGCCGTGAGCGTGTGCCGGGAACCACCCCCGTGTGGCACACAGCCTTGGCCGCACCTCGAGCCGAGGGAGGCCATAGGCCGAACGGCCCATAGACAGCGGCGCTCGGAGAAACGAGAGTGCGTGGCTCGATCGGCTGGGGCTGGGGAGGCTCCTGGGCCGGGTCGACCAAGGACTACATGAATTTCTCCGCCACGGGGCAGTAGAGGTGATGTGATTCAGGCGCGCCCGCCGCTGTGTGGATGAGGCCAACGATCGTCGCCGCTTCGATCACCCTGGGTCTCGCCGCCTGCGGCGGTGGCGGAGATCGCGCCGCTCGGGGCACGGGCGCTCATGCGAAGAGGCTCGGTTCGGTGCCGAACGCGATTGCGTTCTGGGATGCCCGCCGCGGCCTGCTGGGAACGGGCACTTGTGTGGGGACAACCGACGCCTCCTGCAGCAGCGGCACGATCCAGCTCACGTCGAACGGCGGCCGCAGGTTCCGGGTGGTGCTACGGACGCGCCGGCGTGTCCTGCAGCTGCAGACCGCCGGGCCGCATGGCGCGATCGCGACGACCGACGGCCGGGTGTTCCGGACGCTCGACGGGGGACGAAGCTGGAAGCGGTTCCGCGACCGTTATGGAGCCAGCTTCGCGACCGAGCGGATCGGGCTCGGCTTCCGCAGCCACCTGGTGCGCAACCACCTCGCTCTCGCCCTGTTCGCGACGAGCGACGGCGGGCAGACGTGGCAAAGGCGGGCAAGTCCCTGCACGCAGGCGGTCGCCTCGGGCGCGCTCATCGACCTGGTGACGCCGAGCCTGGGCTGGATCGTCTGCCTCGGGCAACCCGGCGCGGGAAACGAGGAGAAGGCCGTCTTCCGCACGACCGACGGTGGCCGGAGCTGGAGCGCCGGCGCCTCGGCCGTCACTTATCCGCGCCGCAACGTGCACGGAGGCCTTGGAGGTTACGGCTACCCGGCCGGGATCGCGTTCGCCGCCGACGGCTTCGGCATCCTCTGGGAAAGTCGCGGCACCCTCTACGTCACCCGCGATCGCGGCCTCCACTGGCGCGCCCAGCCGAAGGTCGCCCGACCCGAGCTCGACTTCGGGCGCGGCGCCGCCGCGTTCGCCGGCGGCCGTGGCCTCGTGCTGCTCGGTCGCGGCGGCAGCCTCCCCGCGCAGCTACTCGCGACTGACGACGCCGGGCGCACCTGGCATCTCGTCCACCGCTGGAGCTGACGCGCCGGCCCATCACAACCTGGGTCTTGCGACCTCGGGAATCCGCATGAGACGGCCTCGGCGATCTTGCCCGCCGACGCAGAGACACGCAGTTGCGCCGAGAGGGGCGGAATGGATAGCGCCAACGGGGACCTTCAGCGCCACCTCACCTTCGAGTTCGCCCCCTGGCGACCAGACGCCGGCACCGCCGTTACTCCGCAGCGTTACGAGTGGACGCGAACCAGAACCTCTCAGCCCTGCACCCGCCGGCCGACTAGGGGACCCGGTCGACGGGGGCAGTTCTGGCATGGCACACCAGGTGCAAACGCGAGTCGCCATCGGCCTCGACTCACCGCCGCGCACGCTCGCCGTGTTTTCGGAGAACGGCCTCGAGGGCGCCGGCAGGGGCTCGCGGCCGCTAGGAGAGCTTCACGCGGCACTTGAGTCGTTCCCATCGCGACGGTCGGGTCGGCCAAAGAAGCCGTAGTTCCCTCGTCGTATCGCGCGCCCTACCCCGAGGCGGATCGCGATAATCGCGATGAGAGTGCCGCGGCTGCCCTGTCCGATGCTTGCGCATCGGGATCGATCCACATTCCAGCCGACGCGCGTTCGAGGTTAGTTGGTCGTCGGCGCGATGTGGAGGACGACAATCCGCGTCGTTGCCCAGCTCGCGTTGTACTGGGCAAGCGTCCAATACGCGTGATAGCGATTGTTCGTGTGCGCATCGACGAGGTCCCAGTTGGCGGTGCCATCTGGATTCGCGCCGTCGCTGGCGACGACGATCGACTCATGGTCGTAGGTGTCGTCGTTATTCCAGTCGTAGAGCACGATGTCGCCCTGGCTCGCGTGGTCGGCCACGCTCTGTCCCGGCGCGACGCCGTAGTAGGACGCAAGCTGAGTGACGCCGGGTAAATACCGGAGCGCGAAGACGCTCTGGTGTTGGGCGTTGATCCAGGGGAGCGAATACGTCCAGCGGTGGCCGCTTTTCGGCAGCATGTACCAGGCTGCGTCGCCGCTGTACGTAGGTGAGGTACGCATGGCGATCCCTCCGGAGTAGAGCGCCTGCGATACGAAGTTCGTACAGTCTCCGCCACGGTTAGCGAACGAGGGCCATGCCGTGTTGTAGTTCTGCCAGTAGGTATCGGCGTAGGCCGCTGCCACTGAGCCGTCATACGCAAGGGCTGAGGCGGCGATTGCGAGCCAGAGGACGAGCAGCGCGAGAACCGAAAGGGCGAACAGCAGCAGCCTTCGGGCCATTCTCACTCTCCTGTTGCGATCGTCTGCTTCCAGGCGATGATGCGCCACGACTGGCTGACGGTCAATGGCGACCCCGCCAGATCAATACGGAATCTTCAGCCCGTGTGTCTAGTTGGGGAACGGACGAGAGAAGCGCTCGCGGTGACACGGGACCAAGGGGTGCGGCTCGGTAGGCCACCAGCGCTCCCGCAACGTGTCCGTGCGCGAATCCACCGCGAAAGGAAGCAAGGGCGTTCATTGAGCGAGATCGCCAGGCGATTGAACGCTGACGGCGTCCCCACAGCTCACAACGGAAAGCAGTGGTACCCCCTCGACAGTCAAAGCCGTTCTCGCTGCCCAAGGCTAACGAGGCTGCTCGCACGTCATCCTCTTCGTCTCGGCCATCGCGGTGACTCCTCCCGTCGAACTTCATTGGCGTCAAGCCGACGAGTCTGAGCGCCGCGGTGCCCGGACTACCGACCGGCTCCGTCCGACGCTCCTACACCACGCTACGGGACGTGACCCACTAGCCCCGTAGCGCGCCGTTTACCGTGATACGGCGTTAACGCTTCGGTAGTAGGTGCTGTGGGGGTTCTTGCGGTTGTACCTCGTCCCTCGGTAAACCGCGCTTCTGGGCCGTGACACGCGCGCTGACTCCCAACCACGATGGCCTGCTGAGCAATAGACACACTCGGCACAAAGTGGTATGACCCGTGCGGCGCAGGCGGACGTTCGAGAGGGAGGGACGTACCTGACGCGACCCCGACTGAAGTAGCGCCTCCTGCGGATGCCGGGTCAAAGCGGCATGGCGCTGGCTCCAATCACAAAGTCGCGCTGCTCGAATTAGAGCCGTGTTAGCGAGAGGAGCCAGGATCGCGAGGTTCAACCTTCGCGGAAGGAGCAAGTGATGGACTTTCGACCATCGAGATCACAAAAACTGCCGATACGCGGATCCTCGGCTGGAAGGCAACGGACCTGTCGGCTACTGGTGGTTACGACGCTCGCAGTCGCCGCAACTGGTTTGGGCGCCCAACCAGCCTTCGCAGCGAACGTGCTCCGGGTTCCGCAGGATTATCCGACAATTCAGGCCGGGATCGACGCCGCCGCGGCGGGCGACACGGTCAGTGTTTCGCCTGGCGTCTACCACGAGTTGATCAATAATCAGTCAAAAGCAATCACGATTGAGAGTACCGACGGGCCGAGTGTGACCACGATCGACGGCGGCCTAGCGGGGACAGTGGTCCAGTTGATCGCGAATCCTGGCGAGACGCCGGTGTTGCGCGGTTTCACGATCCAGAACGGCCGAAGTCCGGGCGACGGCGGAGGAGTGAGCACCAGCGGCGGCTCGCCAGTCATCGAGAACAATGTGATCACGAACAACGTCGCCTGCAGCGGTGGTGGCGGGGTTGTCGTCGGTTATGGCTCGGCAGTCACCATTGGCGGCAACGTCATCTCCAACAACAGCCAATGCTTTGGCTACAGCGGCGGCGTCGGTGGTGGAGGAATCGCGCTGCTGTACGGGTCGGGATCGGTACAGATCCTCGGCAACCGAATCCTGGATAACTCCTTCGCCGGAGCGTCGGGCGGAGGGATCTCACTCTTCGGAGGAGCGAGCCCCACCATCAGCAGCAACTTGATCAGCGGCAACGCCGCGGGCGGCGACGGCGGTGGAATCTGGATCGTCAACGACGCGACACCAACGATCGAGAACAACCTCATCATCGGCAACAGCGCAGGGCTGATCGGCACGATCGTCCCCAACG
>JBKPHO010000301.1:0-2306 GCA_046729915.1 Actinomycetota bacterium | reverse complement strand
GTCGATCCGCTCGCGCGCGAGCTCACGCCCCAGCTCTCGCGCCTGCTCGCGTCCGGCCGCGGTCAACGCGATGGCAACGGCCGGGTCGCCGTTCGTCCGGCCCACCGCGGAGAGGTCGCTCTCGGCGTGGCGCACGAGAATGGCACGGTTCACGGGATCACCCTAGGCGAGGCCTGCGCCGGCGGACCGAGGAGGAGCGGGCGGCGGGAATCGAACCCGCATAACTAGCTTGGAAGGCTAGGGCTCTACCATTGAGCTACGCCCGCGACGGGCCAAGCGTAGCGGCGCTCGGCCGCGGCCGTCCGACCTCTGCGCGATGCTGGGCGGGTGATCCCGGAACGCCTGGTCCGGTTCCGGCTGCGCACCGTCCTGTCGCTGCTGGGCGCGATCATCGCCGTCGCGGTCGTCCTCGAGGTGATCTGGATCGCACGGCACGTCCTGACCTGGATCCTCATCTCGCTCTTCCTGGCGCTCGCGCTCAACCCAGCGGTGGAGTGGTTCCAGCAGCGTGGCCTCAAGCGGCGCGGCTCGGCCGCAGCGGTCACCTACCTGCTCGCGATTGCCTTCATCTTTGGAATCGGCTTCCTCTTCGTGCCGACGCTAGTCAACCAGGTGAACGACTTTGTCCAGAAGCTCCCCGACTACGTCGATGACATCACTCGCGGGCGCGGACGGCTCGGGTTCCTCGAGACGAAGTACCACATCCAGGAACGGATCCAGTCGGCCATCAGGGAGGGGGGCGCGACGAAGGTGCTCGGTCTTTCCGGCGTCGCCGTCTCGGTCGCCAAGGGGGTGATCACGATCGTCGTCGCGACTATCACCATCCTCTTCATGACGTTCTTCATGCTGCTCGAGGGGCCGCGCTGGGTCGAGCGCTTCTACCAGCTGCTGCCCGAGCACTCCCGGCCCCGCTGGCGCAAGGTGGGAAACGACATCTACCGGACCGTGGGCGGCTACGTGACCGGGAACCTCCTCATCAGCCTGATCGCCGGCGGCCTGACGACGGTTGTGCTCCTGATCATGGGCGTTCCGTTCGCCGTGGCGTTGGGATTGATCGTGGCGATCCTCGACCTGATCCCGCTGGCCGGCGCGACGATCGCCGCGATCCTGATCGGCACCGTCGCCTTCCTGCACTCGATCGTGGCCGGCATCGTGGTCGTCGCGTTCTTCATCGTCTACCAGCAGGTCGAGAACCACCTCCTGCAGCCGGTGGTCTACGGCCGCACCGTGCAGCTGTCGCCGCTGGCAGTGCTGATTTCGATCCTCATCGGAGCCGAGCTCGCGGGCATTCTCGGCGCGCTCGGCGCTATTCCCGCGGCCGGCTCGATTCAGGTGCTGATCGTCGACTGGCTCGAACACCGGCGCGGCCGCGCGCCCGCTGCGCTCTAGGGGCCGGCGGAAATCCGGCCGCTTCGCGGCCATGACGATTTCCGCCGGCTTGCTCCACCAAGGAGCCTTTGTGAGCCGCAGCCGCACATGTCGGCTGCGACGGCGAAGCCGACTTTCGGCGGCGCTACGCTGTCGAGAGGCGCCTGTAGCTCAGCGGAAGAGCGACGGCCTTCTAAGCCGTTGGTCGGAGGTTCGAATCCTCCCAGGCGCATCGCCTTACAAGCCGAAACCCGCTCTAACAGGCGGGTTTCGGCCTTCTCTGGCGGCCCTCTCGTTGTACCGCTTAGAACCGCTAAGAACCGCTCGGCACCGGTGCCGACTGGCGCAAAACTGGCGCGCGGCTAGGGGAACGCGACGACGGCCGCGTCAGTAGTGGTGTCGACGACGCATGTGAAGAACCGCATGCACGCTTCAGCGTTTGCGAGGTGAAGAACGCGCCTTCCACCTTCAGTAGTTGCGAGGATCGGTTCATCCGGGAGCTCGTCGTCGCCGTGTGCGATGGCGAGTGACTCGTCGAGGTAGCGCCGGAGCCAGCGCGCCGCGACGCGCGGGTGGCGGGGCGGATCTTCCCGCGCGATTAGGAGCGTCAGCTCGAGCGCCTCGGCAAGGCTGAGGCGGCCGATCTCCTTTGCCGTCGCCTCGGCGACCAGCAGGTTGCCGCGCTCAAGCGCTCTCCGGAAGACCGTGCGCGCATGCCCCACGAAGTCGATGCTCCTCCTCCCCGGGGGCCGAGACGGCCTGGTCAGTGTAAAACCAGAACTGACCGGCTCGGGTATCGATTAGCGAGCCGGGGTGGGGGCTCGGGGCGTCTGGGCTCTGCGGCCAGCCTGCACCCCGCTTCTCGGGAGGGTCCCTTGCCCCGGCTCGATCTGGCCACTATCCGTCATCGACGGATCAGTTTCCTCCACCTTCGCGGG
>JBKPHO010000300.1:0-4246 GCA_046729915.1 Actinomycetota bacterium | reverse complement strand
CGAAGTCCGTCGCGACGTACAGCGTGCGCGTCGCGTCGTCCCGGACGATGTCGGCAACCGGCAGGTCGCCGTCGTCGAACGGCGTCGGGTACGCCGACGAGCCGCTCTCCACGTTCAGGTTCGTGAAGATGCCCGAGCCCGCCGCGGTGCCGTTCTCCTGGACGTCGAACACGTGCCCAGGAGTCGTGGGCGTCGCGGCGTTGTAGCCGGAGTAGCTCACCCACGCGTGCCCCGGGTCGGCAGGATCGATCGTGACCCCGCTCGGGAAGCGAGTCGGCGAGGTCGCGTTGTCGATCCGGTGCCACGCGACAGCGGCCGGGTCGCTTGCGTTCACGTTGTGCGAGACGAAGATGCGACCCGCAGACGTGAGCGCCCACATCGTCCCGTGGTCGGCCCCCGAGCGCGCCATGAACGACATCGAGCCGCCGGTGCGGTCCGCGCCGTAGAACGTGCCCGTCAGGTCGCCGGCCGCGTTCGCGCCGACCGGCCCGCCGAGCGGCTGGTAGTCACCGCAGCCGGCCTGGTTCCCCGGGGTCACGAACTCAGGACAGTTCGCCTCGTAGTCGGCGATGTTCGGAGTCGTGTCCTGCGGAACTGCTCCCGGCGTGCCGGCGCCGAACGCCCAGCTGCGCCAGACGTGCTGCCCACCGTTGTAGATGGGATGTGTGCCCGGCTCCGGGTTCGGGTCGCCGATCTGCGGCCAGTAGAACGCGAACAGCTCTCCGCTGCTGACCATCGGAGCAGTCGTGATCACCCAGCGCTCCGGGTCGCCGTTGCGGAAGTTCGAGTCGCCGAAGCCGCTGGTGAACTCGTTCGCGCGCCACGTCGGCTCGGTCGCGTCGTAGACGGCGTTGCCGCCGTCCCCATAGATCACCTGGTTGAACACGTCGCGGCTGCAGCCGTTGTTGTTCGACCAGGTTCCGTTGTCCTGCGTGCCGCCCATGACCTCGCACGACAGCGCGGGGTTGATGGCGACGTTGATGAACTGCAGCGTGCTGCTCAGCCGGTTGTCGATATGGTCGATTGCCGTCGGCACCCGCGAGAGGAGCCGCTTGCAGGTCAGGTAGTTGCCCGACCCGGGCGTCATCGCCACGCCGCCGGCGCGGCCGGGATCGTCGCACTGGGCCGAGATGTCGGCGAACGTGCCGCTGACCCGGAATGCACCACCGTCGTTCACCTCGAAGACCTGGGTCGGATTGCCCGGGTTGACGATGATCTCGTGCTGGTCCGGGTGCAGACCGTTCGGTGCTCGCAGGCAGAAGGTCAGCCCGTAGGGCGCAAAGGCGCACCACGGGGCGGCCGTGTCCCGCGAGTCGTTCGTCAAGTCGGTGAACGTCCTGAGATCCGTGCGTGAGCCGTCAGGGTCACCCGCGGTGGTCGAGTAGAGGATGCCGCGGCCGTTCGAGCGGCCGTTGCCGCAGCCGACGCCCTTCGTGTTGCACGGCAGCTCGCCGTACAGGAAGGAGCCGATCACGTAGACCGTGTCCGGCATGCCGGCCGGCGTGTAGACGTCCTCGTCGTACCAGCACTGCCCGGTGCAGAAGTCGTCCGTGGCGAAGTACGGGTTCGTGGTGTCCTTCGACGTCAGGCACTGCCAGCCGTTGTAGGTCGTCGGGAACGTGCTCGTCGCCGGATTCGGCGCAGTGCAGGCTCCCTGGGTCGCGAGCAGCGTGGCGGCCGGCTGGTTGGCGTTGTCGAGGCGCCAGAAGTTCGACGCCAGCGGGCCGAGAATGCCGGCCGCGTTCGCCGTGCCCTCGGTCAGGTAGATGCGCGTATGGCCGTTCTTCACCGTGAGGGCGAACATCAGCCGATCGGTGCCGGTGCCCGCGTTGAACTGCGGCGCGAACACCTGCCCGAACGCGGTGCTCGCAGCACCGGCGTCTCGGCGCCAGAGGCCCGCGTCGAAGCCCGCCGCGTACACCACGTTCGGGTCGAGCGGATCGAGGCCGACGTCGGTGATCCCGAAGCCGTTCGCGATGTTGCCGTTCCAGACCTCGGTGAACGTCTGGCCGCCGTCGAACGACTCGTAGAGGCCGGGCTGGTTCGCGCCGGGCTCGAGGCGAGTCGTGCCGCCGTTGCCGATCGTGTGCGAGAGGCCGCGGACGGCCTGCGCCGAGCCGACGATGAGGTGCCGGCTGTCGTTCGGGTCGATCACGATCCCGTTGATCGCGCGGCCGAGGAAGGCGTCCTTGCCCGGGTTGATGCACGCGTACGTCGTGTTGTCGACGCAGCGGGCCGCGAGCTTCGTCCAGTGCTCGCCGCCGTCCCGCGACTTGTAGACGCCGACGCCCGCCTCACAGCCGGACGAGCAGCGGTTGCCCTCACCGGTGCCCAGGTAGAGCGTGTCGTGCCTGTGGTCGCTCGGATCGAGCACGAGCTGCCCGACCGAGTTCTGGGCCAGGTCTCTCGGGCCGACCTGGTGCCACACCGGATTCGGAGCGAGGATGTTGTTGGTCCGCCAGACCCCGCCGCCGGAGGTCCCGGCCCACACACGACACCTCGTCGCGCTGCAGTCCGGGTCGGCGACGAGTGCCACCGTCCGGCTCGCGGTCACGTTTGTGGCGCCGTTGAAGGCGGTCACGCCGGGCTGGACGGCGTACTTGCGTGGGCCGTACAGCCGCCACTTCGGCCCGCCCCACAGGAAGTTGCGGACGTGGCGGGCGCGGAGGCTCGCCCGCAGGCGGGCGTCGCGCTTCGCGATCCGGCCGAAGGTGGCCTTCGCGCGGGCGACGATCGCGGGCGAGATCGTGTTCGCCGGATACGTGCGTGCCGCGGAGTGGTACGCCTCGTAGCCGGCAGCCGGGCCTTCGCCGGCCGTTGCCTCCTTGCTCGAGAGACCGGCGCCGCCCGCGCCGAGCCTCAGCTGGACCTGGTTTCCGCCGGACGAGCGCCCGGTGAGGAAGACCAGGGTCAATGCGACTGCCGCAGCGAGGAGGAACAGCGTCCCCGTCAGGACAGTCGTGCGGCTTCGTGTCATCGACTCTCCCCTCTTTGCCGATTCCGCGCGGGGATCGGCCCCCTCGGTTCCCATCTGGCCGCCCCGCCAGGCTTTGTGCGCGCGGGAGCTTATATGGTTCCGTAGATCAGTGTCGAGCTATGAGCCGGAAACGGCTGCGCCGGCATCTACGAGGCCTGCGCCGTAGGCATCGGCAAACGGGATCGGATGTGCCTGGTCGACATGGCAGAAGCCCGTCCCGCACGGGGTACCGTCGAGGGCCGGAGCCGTGCTCGCGGCGTCGTTCGGGCCCATGTAGTTCACGAGCGAGCGCCTGGCCGTGCCCGCGAGACGCTGCATGAGGGCCTCGGGGCGGCCGCGGAGCGCCGGCCGCGCGGAGAGGACGAGCGCCGCGGCGCCCGCCGCGTTCGGAGCGGCCATCGAGGTGCCCTGGAGCCAGCCGAAGCCGTTGCCCTGGAGAAGGTGAAGCAGGCGGAGTTGAAGAGCGAGCCGGCGAAGGGGTCGCGGCAGATCAGGCCGTCGTCGGGGAGCGCGCCGAACGAGCCCCAGCCGCCGTAGAGGACGTCGCCCCTCGCCGCCGTCGTAGCCCGGGATCTCGTACCGGCGTGCGCCGCCTGGTGCGGCGATGTCCACGCGGGAGCCGTAGCTCGAGTAGTACGCGAGCTGGTCCCGGGCGCCGACGTGGGCCTGCCACCGCAGCGGCACGCTCGGCGGCGCGACGCCGATGGCGTTCGCGGTCGCCGAGACCATCGTCACGCCGGGCACAGCGGCCGGGACCGGCAGCCAGCCGCGCAGGTCGTAACTCTCGAGCGAGGCGCTTCCGGGAGAGACGGTGGCGATGCCCTCGCTTCCCGTCGAGACGCGGCCGACGCCCTCGAGGTGCCGCCCCTCCAGCGTGAGGTCGACGCGGTCGACGCGCACGTGCTGGTTGCCCGCCGCAGCGAACACCGGCACTCCATGCGAGCGGCAGTAGTCGACGGCGTCGGTGAACAGGAGGTAGTCCTGGGCGCCGAGGGGATCCGAGGGATCCACGTGGCCCTCGATCGACATGTTCACGAGGTCGATGCGCGGGTCCGAGCAGGCGGCGAGGAGGCCGGAGAGGATCCAGGTCGAGAGGCCGCCGAGCCCGGCGGCGAGCACCTTGTACGAGCCGATGCGCACGCCCGGCGCGACGCCGTTGGAAGCGAACCCGTTCAGCGCGCCGGCGATCCGGCTCGCAACCCAGGTGCCATGGCCTTCGAACTCGCCGTCGCGGCAATCGCGCAGGCCGGCGCGGTCGATGTAGCCGAG
>JBKPHO010000299.1:0-3368 GCA_046729915.1 Actinomycetota bacterium | reverse complement strand
GATCGAGCTCGCCGGCGTCGTCGTGCCATCGCCGGCGATGCCGGTCCAATCGTCGGAGGGTCCTACTTGAGACTGAACCTCGTCCTTGATCGTCGTTGAGGAATTCGCGGCGATCCACGTCGCGAGCGTCGGCGTCCGCACCGAGGACCTGCGTCTGACCCTGCAGCGCTACCGCTCCTTCTTCGGGCGGCTGCTCGAGGTCTAGCTAGCGAGGGGGTCGTGATGCAGCGACAGATGTGGAGCTTTCGCGAGGAGTTGGGTCGAGTCGATGTGAGCGGCTTCAGCGTAGAGGCAGTCGGCGGTCGGGTCGGGAAAGTCGATCAGGCGACACTCGAGCCTGCGGCGAGTTATCTGGTCGTCGACAGCGGACCCGCCATCTTCGGCAAGAACGTGCTGCTTCCAGCCGCGCTTGTCTCCGCCATCGACCGCGACGACGAAACCGTCTACGTCGACTGCACCAAGCATGAGATCAGAAACGCGCCCGACTTCGACCGCGACCAAGACTCCAAGTCAACCAAGCGCGGCCTCAATTGTTCGCTGCTCCGGCTTCGGCCCCGTAACTGCATCTGCGGCCTCGCGGGCCGCGAAATCGACCGCATACGGCCGCATGCGGATCGGCAGCGGCGGCATCCTTCTCGTGCCGCAGGGCAGCGATTGCCGCGCCGACTCGCAGCGTTACGATTCTGTTAGCAGCACGCCAGAACGCTCCCTCCAGGCCGTCTTCTCTCCTGAGGACGACCAAGGAGGAACGAATGCGAAACCTGATGATCTGTGCAGCGCTCGCGTTGGTGCTCGCGCCGATTGCGGCCCTCGCCAGCCCGAGGCCGGCTCAGGCGGCGAGCAAAGACTGCAGCGCACTCCGCGCGAAGATCGGCAGCGCCGCCTTCACGCAGGCCTTCGGTGGAGGCGCGAACGCCTTCGGCGCCTGCGTCTCCAGGTTCACGCGCTTCGAGCAGGCGGACCTAAGTAGCGCAAACGCGCTCTGCCGTGCCGAGCAGGCCGATCCGAACTTCGCCACGACGCACGGCGGGAAGACGTTCGTCGAGTTCTACGGCACCGGCGCGAAGCACAAGAACGCCTTTGGCAACTGCGTCTCGCTCAAGGCGCGCAACTCCTCGGCCACCGGTCGGTCGGGAATGAACCCCGCACGTGCATGTGCGGCGCTGCGGACACGAATGACCGCGACCCTCTTCAGGCAGTCGTTCGGAACAAACGCCAACCACAGCAACGCCTTCGGCAAGTGCGTCTCGATCGTGGCGCGGGCGCAGTCGACCGACCTGGTGACGGCGGCGGAGGCGTGCCTCGCGGAAGCGGCAGACACGAGCTTCGCCTCGACGCATGGCGGCAAGTCGTTCCAGCAGTTCTACGGAACGAACGCTGACCTCAGCAACGCCTTCGGCAACTGCGTCCTGAAGAAGCTGCAGGCGAGCACCGCCAAGCTGACGCAGGCGCTCGTCAAGGCGTCGAAGAGCTGCAAGGCGCTGCGCCGCTCCGATCCGGCAACCTTCCGCCAGAGGTACGGCTCGCGGCCGAACGCCTTCGCCAAGTGTGTCTCGGCGCAGGCAAAGCTGAAGTAGAAACTGACTCGATCAGGGGCCGTCTCAAGGAGGCGGCCCCTGATCCTTCTGATAGCTCTCGCTTCTCGGCCTAGTCGAAGCACGCGCGCTTTCGCGTTCAGCGGCCTGTGGTGGCGCGTTCGCTTACGTCGGCGGTGCGCTCAGGCGTCGGCGAACTCTCGTCACGATCTCAACGGCAAGCCCGGTGGAGCACTCCGCATGGTTTCTTCTGCGCCTGCGTCTCGATAAGCAAGCCAGGAACACCGGGAGTGCGGCCTCCCGCGAACGTCAGCCCAGACCGCTGCGGCAGTAAGGAGAGGAACGCGGGATGACCGAGTGGGTGACGCACACGCCAGACGGGCTCAGGCTGCATATCAGCCGGAAGCGAGATAGGTGGCTCGTTCGCTGCGAAGACGGCGACGAGGTCCGGAGCGAAGTCCTCGACGTCGCCTTGATCGAGGCGATTCGGGGAAACCAGGTCGTCGCGCACTCGACGCAGCGCGTGGACGGCGCCTGGGTACGGACACGGGCTGATCAGATCGAGCGCGAGCTTCGGTCGATGGGAGAGCAGGTGGGAGCGCGCGTAGCGCCACCGGCGCCGCGCGACCAAGGGGACCGACCCGCGCACTTACCGGATTAGTGTCTCGCCAAAGCAGACAACGGAGATAACGTGGAGGACGAAGAACCGATCCTCGGTCAGAAGCTTCACGCTGAGCTGAGGAGATCCTTGCCGCACGCGGCGCGCCGCTGTTGGTCACACTCCCGCCGATGACCGACGATCGGCCGTCGACGTCGCAACCGGGCGGCGCCCAGTCCTCAGGGACAGCCTCGGAGCAGGAACCGCGCTTCGGCGAGCTTCGGCACTACGTGCCTCCCGACCTCCTCAACGTCTCCTTCCCGGTGAGTGTCCGTGGCTACGACCGCGCCGCCGTCGATGCCCACCTGCAGCGCGTTAACCAAGTCATCGCGAAGCTCAAGGTGAGCGCCTCGCCACGGGCGGCCGTCACGCACGCACTCGAACAGACAGAGCAGCAGGTGAGCGGCCTCCTCCAGCGGGCGCGGGAGACGGGGGAGGAGATCACAGCGAGCGCACGCCAGGAAGCCGATCAGACCGTGGCCGATGCGAAAGGCGAGGCCGCAGATCTGCTCGTCAACGTGAGTAGTGAGGCAGACAAGCGGAAGGCGAGGCCGAGCAGGTGGTCACCAGGGCCAGAGTGGAGGCCGAGGACATCCTCGCCCGCTCGCGTCTGCAGGCTGAGAGTACCCTCGCCGAGGCGCGTGCCAAGGCGGAGGAGGAGCGCCGACAGCTGGAAGAGACGCTCGCGAGGCTGCGAGAGGAGGAGGCGGCCAGGATTCGTGAGCTGCAGGCTGACACCGAGGCAGTCCGGCAGGAGCGCCGACAGTTGCTGGAGGACATCCGCGGGCGAGCGAGCGGGCTCCTCGAGCTCGCAGACGCCGCCTCTGCCCGCGAGCCCGCCGAGCAGGAGGGCCCCACACCGGAACCAGAGTCCGTCGATGACATCGAGCGCGCAGGCGTCGCAGCGGACGAGGGGCCGGAAGATGCTGAAACGGCCGTCCGGCGAAAGCGTCGGCGAGCGCCGTCGCGATCAAGCAACAAGGCTGGCTGAGCAAGCGCGACAGGGCGAAGGCCTGACTAGGGTCGCGGCGGCGGTGGCCGATCCCTGCCGCGCGTCGGGCGGAGCTGCACGCTATTTCCCATGGATGGCGTCGGCGCCGCGGATCAGAACCGGCGTACCGACGCGCTCGAAAGACCAAGGGAGCGTCCCGAGCGGGATGCGGATGCCTACGCAG
>JBKPHO010000298.1:0-15916 GCA_046729915.1 Actinomycetota bacterium | reverse complement strand
TTGGACCTGCCGGTGATCATGGCGACCGTCATCTACGGCGCGTTCTTCATCACCGTCCTGAACGCGCTCGTCGACATCCTCTACGCGCGCCTCGACCCGCGTATCCGTCCGACGTAGATACCGTGGCGAGAGTCGTGCAATGGATTCGACGGGTCATTTCAGACGGACATGCGGGCCACGCCCGCACGTCCTGAGGTCGGCATCGCAAGCGACGCCTCAGTGCTTCCCCTGAAAGCGTGCTCGGTCGAGGTCGCGCCCTTGCGTGCGGAGCCCGACGACACCGCCGAGCAGGTCACGCAGGCACTCGCCGGCGAGCCGCTCGCGGTCGAGGACGCGCGCGGCGAGTGGGTGCGGGTCCGGACGGCCTACGACTACCCGGGCTGGATCCGCGCCGAGGCCCTCGGCGGCGAGCCCGACGGGGAGTGGCCGGGCCTGCCCCGCGCGGGAGATCCGGTGGAGGAGGCACGCGCATACCTGGGCACGCCGTACGAGTGGGGCGGGATGACCGAGCGCGGGATCGACTGCTCGGGGCTCGTGCACATGGCCTACCGGCGGCTGGGGCGGATCGTGCCGCGCGACGCCGACCAGCAGGAGGACGCGGGCGCGGAGGTGCCCGAGGACAGGCTCGCGCCGGGCGACCTCGTCAGCTACGGCGGCGACGAGGCGACGCACATCGCTTTCTGGCTCGGAGACCGGCGGATTCTCCACGCAACGGATCGCGAAGGCGCCGACGGGGTCATAGAGGAGCCGGAGCCCGTCGAGCTGCGAGGACGCCGCCGGAAGCTGTTTCGGCTCTAGCCGCGAACTAGCTCTTCGCGATCAGCCAGAAGCGCATGATGAACGTCGGGTCGAGCGTCTTGTCGATCCCCTGCACGTTGGTGTCCGAGACGGCGATCATCGAGCCCTGCCAGTAGGGGACGATCGGCACGTCCTTCGCCGCGAGCTGCTGTGCCTGCCTGATCAGGTCGTCGCGTGCGGAGGTCGACTTCGTCGCCTGCTCCTTCGACAGCAACGAGTCCATCTGTGCGCTCTTGAAGTTGTTCGAGGTGAAGTTGCTCTTCGAGTCGTAGAACGGCAGCAGGTAGTTCTCGCCGTCCGGGTAGTCGGGGAACCAGCCGAGCTGGAAGGCGCCGTACTGCTTGCCGAGCGCGTCGCTGTACTGCGCCCACTCGGCCGACTTGAGCGTCACCTTGAACAGGCCGCTCGACTGCAGCGACCGCTGGATCTCGGCGAACTCGTCAGCAGAGGAGTCGCCGTAGTGGGTCGGCGTGTACCAGAGCGTCAGTTTGACCGGGGTGCTGATCCCGGCGCCGCTCAGCATCGCTTTTGCCTTCGCCTGGTTCGTCGAGGCCCCGTAGGCGGCCTCGAACGCCTGGATGTGCCCGTTCAGGCCCGCCGGGACCATTGAGTACAGCGGCGAGACCGTCCCGTTGTAGACGCGGTCCACCAGCGCCTGCCGCGGCATCAGGTAGGCGATCGCCTTGCGGACAGCGACCTGGTTGGTCGGCGGCCTGGTCACGTTCATGACCAGGTAGCGGATCTCGGAGCCCTTGCCCTCGTGCACGACGAGCTTGCTCTCGTTCCGAAGCGAGCGCAGCTCGGTCGGCGTGAAGGCTCGGAAGGCCATGTCGATGTCGCCGTTCTCGAGCGCCAGCTTCATCGTGGAGGACTTCGAGTAGTAGCGGATGATCAGGTTGGCCGTCTTCGGCGGGTCGCCCCAGTAGTCGTCGAACTTCTTGAACACGGCCTGCTGGCCGGGCACGTAGTCCGTCAGCTGATAAGGCCCGGTGCCGTACTGCGCCGCCGAGTTCGGCCGCAGCTTGCCGGCGGGGTAGACGCCCTTGGGGACGATCTGCGCGGCGCCGGTGGTGAGGATCTGCGGCCACGTCGCCTGAGGCGCCTTCAGATGGAAGACCACGCTGTTGTCGCCGGTCGCCTCGACGCTCTTCAGGTTGCTGAGCAGCGTGTAGATGCCGGACTCGTCCTGGATCTTCACGACGCGGTCGAACGAGGCCACGACATCGGCCGACGTCATCGTCTTGCCGTTGTGGAACTTGACGTTCTTGCGCAGCTGGCAGGAGTACGTTGTCAGCCCGCCTCCGGTGAACTCGCATTTCGTCGCGAGGACCGGGTGGGGCGTGAGGCTTCCGGGGCCTGCCTCGAGCAGGTGCTGGAAGATCTGGTAGTCGACCGTCGCCGAGCCGAAGTCGTAGTTCCCGGCGGGGTCGATGTTCGTGACGCTGTCGGTGGTGCCGTCGACGATCGTCCCGCCGCCGCTGGAGCCGCCTCCTCCGGACGAGCCCCCGCCGCCGCAGCCGGCCGCGATCGCAGCCGCGAACACGAGGACAACGAGCAGAGATCCGGCGCGCCACCAAAGCTTCTGGTTCACGCCCACCGATGCTACCGGACGCCTGGCTGCACCCCCGCGCCTCTGCGCCGCTCCGCCTCGGCCAGCGCCTCCTCGTCGTAGAGGTGGCACTCGACCTGGACGGGGCCGGAGGGCAGCAGGCGTGGATCGACCGGCTCCCACCACTCGATCTGTACGTGCTCGTCGCCGGCCCTGAGCTCCCGGACCCCCGACCAGAACGGCTCGTCGGGATCCTCGCCGCGGATCGCCTCCAGGATTTCCAGGAGCTGCGCTCCGCTCGCGCCGCGCCGTGCCGGGATTCGCACGCTCGTCGCCTCGCGGTCGAGGTCGTCGAGGGCCCCGAAGACTCTTCGCTCGTCCTCGTACTCCTCCGGGCTCAGGTGCGCCCAGCGCCGCTCGAGCAGCTCGCGCAGGTCGCGCGACTCCCAGCCGCAAACCTCGAAGGCACGAGGGCAGCGCGGGTGGAACGAGCAGCCGAGCGGGGGCCGGGCCGCGTCCGGGACCTCGCCGCGTGGAAGGTCGCGTGGCACCGTGCGGAGCGGGTCGGGCTCCGGGATCGCGCGCAGCAGCGCCTGGGTGTAGGGGTGCTTCGGGTCTTCGTAAATCCCCTCGGAAGGGCCGATCTCGACGATCCGGCCGAGGTACATGATCGCGATCCGGTCGCAGAAGAACTTCGCCGTTGCCAGGTCGTGCGTGATGTAGAGGAAGGTCAGGTCGAAGTCGCGCTTGAGCGCGAGCATCAGCTCGAGGATCTTCGCCCGCACGCTCATGTCGAGCATCGAGACGGGCTCGTCCGCCACGAGCAGCACGGGGTTGAGGATGATCGCGCGGGCGATCACGGCCCGCTGCTTCTGGCCGCCCGAGAGGTCGCTCGGGTACTTGTCGAGAAACTGCTCCGCCGGCGCGAGCCCGACGTGCTCGAGCACCTCCGCGACCCGCGTCCGGATCTGGTCGCGGTTCTTCGCCAGGCCGTGGATCTTGAGCGGGTGCCCGACCGACTGGACGAGCGTCATGGCGGGATTCAGCGACGCGTGGGGGTCCTGGAAGACGATCTGCATCCGCCGGCGGTGCTCACGCAGATCGTGCTCGCTCAGCTTCGTGACGTCGCGGCCCTCGAACATTACGGAGCCGTCGGTGGCGCGAACCAGGCCGAGCAGCGTCCGCCCGAGTGTCGTCTTGCCGCTGCCCGACTCGCCGACGAGCCCGAGGACCTCGCCTTCGCGCAGGTCGAAGGAGACGTCGTCGACCGCCCGGACCGAGCCCGCTTCACGCCCGATCAGGCGCTGCGCGAAGCTGCCGCGGATCGAGTAGTACGTCTTCAGGTCCCGGACCGAGACCAGCGGCGTGCCGTTGGACTCGGGTCTCATCGAAGCTCAGGCCTCATCGGCCAGCGCGAGCTCCTCGCGTTCAAGGGGGCGCCCGGTCCCGGGCGGGATCTCCTCCTCGGGCCCGTGCAGCCAGCACTCGACCTGCCGGTCGCCGTCGAGGCGCACCGGGATGGGGAACTTGCGTGGGCACACCTCCATCGCATCGGGGCAGCGCGGGTGGAAGCGGCAGCCGCTCGGAGGATCGATCAGGTTCGGCGGCGCGCCGGGAATCGAGTGCAGCTCGGTGGTCTCGAGCGAGATCGTCGAGCGTAGAAGCTCGCGCGTGTACGGGTGCGCGGGCTGACCGAAGAGCTGGCGCGCCGGTCCCTCCTCGACGATCCGGCCGGCATACATCACGGCGACGCGGTCGCACGCCTCCGCAATGATCCCAAGGTTGTGCGTGATCAGTAGGAGCGCGGTGCCGAACTCGCGCTTCAGGTCCGCGAGGATGCCGAGGATCTGCGCCTCGACGATCACGTCCAGCGCGGTCGTCGGCTCGTCCGCAACCAGGAGCTTCGGCCGCAGCACGAGGGCGAGCGCGATCATGATCCGCTGCCGCATCCCGCCCGAGAACTCGAACGGGTACTGGCGGAAGCGGGTCGGCGGTATACCCATCTTCCCGAGGGTCTCCAGCGAGCGTCGCCGGATCTCGCGTTTGGAGAGGTCGGGCTCGTGCCGCTTGAGCGTCTCCTCGAAGTGGTCCTCGATCCGCATCAGCGGGTCGAGCCGGGTCATGGGCTCCTGGAAGATCAGGCCCAGGTCAGGGCCTCGCAGCGCGCGCAGCTCCCTCGTGGAAAGTGCTACGAGGTTGCGGCCGCCGTAGCGCACCTCTCCGTCCGAGACGGCGCCCTCCGGCAGCAGCCCCATGATTCCCCGCCCAAGCGTCGACTTCCCGCAGCCCGACTCGCCGACGAGCCCGAGCACCTCGGCCTCGCCGATCTCGAGCGAGACGCCGTCGACGGCGCGCACCGAACCTCGCAGCGTCCCGTAGTAGACCCGCAGGTTACGGACCGAAAGGACGGGCTCGCTGATCAACCCACCTCAGACTCGACGATCGAGGTGGGCGTGCCGAGCTCCGGGCTTTCCACCCGGCGGCGCCGCAGCACCGGGTTGATCGTCTCGTTCAGTCCCTCGCCCAGGAGGGTCAGGCCGGTCACGAGGAGCACGATCGCCAGGCCTGGGTAGAGCCCGGTCCACCAGATCCCGGAGCTCGCGTCCGAGAGGGCGCGCGAGATGTCGTAGCCCCACTCGGATCCAGCCGTCGGCTGGATCCCGTAGCCGAGGAAGCCGAGCGCGGCGAGCGTGAGGATCGCGTCGGCGGCGTTGAGCGTCGCGATCACCGGCACGTTCTGCACGACGTTGAAGAAGACGTAGCGGCGCATGATCGTGAACGGCTTGGCACCGAGCGCTCGCGCAGCTTCAACGTACGGTTCCTCGCGCACGCTGATCACGTGGTTCCGGACCACGCGGAAGTACTGCGGGATGTAGACGACCGTGATCGCGATCGCCGCGTTGATGACGCCCTGGCCGCCGAGGAGGAAGGCGATCACGATCGCGAGCAGGAGGTACGGGAAGGCGAAGAGCGCGTCCATGATCAGGACGAGGATGCGGTCGAGCGGGCCCGCGAAGTAGCCGGAGATGAGGCCGAGCGGCACGCCGACCGCGAGGCCGAGCACGAGCGCGAGCAAGACCACCTTGAGCTCCGTCTGCGCGCCCCAGATCACGCGCGAGAGGACGTCGGTCGACTGCACGGTCGTTCCCATGATGTGCTGGGAGGAGGGATGGTCGAGCTGCTTGAACCGCTCGCCGTTCGAGCTGAACTGGTCGAAGCCGTACGGCGCGATCCACATTGGGAACAGCGCGAGCACGATGAAGAAGGCGGTGATCCCGGTTCCGACCCAGAGCATGGCGCGTGGCGTCCCGCGGGCCTCGGCCACGGGCGCCAGCGTCCGCCTCAGACCCGGGAAGAAGCGCCGCCTGCGCGACTCGGCAGTCGCGACGGCCATCAGTACCGGATCCGAGGGTCGATGGCCGCGCTGACGAGGTCGATCACGAGGCTCACGACCACGACGATCAGCGCGAAGACGACGATGATCCCTTGCACGGCCGTGTAGTCGCGGTTGTTGAGGTAGAAGATCAGCTTCTGGCCGATCCCGGGCCAGTTGAAGGTCGTCTCGGTGAGGACGGCACCCGAGAGCAGCAGCGCCATCTGCAGCCCGACGACCGTGATCACGGGCACGAGCGCGTTCCGGAACGCGTGGTGATAGACGACCGCCCGCTCGGAGATCCCTCTGGCCCGAGCCGCCTCGATGTAGTCGTCCTTGAGTGTCCTGATCACGTTCACCCGGACCAGGCGGATGAAGATGCCGGCGATCACGAGCCCGAGCGTGGTCGCGGGGAGGATCAGGTGCTCGAGGACGTCCTTGAACGCCGCCCAGTTGCCGTCGATCGCCGAGTCGATGAGGAAGAGGTTCGTGTGCGTCTGCAGGAGGGCCTGCGTGATCGGGCTCGCCCGGTCGGAGGTCGGGAGGATCCCGAGGTAGGAGCCGAAGAAGATCTGCGCGAGGAACCCGAGGAAGAACACGGGCATCGCGTAGATGACGATTCCGAAGAGGCGACCGCCGACATCTATGGGGGTGTCGCGGAAGCGCCCGGACAACAATCCGATCGAGACGCCGACGACGATCGCGACCAGCATCGCCGCGATCGTGAGCTCGAGGGTGGCCGCCCCGTTTTCGCGGATGACGTCCGTCACCGGCCGGCGGTCGGTGATCGTCGTGCCGAAGTCGAGGTGGACCGTGGCCCAGAGGTAGTCGCCGTACTGGGTCAGGAGCGGCTTGTCGAAGCCGAGGCGGTGCCTGATCTGCTCGACGACCGGCTCGGGCACGCGTCCCCCAAGCGACGCCGAGATCGGGTCTCCCGGTGCCACGCGCATCAGCAGGAAGACCATCGTCAGCAGGATCCAGACCATCGGTATGACGAGCGCGAAGCGCGTCAGCACGTAGGCCTTGAGCGAGGTTCCCTGGCTTGCCATCGGCGCAGGTCGATCCTACGGAAAACGCCCGGGCGCGCGTGACGCGCGCCCGGGCGCCCCGTTCAGGACTTCGAGATCAGCCAGAAGCGCATGATGAAGGTCGGGTCGAGCGTCTTGTCGATCCCCTTCACGTTGCTTCTGGAGACGGCGACCATCGCGGCCTGCCAGAAGGGCACGATCGGCGCGTCCTTGGCCGCGATCGTCTGGGCCTGCTTGATCAGCGCGACGCGCTTCTTGAGCGCCTTCGTCCCCTGCTCCCTGGCGAGCAGGGCGTCCATCTTCTTGCTCTTGTAGTTGTTGGAGGTGAAGTTGCTCTTCGAGTCGTAGAACGGCAGCAGGTAGTTCTCGCCGTCCACGTAGTCCGGGAACCAGCCGAGCTGGAAGGCCCCGTACTGCTTCCCGAGTGCGTCACTGTACTGGGCCCACTCGGCCGACTTGAGCGTCACCTTGAACAGCCCGCCCGACTGCATCGCGCGCTGGATCTCGGCGAACTCGTCCGCCGAGGAGTCGCCGTAGTGGGTCGGGGTGTACCAGAGCGTGATGTTCACCGGCGTCTTGATGCCGGCAGCCCTCAGCGCTGCGCGGGCCTTGGCCAGGCTCGGCGACGCGCCGTAGACCGTCTTGAACGCGTCTGTGTGGCCCGGAAGCCCCGCGGCGACCATCGAGTAGAGCGGCTTGACGAGCCCGTGGTAGACACGGTTCGCGATCGTCTGCCTCGGCATCAGGTAGGCGATCGCCTTGCGCACCGCCAGCTTGTCGGTCGGCGCCATCTTCAGGTTCAGGACGAGGTAGCGGATCGACGCGCCCTTGCCCTTGTGCACGACGATGCTCTTGGCCTTCTGGAGCGAAACCGTCTCGGTCGGCGTGAAGTCGCGGAAGGCCATGTCGATGTCCTTGCGCGTGAGCGCGAGCTTCATCGTCGAGGACTTCGTGTAGTAGCGGATGATCACGCCGTCGTTCTTGGCGGGCTTGCCCCAGAAGTCGCCGAACTTCTTGAAGACCGCCTGCTGCCCGGGCGAGTACTTGCTGAGCGTGTACGGCCCGGTGCCGATCTGCTTGCTTGTGTTCGACTTCAGCTTCCTGAGCGGGTAGACGCCCTTCGGAACGATCTGCGCGGCTCCCGTGGTCAGGATCTGCGGCCAGGTGGCCTGCGCATGCTTGAGGCGGAAGATAACCCCGTACTTGCCCTGCGCCTTCACGCTCTTCAGGTTGCTGAGCAGCGTGTAGATGCCCGACTCGTCCTTGATCCGTACGACGCGGTCGAACGACCAGACGACGTCGGCCGAGGTGAACGACTTGCCGTTGTGGAACTTCACCCCTTTGCGGAGCGTGCACGCGTACGTCCTCAGGTTGCCCTTGAAGCCGCACTTCGTCGCCAGCACCGGATGCGGCGTGATCCCGCCGGGCCCGGCTTCCAGCAGGTGCTGGAAGATCTGGTAGTCGACCGTGCCCGAGCCGAAGTCGTAGTTCCCGGCCGGGTCGATGTTGGTGACGCTGTCCGTCGTCCCGTCGACGATGATCCCGCCGGCCTTCTGCTGATGGACGACGCGCATAGCCGATCGCCCGGCTCCCGCGCCGAGCGCCGCCACCGCGACGAGGACGAATGCGAGCAGTGCCGCAAGGCGCCACTTGCCCTTTCGATTCATAGAGACCCTCCCATTTCTGTGAAGCGGACCCACTCCGCGACTCTCAGAGGTGGCTGATGTTACGCAGAATCTCTCTGGAAAGCCAAGACTTCCGGCCTTCTGGCAGTGACTCCTAAGTAGACTCGATTCGGCCGATGGCCGAGCGACTGCTCGAGGTGAAGGGCCTCAAGGTCCGCTTTACGACCGAGGACGGGGTGGTCCGCGCGGTCGACGGCGTCGACTTCGAGCTCGACCGCGGCAAGGTGCTCGGCATCGTAGGCGAGTCCGGTTCGGGCAAGAGCGTGACCGCGATGACGCTGCTCGGCCTCACGCGCGACAAGAACACCAGCTTCGAGGGCACGGTCACCTACAACGGCGAGAACCTGCTCGAGCTTCCAGAGTCGCACCTGCGCGACGTGCGCGGGAACCAGATCGCCATGATTTTCCAGGACCCGATGACGTCGCTGAACCCGGTCTACACCGTCGGCGACCAGATCGTGGAGGCGATCGTGACCCACGAGCAGGCCACGAAGCGGGAAGCGAGGCGCCGTGCGGTCGAGCTCCTGCGACAGGTCGGAATCCCGAACCCGCAGCAGCGCGTCGACGACTTCCCGCATCAGTTCTCCGGCGGAATGCGCCAGCGCGCGATGATCGCTATGGCCCTCTCGTGCAACCCGGACATCCTGATCGCCGACGAGCCGACCACCGCGCTCGACGTGACGATCCAGGCGCAGATCCTCGAGCTGCTCGACCGGCTGCGCGCGGACTTCGACTCCGCGGTGATCCTGATCACGCACGACCTCGGGGTCGTCGCCGAGGTGGCCGACGAGATCCTCGTCATGTACGCCGGCCGCATCGTCGAACGTGGCTCCACGCGGCAGGTCTTCTACGACCCCCAGATGCCCTACACCTGGGGACTGCTGGGCTCGATCCCGCGTCTCGACCGGCCGAAGCCGAAGCAGCTGGCCACGATCGAGGGTATGCCGCCGTCGCTGATCAACCTCCCGCAGGGCTGCAAGTTCCGCCCCCGCTGCCCGCACGCGTTCGAGAAGTGCGAGGAGGAGCCCAACCTCGAGAACCGCGTCGAGGATCGCGCCCATCTCGACCGCTGCTGGTTGTCGGTGGAGGACAAGCGCCGGCTGCGCGTGCGGACGATCGCGGGGGAGGCTCGGGTCGCGTGACCGAGATCCAGGCCCAGAACGGCAACGCGCTCGTCGAGGTCCAGAGCCTGAAGAAGTACTTCCCGATCCGGAAAGGGGTCCTGTCGCGCGAGGTGGCGCGCGTCCACGCGGTGGATGACGTCACGCTGAGCGTCGCCGAGGGTGAGACGCTCGGGCTCGTCGGCGAGTCCGGCTGCGGCAAGTCGACGCTGGGGCGCTGCATCGTGCGGCTGCTCGAGCCGACGGACGGCGACATCGTCTTCGAGGGTCGCTCCATCGGCAAGCTCGGCGCGCGCTCGCTGCGGCCGTTGCGCCGGGAGATGCAGATGATCTTCCAGGATCCCTACGCGAGCTTGAATCCACGCAAGCGCGTCGGCACGATCATCAGCGACCCGATGCAGATCCACGGGATCGGCGACCGCAAGGAGCGCAAGCAGAGGGTCGAGGCCTTGCTGCGGACGGTCGGGCTATCGCCGGAGCACTACAACCGCTTCCCGCACGAGTTCTCGGGTGGCCAGAGGCAGCGGATCGGCGTCGCGCGGGCCCTCGCGCTGCGTCCGAAGCTGATCGTGGCCGACGAGCCGGTCTCGGCTCTCGATGTCTCGATCCAGGCGCAGATGGTGAACTTGCTGGAGGAGCTCCAGGACGAGTTCCGGCTGACCTACTTGTTCATCGCGCACGACCTCGGTGTCGTCCGCCACGTCTCCGACCGCATCGCCGTGATGTACCTCGGCAAGCTCGTCGAGCTCTCTCCGGCGGAGGAGCTCTACTCGCGGCCGATCATGCCCTACACCGAGGCCTTGCTCTCGGCGGTTCCC
The DNA here is from genome assembly GCA_046729915.1 of Actinomycetota bacterium. Taxonomy (GTDB): domain Bacteria; phylum Actinomycetota; class Thermoleophilia; order Gaiellales; family Gaiellaceae; genus AC-32. The sequence goes on along the minus strand of JBKPHO010000298.1, from coordinate 5,544 downwards.
GTGCCCGACCCGGATCTTTCCGAGCGCCGCGAGCGCATCGTGCTCGAGGGCGACGTGCCCAGCCCGATCAATCCCCCGTCCGGCTGCCGCTTCCACCCCCGCTGCCGCTACGCGACGGAGATCTGCTCTCAGGTGGAGCCGCCGCTCGTCGACTACGGGAACGGCCATCTCGCCGCGTGCCATCACCCCCTCAACGTGGACAAGGAGACGCTGGCCCGGGTCCAGGTCTCGCCGGTGCACACGCCGGAGGCTGCGGACGAGCGCGCGCTGCCGCAGGAGCCTGGGAAAGCAGAGGCAAAGCCGGTTACCGGAGCCGAGTGATCCCTTAAACGGGGTAGGTCCTAGCGCTAAAGCGGCCCGGTAGCGAGGCCGATACGGCTCGTACCGTGGACGCTGCCGAGCGCAAGGAGATCCTGTCCCGTTACGTCGACCACAGTCGCCGCTTCGACGCGGTGGCGAAGCGACGCAGTGGCGGCGCCGAGGTCATTCCGTTCGCCGGGCCCCTGCAGGAGCTGGAGCAGGAGCCGACGGCACGTGAGATCGAGGTGCTCCAGCTGATCTCCGACGGCCTGGTCAACCGCGAGATCGGCGTGCGGCTCTTCCTCTCGGAGGAGACGGTGAAATCGCACGTGCGCCACCTGCTCGCGAAGCTGCAAGCAAGGTCGCGAGCGCACGCGGTAGCAGTCGGCTTCAGGCGCGGTCTGATCGCCTAGGCAGCGGACGACTGACGCAGCTGGGTCAGTCGTCGTATTCCACATCTCTGTGCGAGCATTTCCACAATCCTGTGGAAATCACTCAACAGGGTGATGTGGCAACCCTGATGACAACAGAAAGTACGGGCCTACCAGGACCTGGCGTTACCGACGATTGCTGCGACGGTAACCAGCGTGCCCAGGAGGCTTATCGCGCGAATGCGAACTGAACCCACTGAGGTACTCCCTTCGACGGGGGGGACTGACGGCACCGCGATTGTCTCCCCCTTTTGGGTGACTGTCAAGAAGTCCGTACTCGCTGGTGATGCCACTGCCGGGATTCTCACTTGGGTAGTCCTTCTGAACCTTTCGGCCGTCGTGGCGGGCGCGGCCCTGTTCGCGTCAGGGGCCGCTACGCCTTCGTGGTGGAAGCTCGCGGCGCTTGCCGTGCTTGCTGGAGTGGCAGAGCGACAGGCTGTACGGGTTACGACGAATGTCGAAATGACCGTCTCATTCCTGCCGTTCGTGTTTACCGCGGTGGCATTTGGACCCGCGGCGGCGTTCGTCGTCGGGGCGGCCTCCAACCTTGCGGTCTTTCGCCGGCCGTACCTCCAGTGGGCTGTCTACACGCCAGCACGTGCGCTCTCAGGCGCGCTCACAGGATGGGCCGCAACGACCGTAACACCAATCGATCACCGCGGTTTTGGACCAATTCTTCTCGCTACAACGGTCGCGGGGCTCGTGAACGTACTAGTCGACGCGGTCGTGAACATTGGGACTCTGGTCCTAAGACGCTCAGCACCAGCACGATCGTTCCTAAGTGCAACCGGCCCATTCTTCGTATTGTCATTACCGCTGTACGTACCGGTCGTGGGCCTTATGGTCTATGGGTATAGGAACTACTCCTTTTGGATGGCCGCAACGTTCCTGGTACCTGCTGTCGCACTACAGCGTCTCGTGCACCTGTACCAGGAACAGCGAGAAGCGACGCTCGCTCTCGCCGATGCAAATGAGCGCCTAGAGCAGGCGTCCCTTTCGTTCGCCGCTGGCCTGATAGCAACACTCGATGCCAGGGATCGGTACACGGCGGGCCACTCGGCGGCTGTGGCGGTCTACGCCCACGATATTGCGAACCGCCTCGGCCTAACCGCGATGGAACAGGATCTCGCGCACCTGTGCGGCCTCGTCCACGATATCGGAAAGGTTGGGCTCCCGGCCGGTCTTCTAGAGAAGCCCGGTCCTCTTACCCTTGAAGAGCGTCGTCAGATGGAGGAGCACTCCATAATTGGTGAGCGAATCTTGAGGAATGTCGAAGGCTATGAAGAGATCGCGTCTGTAGTGCGTCACCATCACGAGCGAATCGATGGGCAGGGATACCCCGATCGCCTTGCTACTAACGACATTCCACTTCTAGCGCGGATTATCGCAGTCGCCGACGCATACGATGCGATGACGTCCGATAGGCCCTATCGCGATTCGATGCCTTCGCGTGTGGCTCGTCTGCGTATGGCTCAGGCGGTTGGTAGTCAGTTCGACACAACCGTCGTGGCTGCGTTCGAGGCAATCCTAGCTCAAGCGTCGGAGGAATACCGCATGGGCGTCGGTGATGACTTCGCGCTTGGAGCACATAGTTCACACACGAAGTACGACCTCCATGAGGTACCGCGTACCTCGATAGGCTTGAATGCAGTTCAGGCACAAGCCTCATAGGCCACCAAGAGACGACCCCTACGGCGCGCCTGTTCGAGACGCGGAGTCGCGCACCGCAGCAATTGCCGCCTCGGTTCGCGATCGGACTCCAAGCTTTCTAAGGATGTTTCTAACGTGAACCTTCGCAGTTACCTCCGCAATGACGAGCTCCTGCGCGATCTCGCGATTCGTGTAACCGAGGCAAAGCAGCTCGAGAACCTCAAGTTCTCGCCTCGTCAGCTGGGACTCTTGCGCAACAGAGATGCCATCAGTCGGACGTCGACACAATTCGTCGAGAATCACGACGGGAAGCGTGCGGTGCTGCGAAACAGGCTCTACGAACTCCGGGCAGGCGCGACAGATCATCACGACCGGGTCGAGGATGCCCAACTCGAAGGCGGGTCCCAGTTCTACTGCTGCCGCTCTAACTTCGCCCGTGCGACGTAGGTTCGATACGGCTCTCGCACAAGCGATAAGAGACCTGACTTCCGGGAGTGTCGAAAGTCCCTCACCCTTATCCACTGAGCGATCAGCCTCTTCGACAGCGCCAGCACAGGCTTGAGCCAGTCCCCGAGTTGCCACGAGTTCGGCCGACATCGCGGTGCTGACCGATGCGGCGCCACGTAAATCCGCAGTCAACCGGACGGCCTGGTCGTAGTCGCGAAGCGATATAGCGATCCTCGCACGAACATTGCGCGCGTCCAGCACGTTATGGAGATCGTTCATTTGCCGAGCGAGTTGCTCAACCTGCTTTACCATCATCTCGGCCTGCACGAACTCTTGCATCCCGATGAGGGCAACGGCCTTCGCCAGGTAGGCGTGAGGGAGCACGAAGTCGAGTCTCGCTCCCTGAGCGTCGGCAATCAGACGATCGGCGAACTCCTGACCCTCTGGATAGCGCGCTTGGAACGACAACGATCGGCTCAGGTTGTTCAAGAAGCTTGTCCGAATTACGGGGTCTTGAGCGTGGTCAAGCGCGTCAAGCGCGTCTTGCGCGAACTCAACGGCCTCGGCTACGTTCCCGATGGTGATGGCGACTATCAATCGGGCATTGGCGGCTCGAAGGACGTCGTCAGTGTTGCCCGGTTCACGCGCCAGAAACTCAGCTAGCGTTGCGAGCACATCTTCATGCGTCAGCATCGCCTGAGCGGAGAGAAGAGACCCCCACGTGGCCTCGTGCCGCTCGTCGTCGTTCTGCGCAGTCCCCGCTGCGGATTGGAAAAACTCTAGAGCGTCGGACTCGCGATTATCCAGGTGCGCAGCTCGACCGGCAACGGTGAGCGCACGCGACCGGTATGGTTCGGCGTCTTCTTCACTGGTGATGTCCAACGCTAAACGTTCGGCGTGTGCGAGACTCCGGTTACGAAGCGCAAGCTCCGCCCGAATGAGGTCAAACAGGGGAGACACGATGGTTAGCTGGCTGGCGACATTCAGCCAGCTTTCGAGTGTCGTAGTGCGACCACTCGAAAGCATGTCGGCATAACCAGCGTCGCACAACTTGGTGAGAGCTGCTGCATCGCGCTGCTCTCTTATGAGTTCGAATGCATCATCCCAATCACGCCGTAAAAGGAAGAACTCAGTCAGTCGCCGTGCAACTACCGCGCGCGCACCGTGCTCATTGTTGAGCTTTGTGAGGAGGAACCTCCGTAGCAGTGGATGAAGCCGCAGATTTGACCCAGTGGCGGAAAAGAAGCCGACGTCTGTAGCTTCTGTGAGTAAGCGGGGTCCTTTTCTCGGTCCAATGAGGAATCCTGCAAGGGCTGAAGTTACCCGCGGCGCAAGAGCGAGCTGCGGTAACGCGAGTTGCAACGGTTGAGAGCAGCGATGGAAGAGTTCATCTGCGAAGTAGTCGAAGAGCGGGCGAGGGAGATCTCCGATCGACGTGTCGTCAAGGCTTGCCAAGGATGCGAGCCCAACGAGGGCTGGCCAACCATCAGCCAGGTCGAGGATTTCCGAGATGTGGCTCTCCGGAGCTCCGCGCAGGACCGAGCGCGCTTCTGTCTGGCGCATGGCCAGCTCCTCACGGTCGATGGCATTAATGTCGCCATACAGCAAAGCGCGAGGCGTCGCCCAGGCCGGGCTTACTCTGCTTGCGACTAAGAAGCGGATACCTAATGTCTGCATTAGAAGACGCACATATTCCTCAGCCACCTCTGAGCGCGCGATGTGCTCATAGTCATCAATTACAAGCCAGGCACCGTTGGGGGAGGAGCCGAGTTCCCTTGCCTGAAGTTCGGCGAGAGGCCGGAGTTCTTGATCGAAGTCACGAATTGTGCGAACTCGCGTGATCACCTGCTCGTTCGTCCCGCTTCCGAGGGGAGTAAGCGCGTTGGCAAGGTCAATCGCGAGCGCGACAACGTCGGACGACGCTTCATTTGCCTGCAACCAAGCGTGTGGTCGACCGGCGAGCCATTGTCGGGCAAGGGTTGTCTTCCCATAGCCCGCAGGAGCAACGAGAGTAATGACTCTCGCGCTCGCCTCATCCAGGCGGCGTGTCAGGCGCGGCCGCTCGATGATGTGGCGGCGAGCCGCCGATGTGCCCTGTTCTCTAAGCTCCCTCATCGCCAGCACGGGCTCCATCCTCCCGCGCCGGTAAGCCTAGACTCGCGGTCGCCTCCGGCCAAGATGTCCTGTAAGGACGCCGCGCCTGCGGCCTTACGGTCGCAGGCGCGGGTTGCGTCAGTGCCCTGGAGCCGGCGGTCCTGCTCCTGGGCTTGGGGAGAGAGGGTCGCGGCCGGTGAGCGTTCGGTACGCGCCTGGGATCTGCCTACGCCGCGCGCAGCCGAGCTTTTGCCGGAGGACGTCCGAGTGAGCCTTCGCGGTCCTCGGCGAGATGCCGAGGCGGCGTGCGACCTCGTCGTTCGAGCATCCGGCGGCGATCAGCTCGATCACCTGAAGCTGCCGATCCGTGATCACCGGCGGCCCCTCGTGCAGGACTGTGACCATGGCGGCGACGCTAACAACGGCCGCCTGCCGCGCCTATTGACCGCCGGGCGTAACTTCTGCGCTACGCCCTAGGGAGTACCGGCTCGCCCTGCACGAAGCTCGCCTCGTGGCCGCGCCGGTTCGCTTCGGCCAGCTCCGCCTCGTCGAGCGCGCCGATCCGATGGAGCAGCTCGAACTCGTCGCGCAGGTGCGTCCGCATCATCTCCGGCCCGTCGGT
>JBKPHO010000297.1:0-3401 GCA_046729915.1 Actinomycetota bacterium | reverse complement strand
GCCGTCGACGGTCCGCAGCGTCACCTCCCGTGCGCCGGCGACGACCGCCTCCGCCCGTGGCACCTGTGCCGGGAAGGGGAAGTAGATGAGGCGGCGCTGGAGTCCGACGAGCACGCTTCGATCAACGCATCAGTCTGCCGTGGCCCAGAGGTCGCGAGTGCCAGAACCCCGATCGCCATCTGACGAATGAGCTGATTTTGCAGGGAGACGGGTATTCGGCACTCACTCGGTCGAGACACTCGCGGCGCAAGCTTCCGACCCAGCGCTCGGCGTGCGCTCGGCCCGCGGCGCCCGCACCGGTGCTCGGATCACGCGGATGCCCTCGGAGCGGAAGACCTCGTCGAAGCTGGCGGTGAACTTGCTGTCTCGGTACCGGATCAAGAAGCGCATCCGGACACCCTCGCCCTCGAGGCACATGACCAGGTTGCGCACCTGCTGGGTCACCCAGGCACCGTCGGGGTTAGCTGTGATGCCGGTGATATGGACGCGTCGGCTCGCCAGCTCGATCAAGAACAAGACATAGAAACGCTTGAAGAACACCGTGTCGACGGTGAGGAAGTCGCACTCGATGATGGTCGCCGCCTGCCGGCGCAGGAACTCCTTCCAACTCGACTCCAGCCGCCGCGGCGCGGGCTCGATGCCGGCGTCGCGCAGGATCGATCGCCCAGACGGTGCTGGCCGCGATCCTGATGCCGAGTCCAACCAGCTCCCTGGATCCGCTGGAACCCCAGCCCGGATTCTCGCGCGCGAACCGCCGCAGTGCCGATTACCAGGGGATGCGTCGTCCTGGCATGGCGCGAGACCACACCGAGACCACACCTCTGGGCTACTCCGCCCTATGTCCGCGGTCCACGTCGCCTTCTTGTGGTTGCCGTGGTTGCCCTCGTAGTTGCCCTACCTAAGGCGGTCGGGCGCCCACCTGGAACGAGATGGTCCGGCAAAGGCTGGGGTTCGAGCTGGCTTTGCGGGCGGCCAGCAAGCCGTTCGAGTGCCCGTATCCCGGCGTCTATGCGCTGAAGCCCACTCGCGACGAGTACATCACTTATCTTGGGCAGGTCTGCCTCGCCAGCAAATAGCTGCGTGGTCTCTACCCAGCCATAAGCCGAGGTTAGGTCGTACCAATCGTTGCTCTCCAATGTCTCGGCCAACAGCGGCCGATGCTCCTGCCAAGAAGCGAGCGTCAGCGAGTCAGCCAGGGCCGCCCGCGCAATCTTCAATCTATTGGCGGACGCAGGCGACTCTTCCTCGATGTTCTCGGCAAGCGCCTGAGCATGGCCATGAAGGCGAGACCGCATGGTTTTGAGGTCATCCTCGAGCAACCGCGCCGAGGCGCGTGCCTTAACCTTCTCCGTTCTTCGCGCCATAACGTACGGCGCTCCTGCAGCGATCAAGCCACCAACAAGAACTCCCACGAGACCGAAGATCGCTTGCGTCACCGTCTTACCGTCCGGAGGTCACAAAGGTAGGAGGACGTGAGAGTACGTGTCAGGGGTCAGACTCTTGCGCGAATGCCCGAGCTGCGCCGCCACCTGCGTCACCGGCACGCCTTCGGCGATCTTGACTGAGGCATAGCGGTGGCGGAGATCGTGCGGCGAGAAGTGCGCGATCCCGGCGGCCTTGCAGGCGCGGCTCATCACGTTGCCGAGCACACTCGGGGTGAAGCCTTGGAACACCCGCAGCTCGGCCGTGCGGTCGTCCGGCGGGCAGCCCTGAGGGGTTTCAAAATGCCGCTTCATGCTGCGGTGCGGTTGTATTCGTGGATTAGTCCGCCGAGTTGGTCGCGGCGCTTGATCTGGCCGCCGGTCGTTGCGTGCGCCGCGTTTGTCGCGTCGGGCGAGAGCAGCGCGAGTGCGCGGTGAGGGCGCTCGCGGTTGTAGTGGGCCGTGTAGATGCGTAGTACAGACTCGAGGTGGCGGCGGCCGATGATCAGCAGCCAGTCGAGACATTCGGAGCGCACAGTGCGGACGAAGCGCTCGGCGTAGGCGTTTGCCTGCGGGGCGCGGATCGGTGTCTCGATCACCTTGATGCCTTCGCTGCGGAAGACCTCGTCGAAGGCGGCGCTGAACTTGCTGTCGCGGTCGTGGATCAGGAAGCGGATCCGCTCGAACATGCCCGTGAAGCTGAGATTGCGCGCTTGTTGAGTCAGCCAAGCGCCCGTTGGATTGGTCTGCCGCCGGTGAATCGAGGAGATGGTGTACCGATGTACCAGTGGGTGGAGCACACCTCCGAGCTCGAGCTCGAGATCGAGGCCGCGACGGAGCCGGCGGTCTTCCTTGAGGCGCTGGGCGCGTTCGCCGAGCTCGTCGCAGATGAGCAGAGCGCCGACTCAGAGCAGCGCGAGCTCGAGGTGCGCGGCGACGACCGCGAGTCGCTGCTCGTCGCCTGGCTCGACGAGCTCGCCTTCCTCGCCGAGACAGAGGGGTTCGTGCCCCAGCGGGTGACCGCGTTCGACCTCGGCGAGGGCCTGCTTCGCGCGACCGTGTGCGGGCACATCGGCGACGCGCGCCACCTCGTCAAGGCGGTGACGCTGCACCGGCTCCTGTTCGCGCCCGAGGGGAAGGGCTGGCGGGCACGGGTGGTGCTCGATGTCTGAGGCCCGCCGGATCGACGAGACACTGTGGGAGATCCCGGCCGAGGCGCGGCCGGAAATGCGCGTGCCGGCACGCGTGTTCGCGGACGCGGAGCTGTTCGAGGCGATCGCGCGCGGCGGATCGCTCGAGCAGCTGCAGAACGTCGCCACCCTGCCCGGGATTGTCGACGCCGCACTCGCGATGCCGGACGCACACCAGGGCTACGGCTTCCCGGTCGGCGGGGTCGCAGCAACGGAGCTGCCCGACGGCGTCGTCTCGCCCGGCGGCGTCGGCTACGACATCAACTGCGGCGTCCGTCTGCTGGCACTGCCCTGCAGCGAGGCGGAGCTGGGGCGGCGGCGCGAGCCGCTCGTGCACGAGCTCTCGCGTGCCATCCCGGCCGGCGCCGGCAAGACACGGGGCCGCACACGCGACCGGACGGCGCTCGACGAGGTGCTGCGGAACGGACCGCAGGCGCTCGGGGCGGCCGAGGACGACCTCGAGCGGACCGAGTCGGGCGGCTGCCTGCCCGGCAGCGACCCCGCCGCAGTCTCCGAGCGGGCGCGCGAGCGCGGCGCCGGCCAGCTCGGGACGATGGGCTCCGGCAACCACTTCGTCGAGCTGGAACGGGTTACACGGATCTTCGACGCGACGACCGCCCGCGGCTACGGGCTTGCCGAGGATCAGGTGACGGTGCTGATCCACTCCGGCTCGCGCGGGCTCGGCCACCAGGTCTGCAGCGACTACGTGAAGCAGATGGACGCGGTCATGCGCCGGCACGGGATCGAGCTCCCCGACCGCCAGCTCGCCTGCGCACCCGCCTCCTCGCCC
>JBKPHO010000296.1:0-1537 GCA_046729915.1 Actinomycetota bacterium | reverse complement strand
ACGTTCCCCTGTCAAGGGCGAGTCAGATTTTGGCGCAGTTGACCCGGTTAGCGCCGCCGTCCAGAGAGGAGACGCTTCCACCACGGTTGCGGCGGCCGCTCCCCGAACCCCTCGTCGAGCTGCGCCTGAACGAAGCGGTGGGATCTCGACGGCGTCGTCGGCATCCCGATCCGGATCGAACAGTCGCTCGAGCTGCGGGTCGTAGGCAACGTAGCCGTGACGCTCGAATACGGGGAGATAGCGGCACACTTCCTCGAGAGCCGGCGAGGGGTTCTCTGCCCCGTACGACCAGCTCATCGTGATCTCGCCGGCCGAGATGTCGATGACCACCGGCCGCTCCGCCTCGTAGCCAAGCTGGAGCATGAACCCGGCACTCGACTCGACAAAATCTACCGCTGGGTTTGCCGCCAGGAGGTCGTTCACCAGCTCCCGGAGGCGCTCTTCCTCGTGCGGACTGGGCTCGCGTTCCTCCTGCTCCTCCAGTCGCTCGTACGCCGCCCCGGGGTCATCGCTCGCCTCTGCCTTCGGTAGGAGCACGAGGTCGTAGCTCACATCTCACCTGTACCGCGGCGAGCGGCTTCCCTAACGGATCCCGCTTGATATCCGTACTCACGTACAGGTCTAGAGTGGCTTGAGCATGCGAATCGGAGAGGTCGCGCGCCGCGCCGGCGTGAACATCGAGACGCTCCGCTACTACGAGCGGCGGGGACTTCTGGCGGAGCCAGGGCGCGGCCCCAACGGGCATCGTGTCTACGACGAGGAGACGGTGCGCTTCGTTCGGGCGGTCAAGGAGGCGCAGCGGCTCGGCTTCACGCTCGCGGAGATCGCGGAGCATGCGCGCCTGACGGGCCGCGCCACAGCGCAGGAGTCGATCCGCGTCCGGCTGGCGCAGAAGATCGACGAGGTCGACGACAAGCTGGCGAGCCTGCGGCGGGTTCGCGACGAGCTCGCGCGGGTCCTCGGCTGTGCGTGCGACTCGCTAGACCACTGCACCTGCGGCGCGGCGTACCTCGCGCGCGGCGGGCGCGATCCGGAGCTAGGGCCGCTCCTTCACGTCACGAACGGCGAGAGCGCGGGCAACACGCTCCGGCAGACGAGCCTCTGCGGTGCCGTGCTCTCCTGGCAGGACGTCCTGCACGAGGGGCCTGTCCCCGCCGTCACGCCGGCCGAGCTGCGGAAGGTCCGCGCATGCTTCCTCAGCGAGTGCGGCTGGGGCTCGGAATCGTCCCTCCTCGACTCGTTCGAGCGCCGGGATCGGCTGTTCCAGGACGCGCTCTTCGCGGGCCGGCACGTCGTCCTCTGGTTCGAGCATGACCTCTTCGACCAACTCCAGCTGCTGCAGATCCTGGCCGACTCGCCTGAGGACGCCCAAGGAATCGAGCTTATTCAGGCCGCGGGCTTCCTGGGCCCGCTGACGCCCAGCGAGCTCGAGTCGCTCTGGCCGGAGCGCCGCGCCGTCACCGCCGAGATGCTCGAGGCGGCGCGCGACGCCTGGGCTGCCTTCCGTGCTCCCGAGCCTTCCGGGCTCGACGCTCTG
>JBKPHO010000295.1:0-10162 GCA_046729915.1 Actinomycetota bacterium | reverse complement strand
TGCCGACGCCCTCATGGATGCGCGCGCCGGGCGAGTGCCCTGGGATGTACGCGCTCGAGTCGGCGCTCGACGAGCTGGCGCTGGAGCTAGGGCTCGATCCGGTCGAGCTGCGGGTGCGCAACGAGCCGGAGATCGATCCCGAGACCGGAAACCGGTTCTCGACGCGCAACCTCGTCGGCTGCCTGCGCGAGGGGGCCGAGCGCTTTGGCTGGGCCGACCGCGACCCCACGCCGGGGGCTCGCCGCGACGGCCGGTGGCTCGTCGGCACGGGCGTCGCCTCCTCGACGTATCCCGCGCGACGGCGGCCCTCGACCGCCCGCGCTCGTCGCGAGAGCGACGGAAGCTACACGATCGAGCTGGCCGCGGTCGACATCGGCACGGGGGCGCGCACCGTGCTCACGCAGATCGCCGCGGACGCGCTCGAGGTGCCGCTCGACCGGGTCCGGGTCAGGATCGGCGACAGCGCGTTCGGACAGGCGCAGCTCGCGGGCGGCTCGATGGGCACGTCGTCATGGGGCGCCGCGGTCGTGAAGGCGTGCCGCCTGCTACGCACCGGCCGCGACGAGGTGACGGTAGACACATCCGAGGACGAGGAGGCCGAGGAGCCGCTCTCGAAGCACTCCTTCGGCGCCCAGTTCGTCGAGGTGCGCGTGGATGCCGACACGGGCGAGATCCGCGTGCCCCGGGTGCTCGGCGTCTTCGCCTGCGGCCGGATCCTGAACGCGAAGACGGCCCGCTCCCAGTTCATCGGCGGCATGACGATGGGCATCTCGATGGCGCTGCTGGAGGAGACGGTCGTCGACCCGCAGCTCGGCGCCTTCGTCAACCACGACCTGGCCATGTACCACGTGCCCGTGCATGCGGACATCCAGGAGATCGAGGCGGTCTGGCTCGACGAAGACGACCCGCACGTCAACCCGATGGGGGCGAAGGGGATCGGCGAGATCGGCATCGTCGGCACCGCCGCGGCGGTCGCGAGCGCCGCCCACCACGCGACGGGCTTGCGTGTGCGCGACCTGCCCATCCGCCCGGACAAGCTGATCGGGACGCCTCCCGGGCTAGCCGCGCGCGCGCGGCTGTCCTAACCACCTCGTTGGAAGAGCGCAGCCTGTCCCTGACCTACGCCCACGCAGAGCGTGGCGAGGCCGTAGCGGCCGTCTCGGCGTCGCAGCTCGTGCAGCAGCGTCACGACCAGACGCGCGCCGCTCATGCCGAGGGGATGGCCGAGTGCGATCGCGCCGCCGTTCACGTTCACGCGCTCCGGGTCGAGCCCGAGCTCGCGGATCACGACCAGGCTCTGCGAGGCGAACGCCTCGTTCAGCTCGACGAGGTCGAGCTCGCCGGCCTCGACTCCTACGCGCTCCAGCAGCCTGCGGACCGCCGGTACCGGGCCGATGCCCATCACGCGAGGATCGACCCCGGCGACCGCGGAGCCGACGAAGGCGCCGAGCGGCTCGGCGCCGAGCTCGCGCGCCCGCTCCTCGCTTGCGACCACGAGCGCGGCCGCGCCGTCGTTGATGCCGCTCGAGTTGCCGGCGGTGACGGTTCCGCCTTCGCGGAACGCCGGCTTCAGCGCGGCGAGCTTCTCGGTGGAGGTGTCCGGCCGCGGGTGCTCGTCGCGTACGGCCGCACCGACCGGCACCAGCTCGTCAGCGAGGCGCCCGGCCGCGTCCGCCTCCGCCCAGCGCTGCTGCGACCGGAGCGCGAAGGCGTCCTGCTCCTCGCGCGAGATGCCGTAACGCTCAGCCACGTTCTCGCCGGTCTCGCCCATCGACTCGAGCGGGAACTGCTCCTCGAGCCGCGGGTTGGGAAAGCGCCAGCCCAGCGTGGTGTCCCAGACAGTCTGGTTCCCGCGCGGGAAGGCCGCGTCGGGCTTTGCCATTACGAGCGGGGCGCGCGACATCGACTCGACCCCGCCAGCGACGAAGAGCTCGCCGTCGCCGGCGACGACCGCGTGGCAAGCGGAGACGACGGCGGAGAGCCCCGACGCGCAGAGCCGGTTCACCGTGACCCCTGCAACCGAGTCCGGCAACCCGGCTAGAAGAGCCGCCATACGCGCGACGTTCCGGTTGTCCTCGCCGGCCTGGTTCGCGGCGCCGAGGTAGACGTCCTCGATCGCCTCCGGCGGCACGCCCGCGCGCGAGACCGCCTCGGAGATCACAAGCGCCGCGAGATCGTCTGGCCGCTCGTCCGAAAGAACGCCGCCGTACCGGCCGACCGGCGTCCTCACTGCCGACAACACAACAGCGCGGCTCATGCCGCCAACGCTAGCCCACGAACTCCACCCGAACGGGCTGCTCGTAGGCGCCCAACGCCTCGGCCCGCGTGAGCAGCTCGCGCACCGCCTGCCGTCCCTCGTCGCCGTAGTCGCACGTCAGCTCGTTGACGTACATCCCGACGAAGCGGTCGGCCAGCTCCGTGTCGAGGCCGCGCCCGAACCGGAGCGCGTACTCCATCGCCTCCTCACGGTTGTCGAGCCCGGCCTGGATCGAGTCGCGCAGCACGTCGGAGAGCTCGAACAGGCTCTCCGCGCCCACGTCGCGCCGGGCGACATTGGCGCCGAGTGGCAGCGGCAAACCCGTCTCCAGGAGCCACCACTCGCCGAGGTCGACGACCTTCTTCAGCCCCTCGGCCTCGTAGGTGAGCTGGCCCTCGTGGATCAGCAGGCCCGCGTCCGCGCGGCCGGAGCGAACCTCCTCGATGATCGCATCGAAGGGAACCTCCCGGTAGCGGAAGGTGCCGAGGCACATGCGCAGGACGAGAAACGCCGTGGTCAGCTCCCCGGGCACGGCGATCTCCAGCTCACGCGCGTCGGCGGTCGACAGCTCCTCGCGCGCCACGAGGATCGGCCCGTACCCCGACCCCATCGAGGCGCCGTGAGGCAGCAGCACGTACCGCTCCTGCACCTTCGGATAGGCGGCGAGCGAGATGGCGGTCACCTCGAGCTTTCCGCTCAGCGCCCACTCGTTCAGCGTCTGGATGTCGCGCAGCACGTGCTCGAACTCGAACCGTCTCGGGTCGACCTCGCCCGAGGCGAGGCCCCAGAACATGAACGCGTCGTCGGGATCCGGGCTGTGGCCGAGGCGGATCAGCATCGAGCGCCGGAGGCTACCACCCACGTTTGGGGCTGACCCGACGAACCGCGCCGTACACTGGCCGCGTGGCGAAGCCGGCGCTCAGCGACGCGATCCAGGACTACCTGAAGGAGCTCTACCACCTCCAGACGGAGGGCGGCCGGGTCTCGGTGACCGCCCTCGCGAGGGAGCAGAAGGTCTCCCCGGCTTCGGCCAGTGCGATGGTCAAGAAGCTCGCGGCCCTGCAGCTCGTCGAGCACGCTCCCTACCGCGGCGTACGACTCACGCCCGCCGGCGAGAAGGTCGCCGTCGAGGTGATCCGCCACCACCGGCTGCTCGAGCTCTATCTCGCGCGGACGCTCGGGTTGCACGTCGACGACGTGCACGACGAGGCCGAGCGGCTCGAGCACGTGCTCTCGGAAGAGCTCGAGGCGAAGATCGACAGCGCGCTCGGCTTCCCGACGCACGACCCGCACGGCGACCCGATCCCGAACGCGGACCTCGAGTGGCCTAAGTAGCGGCCCGCGCGGCCTCTTCGACCGCGATCGCGGTGGCGAGCGCGTCCGCGAGATCCACCCCGAAGCACACAGGCCCGTGGCCGCGCACTACGACCGCCCGGCCGTCTCCGGCCGCCTCGAGCACCGCAACTCCGAGCTCGGCGCTGCCCGACGGCGCGGCCTCCGCGACCGGCGTCGTGCCGCCGCCCGCGAGCGAGAGCGCGGTCGCGCACGGTGAGTGCGTGTGCACGACCGCCCCGACGTCCTCGCGGGCGCGCAGCACGGCGAGGTGCATCGGCAGCTCCACGCTCGGCTTCGGCCCTTCGACGAGCTTGCCTGCGGGCGTGACGAGACAGACGTCCTCCGGCCGCAGCCTGTCGTATGGCAGCGCGGTCGGCGAGATCGCCACGAGCTCTCCCGCGCGGGCGCTCGCGTTGCCCTCCGTGCCGGCCACGAGACCCGCAGCGGCCATCCGCCGCAGCGTGCGCACGAGTTCCTCGCGAACTGCTAGCGCCCGAAGAACCACCGCTCGAGCGGGCGCAGCAGCTCCTCGCGGACGAACGGCTTCACCTTCTCTGCACTCCCGTCGAGCTCCGAGACGCGCGCATCGTCCTCGAGCGTCTCGTTCGCCGCCAGGAGGGCGTCGCTCAGCTCGTAGCCCTGGAAGACGTAGTCCTCGCGGCGCGCCTCCTCGCTCGGCCGGTACTGCGGGTTCACCGCCCGTCCGACCGCCCACAGGGCGCCGGGCAGGCGCTCGATCCAGATCACGATCCGCTCGGACTCGCCGCGATCGTCCACCCCGTGCACCTCGCGTTCGGCAAAGCGGACCGCCGACGGCTTCCTCACACGCTGACTGTAACGGGACACCGCTAGGATCGGGCGCGTGGCGAGTAGGCTCTCGAGCTTCCTGCGGAACCCGTTCTCGTTCCTGTTCGCGCGCTCGTCCGCCGAGGACCGGTTGTCCGCCTACGTGATCAGGGAGCACGATCGCGGCCGGACACTCGCCGAGATCCTCGACGACCCATACGTGCGCAACCGCGCGAACCCTCGGGAGATCGACCGGCTGCTCGACCGTCCCGAGGTGATCCACGCTCTAGGGGAGAGCGTCGTCATTGCCGAGAGAGAGCGCCGCGACTAGGGAGGGCTTGGCGAAACGACGGCTGTGCCGCCGGGCTGCACTGCGACGAGCCACGTTCCGCCAATCCCTCTAGAGCTCCCGGCCGGCGCCGCGCTCCCGCGCGCGTTCGACAACCACCGCCGCAGCGGCTACGTCCCAGGCGGCGAGGCCGTTCGACTTGAAGACGGCGATGTCGTCGTCGGCCTGCCGCCCCGGGAGCTCGCCGGCGACAACCTCCTGCAGCTCGTGCACCTCCAGCCAGTCGAGCACCCCGGCCTCGACCGGCTCGATCAGGTCGCCGGACTCGCGCTTCGCGTTCTCGATCGAGTCGCAGCAGACGAAGGCCGCCCGCCCGAGCACAACGTTGTCGAGCTCGCGGCGGCGCGGGTCGTTGGCACCTACCGCGCACACCAGCGCACCCGGCCGCAGCCACTCGCCCCGCAAGACCGGGTCGCGCGAGGTCGTGACGGTCACGACCACGTCCTGCGCGGCGGCGTCGCGGTGGCTCTCTCCCGGCTCCGCGCCGACCTCCTTGCAGAAGGCGGCAAGGCGCTCTTCGCTGCGGCAGTAGGCGACGACGGTCTCGAGCGACGGCATCGCCTCGCGGATGCACGCGACCTGGCTCCGCGCCTGCCAGCCGCAGCCGATCACGCCCAGCGACGAAGCACCCTCGCGCGCGAGGTGACGGGCAGCGACGCCGCTCGCCGCGCCCGTCCGCAGCTGCCCCAGCTTGTCGGCCTCGATCACGGCCGTCGGACGCTTCGTCTCGGCGTCGAACAGGAGCACGACGAACCACGCGCCCTCGTGCCCCGCCGCGTATGACTTCAGGCCCGCAAGCCCGAGCTCCCTATCGACCGCCCACATCAACGCCAGGTGGCCGTCGTCGAGGCTCGTCCGCTGTCGCGGCACGTTCTCGACCTCGCCCGCCGCCAGGCGCCGGAAGCAGCCCTCGACCGCTTCCAGTGCGTCCGCAGGCGAGAACAGCTCCGCGACCTCGGCCTCCGTCAGGTACAGCGGCACGGGTGCTGAGGCTACTTACTGCTTCGAGATGAAGCTGATCTGGCCGCTCGTCTCCAGGACTGCGAGACGGATCTTGTCGACGGACTCGATCTGGTTCTGCCGCGCCTGTTCGAGGAGCTCGTTGCGCGTCATGCGCTCACGCGCGAGGTTGTGCTCCAGCACCCGGCCGTCCTCGACCAGGACCATCGGCTCGCCCTCGAGGAGGGGCTGCAGGCGCCTGAAGCGGAAGTTGAGGTACGAGACGCCCACCTGCATGAGCGCGATCGTGCCGGCGGCGAGCACCAATCCGGTTACCGAGTAGTCGCTCTGGGTCACGCCCTGCTGCACGAGGTCGCCGAGCACGATCAGCATGATCAGGTCGAAGGGCTCGAGCGAGGAAAGCTCCCTGCGCCCGACGATTCGCGTCAGGAAGAAGATGAAGATGAACGCGACGGCCGCGCGGAGAACGATGTCCATTACGGAAAGACCGTCAGGCTCCGGGTGGTCGACAGGACGGGCTGCTCGCCGTCGTCGAGCTCCACCCGCTGGGTCTTGCGCCCGACCGTGGTCGGATTCACCTGGTACTCGACGTAGAGCACGTATCTCGCGCCGGCCGGAAGGTGGCCCAGCTCCAGCGAGAGCCTTCCGTCGCGGCTCGCCTCGTTGAGCGGGCTCGGCTCGATCGTGTTCACCGTGAGGCCGTCCAGCCAGCCCGGGCCCAGGACGAGGGTCGCGTGCTTCAGCTCCTGCAGCACCTGGATCGTGAACCGCGACTGGAAGATCAGGCCGCCCCGGACCGAATCGGGGGCCGAGATCTCGAGCCGGGCGATATCCGAGCCCACCCGGTCGGTGGACGGGCGCTGCCCGAAGAGACCGAGCAGGGCGAGGAGCAGGACGACCGCGACGAGCGCCAGGAGCCCGCGGCGCAACCACGGATGCCACTGCCGCCCTTCGAGGTCCCGGTGGCGCTTGAGGACGATCCCTTCGGCCGCATCGGCCACGCCCGCGGATTCGGGGGCGCGGTGCCGGTTCCTCTAGTGCCGGGAGGGCACTAGCTGTGGGCCCAGGTCGCCAGGGCCACGCCCGCGGCCAGGACGGAGCCCACGAGGGCGAGCACGAGCACGATCGTTCCTCCGCCGCCGGAGTCCTGCTTCGGTGCGGGAGCCGCGGCGCGGGGTCGCGCCGCCGCGGTCTCGTAGACGTACACGGTCCGGCTGCGGCCGTCGGCGTCCGGGTTCGAGAGGTACGTCTGGTACTGATCGGCCCGCACGAGCCGCATCCGCGCCTCGAGCAATCGCTTCAGCAGGGACGAGGGCGGCAGATTCCGCCTCCGCACGGCCGCGCTCCAGCTCGAGGCGCCCGGCGGGGTCAGCAGCCGTTCGACGGCCACGGGCCAGGCACGCAGCCGGACGTGCGCGCGACCGCTCCCGTCGGCGTGGACCCGGATTGCGAGCGGCCGGCCGTCGCCGAGCGTCGTCGAGAACGGCACTGGCCGGGATCGTCCAACCCGAAGCTCACCCTCCACCCTGAGCGGCGCCTCGACCACCGGGCGCGGAGTCAGCTCGGTCACCGACCCGATGAACGTGGCGTGGGCCGGGCTCACACGCACGCCGGCACGTGCCGCCCGCCGCGTGGCGTCGAGCAGCGCGGCGGTCTCCTTCGGCCGGACGAAGCCGACGTACTCGAGCACCCGCGCTCCTGTCGCGTTGGCGACCGACAGCGTGACGCCCCCCTCCTCGCGCTCGAGCTCGAGACGGACCGGCAGGAAGCGCGCCGCAGGACGCGGCCGAAGCTTCACGTCCGCCGCGAGCACCTTCCGGCCCGGCGAGAAGCCCACCCAGAGGACCTGGTTCACCCGCAGGCCGGGATCGGAGTCCGAGCCGGGCGCGCGCCGCACGTCGTCGACAGGCGCGCTGATCACGAACTGGTAGTCGCCGCGGCCCGAAAGGTCGAGGCGCTGCCGCACCCGCACCCCGGCCGGCCGCCCCTGCTGGTCGACGCCGACGCGCACGAGCTCCGTGCTCGAGATATGGAAGACGTAGCGGGTGAGGGTCGGCGGCACGGGGCCGTACGCGCTCAGCGGCGGGCTGACGGTCGGGTACGGAACCGGCCCGGGCAGGACGACCTGCTGCGAGGGCGGCTGGGCCTGCGCAACAGCCGCCAGCGCAAGTGCCCCGACGAGGACGACGATGGTGCTGCGGACAAGCACGTCAGGGGGTCTGCGGAATCGAGGGCAGCGTCGAGGAGAGCGGGTCGTCCTGAACCGGCGCGAAGGTCATGTCGTGGAAGCGCGCGAAGTAGACGTCGTCGTCGACGACGCCCTCGTGGCTGTGCTCGTTGAACCCGCGCTCGTCGCCGTTCGCCCCCTGCGTCACGACCTGGTTGAGCGCCTTGGTCACCTTGTCCGGGTCGACCGACCCGGCGTGGACCGCCGCGGCCGCCAGCACGTGGATGAAGTCGTACGAGTACATCGCGAACTCGGGCGGCTGGATGACTGGCTCGCCTTGCGAGGTCTTGACGCCGACGCGGTCGGCGCCGTAGGTCGACTCGTACTGCGACTGGAAGTTGACGAACGGCCCCGTGCCCACCTCGGCCGTCATGCGGCCGGAGGCGAAGGTGAGGCCGTCCACCCACTCCGGATGGTCGGCGAGCTGCTGGCGGATGAACGGATCGGCCCCGGTCGGCGGCGTGTAGACGGGGACGTCCCAGCCGATGCTGCGCGCGGCGGCAAGCACGGCGGCGATCGTCGGCGGCTGCCCCCAGACGAGCAGGGCCGTCGCGCCCGAGCGGCGTGTGCGCAGGATCTGCGGCGTGACGTCGGCCTGCCCGGCGGGCAGCGTCAGCTTCAGCGCGACCGACTCGGGGTTGCCGGAAAAAGCCCGGCCGATGTCGTCGGCGCCCTCGCGCCCGTAGGCGCTGTCGTCGGAGAGCAGCGCGACCTTCAGCTTCTTCGGGATCAGGTACTCGGCGTAGCGGAAGGCGATGCCGTGGTTCGTCGGCGCGATCCGGAAGACGTTCGGCCGCGAGGCGGCGTCCACGAGGCCGGTGCCGCCGTCGTAGACGATGCAGACCGAGACGCCGTCACGCTGGGCGAGCTGCCAGGTCGCGTCGACCCCGGTCCCGTCCGTGACGATCGTGACCGCGTCCGCGTCGAGCGCCCGCCGCGCGTCTTCCACGGCCTGGCGCGCGGAGAGGTGGTTGTCGTACAGCTTGACGCGGAGGAGGTAGCTCTTGTCTCCGACGCGAATCCCGCCGCCGGCGTTGAGGCCCGAGGTCGCGAGCTCGACCCCGTGGCGGATCGTCTGCGCGACGTACGGGCTGCCCGTGACCGGCACGTCGACGGCGACCACAAGGCGCCCGCTGTCGCTCCCCGAGCCTGAGCCACCTCCGCAGCCGGCGCCGAGCAACACGAGACCGGCGAGGAGGAGCACAAGCCGGCGCACAGCGAGAGCCTACAGCCGCGCCGTGCCCAGGTACGCCTCCTGCACCACGCCGCTCGCGGCCACCTCCGTCACGGAGCCCTCCGCCACCACGCTCCCCGCGGCGAGGACGAGCACGCGGTTGGCGACGCGTCGCACCAGGCGTACGTTGTGCTCGACGACAAGGACGGCGACGCCGCGCCCGCGGATCCGCTCGACCGCGGCGGCGAGGGCGTCCAGCTCGTCCGCGCCCGCACCGGCGGCCAGCTCGTCGACGAGCAGTACCTCCGGCTCCGTCGCGAGGGCTGCGGCGAGCGCGACGAGGCGCCGCTGTGAGGTGGTCAGCTCGAGCGTCGGGACGTCGGCGGCGCGCTCGAGGCCGACGAGCGCGAGCGCCTCGAGCGCGGCCGCCTCTGCCGCGGCTTGCTCGCGCCTGGCGTGCGGCGTCGCGAGCGCGGTCCGGACAAGACCGCCGTAGCGGCGGCACGCGGCGCGGCCGACGAGGACGTTCTCGAGCGCGGTCAGCTCGGGGAAGGCGGCGGTCGTCTGCAGGGTGCGCGCGATTCCCAGCCGCACCCGGTCGGCGGTCGTCGTGGAGGTCACTTCCTCGCCGCCGAGCGTGATCGTGCCGGCGTCGGGCGGGGCCGCGCCGGAGATCAGCCGCAGAGCGGTCGTCTTTCCCGAGCCGTTCGGGCCGATCAGCGCTGCCGTCTCGCCGCGCGCGAGCTCGAGCGAGATGCCGTCGATCGCCAGGACACCGCCGAACGCCTTCCGCAGGCCGCTCGCCTCGAGTACCGGCTCGCTGGGCCCGGGCGCGGCAGGCGACGGGACCCCGGGGCGAGGACCGGGCCGCTCCTCACGAGGGAGAAAGCGCAGGGCCCACGGCAGCACGCCGCGGCCGCCGAGCGCGAGCACGAACACGAGCAGGAGCGCCGCGACCGCTGTGTCGAAGCGCTCGAGCGGCAGCTGCAGCAGCCGGGCGAGCGGCCCCGAGACAAGCCCGATCAGGCCGAGCAGCACGACTCCCGTCGCCGGGCCGAGCGTCGCGGCCGCGCC
>JBKPHO010000294.1:0-3619 GCA_046729915.1 Actinomycetota bacterium | reverse complement strand
GCGGGCGGTGTGGCTGTGGGCGAACGCCGGGGGCAGCGTGGGCATCGCTCTCATCTGGGGAATTGCGCTCGCGAACCTGCTCTACGGAGTGCCGCTCGACTCCGACGGCGACTACACCGGAACCTTCTGGGATCTCTTCAGGGGCTACACCGTGCTCGCCGGGGTCGCGTTCGTTCTGATCTTCGCGTTCCACGGCGCGAGCTTCCTGACGCTGCGGACGACCGGCGATCTGTGCGAACGCGCCCGCCGGGCGGCGCGACTGCTCGCCGTTCCCGCGGTCGCAGCCGGAGCAGCCTTCCTCGTCTGGACGGTCGTGGTGGCGGTCGACCGGAACGACAAGGACGTGTTTCCGCCGGTCGTCCCGGCAGTGATCGCGATCGCGGCTCTCGCGGCGGCTGCCTTGCTCGTCTACGCCGGCAGGAGCGGGCTCGCGTTCACGATGACGGTGCTCGGCACGGCGGCCTCAGTCGCGACGCTCTTCACGGGGCTGTACCCGCGGGTGATCGTCTCGAGCCCCGACTTCGGCAACAGCCTCACCGTCGCCGACGCGGCCTCGGCGCACTACACGCTCGCCGTGATGAGTGTGGTCGCGCTCATCGTCACGCCGGTCGTCCTGCTCTACCAGGGGTGGACGTACTACGTCTTTCGCGCCCGGGTGACCGGCGAGGAGGTGCAACCGCCGACGGAGGCGCTCGCTTCGACGAGCGGCTCGCCCGCGCGCTAGTGCGTGCCCTCGACGCACGCCTCGTTCGCCGCGCCCGGCCGGTGCGCCACCTGCTCTGGCTCGACGCCTGCCTCGGCACGGCCTCCGCGGTGCTGGTCCTCTTCCAGGCGACCTTGATCGCTCGGATCGTCGCGCGGGCCTTCGGCGGCGCCTCCGTGCGCGAGGTCTCGCTCGACCTCGGACTCCTGGCGCTGGCGTTTGCGGGCCGCGGGGTCCTCACGTGGCTCTTCGAGCTGGCCGGCCGCCAGGCGGCGTCGACCGTCCTCTCCGGGTTTCGGCTGGCGCTCGTCGAGCGCAGGCTCCGTGACCAGCCGATCGCGCTGGACGGCGCGGAGGCGGGCGAGATCACGGCGACGGCGGTGCAGGGCGTGGACGGGCTCGAGGCGTACTTCGCCCGCTACCTGCCTCAGGTCGTGCTCGCCGTTCTGGTGCCGCTCGCCGTGCTCGGCTGGGTGGCCGTGCTGGATCCGGTTTCCGCAGGCCTGCTGCTACTGACGCTGCCGCTCGTGCCGCTCTTCATGTGGCTGATCGGGCGGTACACGGAGGAGCGGACGCGCGAGCGCTGGCTCGCGCTCCGGCTCCTGTCGGCGCATTTCCTGGACGTGGTCCGAGGCCTGCCGACGCTTCGGGCGTTCAACCGCGCGCGGGCTCAGGCGTCCGTTCTCGGGGAGATCGGCGCGCACTACCGCCGGACGACGATGGCGACGCTGCGGATCGGCTTCCTCTCGGGCACCGTGCTCGAGCTGGCGGCAACGCTGGGCGTCGCGCTCGTCGCGGTCACGGTCGGCGTGCGGCTCGTCGACGGCGGCCTGGGCCTGCAGACCGGCCTCACGGTGCTCGTGCTCGCACCGGAGCTCTACCTTCCGGTGCGGCAGCTCGCGGCGCAGTTCCACGCGAGCGCCGACGGCCTGGCGGTCGCGGACCGGATGCTCGAGCTCCTGGAGGCCCGGCCCGAGGCGGTGCGCAGCGGTCGCCTGGTTCCGTACAGCCCGCTGGAGGCGCCGGTGCGACTGGAGTCGGTCTCGTTCGCGTATCCGTCCCGGCCGGAGCTCGTCCTCGAAGACCTCGACCTCGAGCTCCTACCCGGCGAGACGGTCGCGCTCGTCGGCCTCAGCGGCGCGGGGAAGACGACGGTCGCGAACCTGCTGCTGCGCTTCGCCGAGCCGAGCTCGGGCCGCCTGACGGTCGGTGGGATCGACCTCGCCGATTGCCGGACCGACCTCTGGAGACGTCAGCTCGCCTGGGTGCCCCAGCGGCCGACCCTCTTCCGGGGCACGGTCACCGACAACATCCGGCTCGGCGATGCGGACGCGACGGAGCGTGCGATCCGGGACGCGGCAGTGCTCGCCGGGGCCGACCGGTTTGTCCGCGCGCTTCCGTCCGGGTACGAGACACCGGTCGGGGACGGCGGCCGCCCGCTCTCGGCGGGCGAGTGCCGGCGCCTCGCTCTTGCGCGCGCGTTCGTGCGGGACGCGCCGTTCGTCATCCTCGACGAGCCGACCGCCGACCTCGACCGAACGAGCGCCGAGGTCGTGGCGGAGGCGGTCGAGCGGCTCCGCCTCGGGCGCACCGTCCTGCTGATCGCCCACCGGCCTGAGCTGGTGGAGCGCGCCGACCGCGTGGTCATGCTCGGCGGCGGCAGTGCCGCCCTCCGAAACGAGGCCGCGTGACCGCGACGATCCGGAGGCTGATGCTGATCGCCGACGTTCGGCGCTCGCGGCTCGCGCTCGCGGCGCTCCTCGGCTCGTTGACCATCCTCTTCGGCGTGGGCCTGATGGGTACGGCGGGCTACCTGATCTCGAGAGCCGCCGAGCAGCCGGCCGTTCTCTCGCTGACGGCGGCCATCGTGGGGGTGCGCTTCTTCGGGCTCGCCCGCCCGCTTGCGCGCTACCTGGAACGCCTGGCCTCACACGACGTCGCCCTGCGCTCGCTCGGACGGGCGCGAGCCCGGGTCTACGAGGCGGTCGAGCCGCTGGCGCCGGCCCAGCTCGAGGACCTGCGGCGGGGCGATCTGCTTTCTCGCTTCGTGGCCGACGTCGACTCGCTCCAGAACCTCTACCTCCGAGGGCTCGAGCCGCCGCTGGTCGCACTGATCACCGGTGGGGCGTCGGTCGGGCTCGCTGCCGTCTTCCTCCCGGAAGCCGCGGCCGTCCTTGCAGCGGGCCTTCTCCTCGGCGCGATCGTCGTGCCGACGGCGGCCGAGGCACTCGCGTCGCGGTCGGCTACAAGGCAGGCGGACGCCCGCGGAGCACTGTCGGCCGAGCTGGTCGAGACGCTCGCAGGCAGCGCGGAGCTCGTCGCCTTCGGCCGCGAGTACGACCGTGTGCGCAGCTTCCGGGCCGCCGACCGGCGGCTCGTCCGCATCGCGCGCCGGGCCGCTCTTGCCGACGGCACCGGCGACGGTCTGCGCGTCCTCGTCACCGGAGCCACCGTTGTGGGAGTGCTCGCGGTCTCGGTGTCCGCCCACGCCGACGGGCGGCTCGACCGGGTCGTGGTCGCGCTGCTTGCGCTGCTCTCGCTCGCGGCCTTCGAGGCGGTCCAGCCCCTGACGGAGGCCCTTCGGGAGCTGAGGGCGACGGTTGCCGCGGGCCGGCGTGTCCTCGAGCTGACCGATCGACAGGCGAGCGTCGTCGATCCCGCCGGCCCGCTTCCCGCTCCGGTTACGCCGTTCGTGATCGAGCTCGAGAACGTCCGAGTCCGCTACGGCCGCGACGAGCACCCTGCGCTCGACGGCTTCACCCTTCGGCTCGAGCAGGGGCGGCGAGTCGCCCTGCTGGGACGGAGCGGGGCCGGCAAGACGACGGTCGTGAGGCTGCTGCTTCGGTTCGTCGATCCGGAACACGGGCGGGTGACCCTGGCGGGCGAGGATCTCAGGCGCTACCGGCAGGAGGACGT
>JBKPHO010000293.1:0-4245 GCA_046729915.1 Actinomycetota bacterium | reverse complement strand
AGCTCGGTACGGCGACGCTCCCACTCGGTACAGCGCTTCGCGACCTCCTCGATCGACTCGAGCCGCTCGGCGAACGGGTTCGTGCGGAAGCCGTGCTCGCGCAGCCACTCGAGCTCCTCCCAGTGCGACGCGAGGCGCAGGGCCTCCGCGGCGCCGAGGCCGTAGACCCACACGGCCAGAGGCCGCGACGCCGTGATCGACGAGTCCTTCTGCCGGAGCGAGCCGGCCGCGGCGTTGCGCGGGTTCGGCGCGAGCTTCTGCCCGAGCTCGGCGATGCGGGCGTTCAGCTCGCGGAAGCCGGCCAGAGGCATGTAGACCTCGCCGCGGACCTCCGCGACCGCCGGCGCGCCGCTACCGCGCATCTTCAACGGGATTGACGGGATCGTGCGCAGGTTGACGGTCACGTCCTCGCCCTGCACGCCGTCGCCGCGCGTCGCGCCGCGCGTAAGCACGCCGTCCTCGTAGGTGAGGTTGATCGCGAGCCCGTCGATCTTCGGCTCGATCACATAGGCAACCGACTCGTCCGAGTCGAGCCGCTTGCGCACGTCCTCGGCCCACTTGAGGAGGCTCTCGTCGTCGGCCACCTTCTCGAGCGAGCCCATCGGGGTCAGGTGCTGCACCTTCCGGAAGCGGTCGCTCGGCGGCGCCCCGACGCGCTGCGTCGGCGAATCCGGGGTGATCAGGTCGGGGTGCTCCTCCTCGAGGGCCTTCAGCTCGTCGAAGAGGCGGTCGTACTCGGCGTCGGAGATCTCCGGGTCGTCGAGGACGTGGTAACGGTAGAGGTGGTGGTCGACCTGCTCGCGGAGCTCGTCGAGCCGTTGCTGCGCGTCTTTCTGCGTGCGCGTTGCCATCGCGCCGATCCTACCCAGGGCCTAGCATGCCGCCGTGCGCGTCGCGGTCGTCGTCGCTCTCGCGCTGGGGCTCGCCGCTCCGGCCCAGGCGCTCGTCCTGCAGTTCCGGACTCCGAGCTCGAATATCGGGTGCATCTTCAGCTCCGAGCCGGGGGACGGCGGCCCGTATCTGCGCTGCGACATCCTCAGCGGCCTGAAGCCGAAGCCGGCCCGGCCCAAGGGCTGCACGCTCGACTGGACGTTCGGTTACGAGCTGAACGCGAGGGGACGCGCCCGCATCGTCTGCGCCGGCGACACGGCGGTCAACAGGCGGGCGAAGGCGCTCCGCTACGGCTCGAAGTGGTCACGCGGCGGCTTCAGCTGCGCCTCGCGCCGCACCGGCCTGCGCTGCCGGAACCGCAGCGGCCACGGCTTCTTCCTGAGCAAGCAGCACTCCTACCGGTTCTAGGCCATCTGCCCGCCCAACCTGGGGTCAGATCTTGCAATGACACATTCCTGGCAATGTTTCGCATTCGCCACGAAGTTGGCACGAAATCGTCACCTCGATGTTGCAGTGCAAGACCTGACCCCGGCTGTTCTAGTACCGGACCGCGACGAGGTATAGGCCCCGCGGCGGCGCTGTCGTTCCCGCTTCGCTTCGGTCGAGGCCCTCCAGTAGGCGCTCCAGCTCTCCGGGCGGGCGCTCGAGCATCGTGCCGACGAGCGTCCGGACCATGTGGCGCAGAAACGAATCGGCCGTGATCTCGAATTCCAGCGCATCGCCGCGACGATGCCAGATCGCCGACTCGACCACCCGCGTGAACACCCGGTGGTGCGTCTCGGTAGGCGTAAACGCACGGAAGTCGTGCTCGCCCAGGATGAGCTCCGCGGACACGGCCAGCCGTTCCTCGTCGAGCGCGTGCGGATACCACCAGGCGCGGCGCCTCTCGAAGGGCGAGCGCTCGCGGCGACGGTGGACGCGGTAGCGGTAGCTGCGGGCACGGGCCGAATGCCGGGCATGGAAGTCGGGCGGCGCCTCCTCGGCGTCGGCGACGGCAACGTCGTCGGGCAGCTCGGCGTTCAGCGCGGCCGCAGCGCGCTCGAGCGGCGCTCCGCCGTCGACCTCGACCGAGGCGACCTGTCCAAGGGCGTGGACGCCGGTGTCGGTCCGTCCGGCGACCGCCAGCTCCGACCAGGTCGGGTAGACGCGCGAGAGCGCCTCCCGCACGGTGCCCTCGACGGTCCTCAGGCCGGGCTGCGCCGCCCAGCCACGGAAGCCGGTGCCGTCGTACTCGAGTGTCATCCTCAGGCGCACGTCAGGAGCCCCTGACGGCACTTGTAAGGCGTTCCTGATGCTCTAGGTCTTTGCGAATTGCCTGATACACTATACGAGTGACCGAAAGACAAGCATTCCTTCTACAGCGGGTGCAACCGGCTCTTACAGGCCTGATCGACGGCTCGCTCTCGACGATCGCGCCGATCTTCGCCGTGGCGCTCTACACACACAACCCGCATGCCGCCTTCATCGCCGGCACCGCGACGGCGATCGCGGCCGGGATCAGCATGGCGTACTCCGAGGGCCTCTCGGACACGGGGGAGCTCACGGGTCGCGGCAACCCGATTGCCCGCGGGGCGATCACGGGAGCCGGCACGTTCATCGGCGGGATCCTGCACACGCTCCCGTTCCTGATCCCGCACTACCGCGTCGCGCTGCTTTTCGCCGCCATCGTGGTCGGCTTCGAGCTCGTCGCGCTCGCCTGGCTGCGCTGGAGGTTCTTCAAGACGAGCTTTGTCAGCTCGCTCGCCTACGTCACGCTCGCGGGGACCGTGATCGCCGGCGTGAGCGCCACCCTCGGCGCTACTGGCTAGCTTCGACCGGCTCTTCCTGGCGCTCGGCTCGCGCGCGGCGCGGCGCAGGTGCCTCCGGCAAGAAGTCGACGAGCTCGAGATATACCATCTCGGCGGAATCGCCCGGACGAGGACCGATGCGCACGATGCGCGAGTAGCCGCCCTGCCGCTCCGCGAAGCGCGGTCCGACGTCGCTGAAGAGCTTATGCACGACGTCCTGTGAGCGCAGGTAGGCGAGCGCCTGCCGGCGGGCGTGCACCCCGCCGCGGCGGCCAAGCGTGATCATCTGCTCGGCAATCGGCCGGACCTCCTTCGCCTTCGCAGCGGTGGTCTTGATCCGGCCGTGCTCGATCAGCGCGCTCGTCAAGTTCGCGTAGAGCGCCTTGCGGTGCGAGGCGTCGCGGCCCAGCTTCCTGCCCGACCGCCGGTGTCTCACGCGGAGGGGCCCTCCTCGCCGCGGAGGTTGAGGCCGTGCGTCGCGAGCGTCTCCTTGACCTCCTCGATCGACTTCTTGCCGAAGTTCGGGATCGCCGCGAGCTCGTTCTCGGTCTTCGTGACGAGGTCGCCGATGGTCTCGATGCCGACGCGCTTCAGGCAGTTGTACGAGCGAACGCCCAGCTCGAGCTCCTCGATCGGGAAGTTCTCCATCCCGTGCGCGAGCGCCGGCTCGGCCTGCGCCTCGGCCGCGGCCTGCTCGCCGAAGCCCTCGATCCGGTCCAGGTCGGTGAAGATCGCGAGCTGGCGGATCAGGATCTCGGCCGCCTGGCCGATTGATTCGCGCGGGTCGATGGAGCCGTCGGTCGTGACGTCGATCCGCAGCTTGTCGTAGTCGGTGCGCTGCCCGACGCGGGCGGCCTCGACGTCGTACGAGACGCGACGCACCGGGGAGAAGATCGAGTCGATCGGGATCACGCCAATGGTGTGCTCGGGACCGCGGTTCAGCTCCGCAGGCACGTAGCCGCGGCCGCGGCCGATCGTCAGCGTGACCTCGAGCTTGCCCTTGTCCGATAGGTTCGCGATCTCGAGGTCAGGGTTGAGAATCTCCAGCTCGGCCGGCGCCTCGATGTCCGAGGCCTTCACCGGGCCGGGGCCCTTCTTCGAGAGGCGCACCTCGATCTCCGGCGACTCGCCGTGCAGCCGGCAGATCAGGTTCTTGAAGTTGAGCAGGATGTCGGTCACGTCCTCGCGGACGCCCGGCAGCGTCGTGAACTCGTGCGCGACGCCCTCGATCTTCACCGAGGTGACGGCGGCGCCCTCGAGCGACGAGAGCAGCACGCGGCGCAGCGAATTCCCGAACGTGTAACCGAAACCGCGGTCGAGCGGCTCGATCACGAAGACACCGCGGTTGTCGTCGACTTCCTCGTGGACGATCCGCGGGATCTGGAACTCCATCAGAGAGGTGCGAACTGCCATTCCTTCCTTTCCTTCGACGCGGTTACTTCGAGTAGAGCTCGACGATGAGCGATTCCTGGACCGGCGTGTCGATCTCTTCGCGCTCCGGCCACTTGAGCACCTTGCCGGTGAGGCCCTCGTGGTCGGCCTGGAGCCATGCGGCGACCGAAGCAGT
>JBKPHO010000292.1:0-2238 GCA_046729915.1 Actinomycetota bacterium | reverse complement strand
GACGGCACCGTTCAGCCGCTCGTTCGCCCCTCCCGATCAGCGTGATCGGCAACCTGCGTAACTCCCGCTGAGATGAAGGGCTACCTTCTGCCCATGAAGGTTCTCGCGGCGGCGGCTCTGGCTCTTGCCTTCGCGGCTTCGGCAACCGCGGCTGCGCCGCGTCTGAGCCCAGCCGACCGCGCGGAAATCAGCCGCACGATCGACACCTTCGTCAACCACGCCGTAAAGCGCGTGGATACCGCGGCCGCGTACGACTCGGTAGCGCCCGAGCTGCGGCCGGGCATCAGCCGCAAGCAGTGGGCACGCGGCGACATCCCGGTCTACCCCTTCGCGGCCCGCGGGCAGCACCACCCGTGGAACGTGCTCTACGTCACCCGCGAGGAGGTCGGGCTGGAGCTCGAGCTGATCCCGCGAGCCCACAGCAAGGTCGGACCGATCATCTTCCACATCTACCTGCGGCCCGCTCGCGGTGGACGCTGGCTCGTGGACTCGTTCATGCCGGTCGCCACGCTTGCCCCGCTCAACGCAAAGAAGTCGAAGGTGCTCTCGGTGAGGGACTTCTCGCCGGGTGCCCAGGGAGACGGCCGCGCCGCGACGCCCGGGCAGATCAACCGCCTCTACATCCTCGCGCCGTTCGCGGGGATCGGGCTCGTCCTGCTCGGCCTCGCCGCCTGGGGAACCGGGCGTGTCGTACGCAACCGGCGGCTGCGGGGCCCCCGCCGCGGGGCGATGCCGCCGCTCCCGCCAAACCGCATCTCCGGCTAGCCACGAGGCTTAGCATGCGCTGCGATGGCGCTCGAGCTCGGCCGGGTCACTGACCGCAAACCGCCGTTCAAGTACTCGTCCCTGACGCGGGTCGGCTTCTCGGACACCGACGCACAGGGGATCGTCTACTACGGCCGCTACCTGCCCTACTTCGACAGCGCCCGTGTCGAGTACCACCGGCACCTCGACATGCTCGAGACGCGACCGCGCGAGCACGAGTTCGTCATGCGCGCCAACACGATCGAGTACCACGCGCCGGCCCGGTTCGACGACCTGATCGAGGTCTTCATCCGCGTCTCGCGGATCGGCCGCACCAGCGTGACGTACGAGTGCGCTGCCTACCGCGAAGACGACGTGCTGATGGTGACCGCCGAGCAGACGCTCGTGCTCGTCGACCTCGAGGAGCGCCGCGCCCGCGCCATCCCGGACTGGTACCGCGACCAGGTCGCGGCGTTCGAGGGCGAGGATCTCGAGCGATGAGACACCGCGCCGCGCTCGAGGCGATCGACGAGATCCTGGAACGCGGCGGCGACGCCGACGAACTGCTGCGGGCGGTCGTCGAGGTCCTGCACGACCGCGTGGAGCACTACTCCTGGGTCGGCATCTACCTCGTCGAGGGCGACGACCTCGTGCTCGGCCCGTGGAAGGGGCCCGAGGCGACAGAGCACGTGCGGATCCCGGTCGGCGAGGGCATCTGCGGCGCAGCGGCCGCGAGCGGGCAAACCGAGGTCGTGGACGATGTCAACGCCGACCCGCGCTACCTCGCCTGCTTTCCGTCGACGCGCTCCGAGATCGTCGTCCCGATCGCGTACGAGGGCCAGGTCGTGGGCGAGATCGACATCGACTCCGACCAGCCGGCGGCCTTCGGTGAGGACGATCGCGCCTTTCTCGAGCGGGTGGCGCAGCTGATCGCTCCTCAGTGCCTCGTGGCCTGGGACACCGGAGGAGTGCCCTGGGACGCGTAGAAGCTCGACGACACCTCTTTCTCACACAGCTGCAACCGTCCTGTCACAATCCCCCTCATGGCACCGCTCAACTACCTCGACGCCGGCTCCGGGAGCATGCTGCTCCAGATCATCCTCGGCGGCGCGGCGGCCGTCGGGGTTACCGCGAAGCTGACGTGGCGGCGCCTGCTGCGAACCCTGCGCATCCGCAGGGATGACGACGACAGCTAGGACTCCGGAGCCCGCCTCCTTCCGCGACCCGGAGGCCCGGGTCGTGTACTCGTCCGACGGCGAGGTCCTCCGCGAGCTGTCGCCGCGGGCGCGCGACGACTGGGAGGCGCTCGAGCGGGCGCGCTTCTTCCGCCGGGCGCTCGAGGACGGCCGGGTCGTCGCGACAGAGGAGATCGAGCCGGGCGTGCTCCGCCACGAGCGCCTGCCCTTCGTCTCGTACCCGTACGAATGGCCCTTCGAGATGCTCCGCGACGCGGCGCTCCTGCAGCTCGGCCTGCTCGACGACGCGCTTGCCGAG
>JBKPHO010000291.1:0-8801 GCA_046729915.1 Actinomycetota bacterium | reverse complement strand
CGCGGTCGGCCTCGAGCGGGAGCTGCGGGAGCGGGAGGCGGGCTTCCGGACGCACATGCTCGTCGCGGTCGGCTCGGCGCTCTTCACGCTCGTCTCGGCCTACGGCTTCCGCGAGTTCCTCGTCAACGGCGGCTCGGTCGTTCGCGCCGACCCGACGCGGATCGCGGCGCAGATCGTGACCGGCATCGGGTTTCTCGGCGCGGGTGCGATCATCCGGCAGGGGTTGTCCGTGCGTGGGCTGACGACGGCCGCGACGCTCTGGGTTGTGGCTGCGATCGGGCTCGCCTCGGGCGCCGGGTACTACTGGGCGGCGGTACTCACGACCGTGATCGCGCTGTTCTCGCTCTGGCCCCTGCGCATCGTCGCGCACACGGTCACGTCACGCTTCCGCCCCGAGACGAACCGTCTGATCGCGCAGCTCCCGGCCGGGGTCAGCCCTGGAGAGCTGGTGACGGAGGTCGAGCGGCTCGGCGGGCGGCTGCAGGGGCTCGAGATCAGCCACGAGGCCGACCGGCGGACGGTGCTGCTGGACGTGACGCTTCCGCCGCGGGCGGACGCGCCGGGCATCATCGCCCGCCTCGCCGAGCTCGAGGACGTGCTGGAGATCCGCTGGAGCGATTAGGAGCCCCTCCCGAAACGAAGCCCTGTGCTGCCCCGCCGCGCTGTGCGGCACGTGGAATGCGTCCTCAGTCGCCCCCGTATCCTCCGGATAGGCGGGCTCCCTGCGTCTTTGCCACTCACCGCCCATCGCACCGCGGCTGCGAAGCATCAGCCCGGGAGGGGCTCTGACCGTCCGCCTCTGCTCGCAGAACAGGAACAAGCTGCGCGAGCTCTCGGCGCTGCTTCCGGACTGGGAGGTGGAGCTGCTCGATGCGACCGGGTACCCGGAGGAGGGCAGCGACAGCTACTACGAGAACGCGCGCGCGAAGGCGGCGTATGGCCGGGCGGTCGGGCCCGCGGACGCCTGGATGCTCGGCGAAGACTCGGGGCTCGAGGTCGAGGCGCTCGGCGGCGCGCCGGGGATCCGCTCCGCGCGGTACGGGGCGGAGGGCGGCGAGGCGATCGAGCGGCTGCTCGGCGAGCTGCGCGGGATCGAGCGGCGCCAGGCGAGGTACGTCTGCGAGCTCGTGCTGCTCGGGCCGGAGGGGGAGGAGCTGCGCGGGACTGGCGTGCTCGAGGGCCGCATCGCCGAAGAGCCGCGCGGGACGGAAGGGTTCGGCTACGACCCGGTGTTCATACCGGAGGGAGAGGAGCGGACGGTGGCCGAGCTCGGCAACGAATGGAAGTCGCGGAACTCGCACCGGGCGCGCGCCGCGGCAAGCCTCCGCGCGGCGGTGCGGACATGACCGTTTCGGCCACGTCCTAGGGACAGTCCCTAGGTTTAGGCCAGACCGGCGCCTTCCTCGACCCCAGTGACGGTGCCGCGACGCTGCGCAAAGCGCCAGTTGACCTCCGCCCCGAAGACGATCACGTTCGCCATCACGTAGAGCCAGACGAGCAGCAGCGCCGGCCCGCCGAACGCCTTCAGCGCGACCACGTTGTTCGAGAAGCGCACGTAGACGGGCAGCGCCTGAAAGCTCGCCTCGAGCACGACCGCCGCGACAACCGCCCCGGGCAACACGTCCACGAACGAGTGCTCGACGTTCGTGAGCAGGTAGTAGACGGACACGAGGAAGACGAACACCGCGGCCAGCGACGCCGTCACCGACAGCCCGTAGGCGACGTAGGAGTTCCCGACCACCCCGCCCGCATACCGCTGTAGCAGGTCGAACCCGAACGAGCCGATCAGCAGGCCGACAAAGAGCGTCACGAGCGAGAGCAGCATCAGCGCCACTGCAAGTAGCTTCCCGCGCAGGAACGAGCGGTTCGGCTGCCCGTAGACGATGTTGAACGCCGACTCGAGCACGCTGAAGAGCGAGAGCGACGTCCACAGCAGCGCCGCGCCGCCGACGATCCCGAGCGCGGTCGCGTGCTTCTGGATCTCGCGCACCGTGTGGACGATGCTCGCGA
This sequence comes from Actinomycetota bacterium, assembly GCA_046729915.1. Taxonomy (GTDB): domain Bacteria; phylum Actinomycetota; class Thermoleophilia; order Gaiellales; family Gaiellaceae; genus AC-32. The sequence continues at coordinate 6,791 of JBKPHO010000291.1, read as the reverse complement.
TCGAGCTCCCCGGGAAGGCGCGCTTCAGCTCGGTGACGAGGTAGCTTGACTCGTCGGGCCGCCCGGCCAACCCCAGCAGCGAGACCGTCAGGAAGAGCAGTGGCACGAACGACAGCAGCGCGAAGTACGCGATCATTGCGGCGAGGTGCGGCCCGCGGTCGGCGAAGAACTTGCCCAGCGGCTGGGGCAGGGCAGGCATCAGGCCGGAGTATGGGCGGCTCGGCGGCCAGGGACGCCAGGTGTTAGCGTCACGCCCGTGGCCGACACCGCCCAGGCACTCGCCGACCTGACCGAGATCTCGACGCAGATCGAGACCGCGGTCGTGTTCGACCGCGAGGGCACGGTCCTCGGCGCGACGGTCGACGACGAGCGCGCCGGAAGGCTGGCCGGCACCGCGCTCGAGCTGTTCCGCGCGGCCGACGAGCAGCGCGAGCAGGAGCTCGTGCAGCTCGACGCGTCGCTCCAAGGCGGAAGCGTCTTCGTCGTGCGCGACGCAGACCGGCTGATCGCAGCCACGACGACGGAGGAGCCGACCGTCGGCCTCGTCTTCTACGACCTCAAGAGCTGCCTGCGCGCGCTGGGCGAGACGCCCGCCGAGGAGAAGCCGAAACCGAAGCGCGCGGCCACGAAGCCCACGACCACGCGCACGACGACGCGGAAGAAGAAGGATGAGAGCGCGTAGTGCCCTGACGGTGCTCGCCGGAGCCGCGGCCTCGGCCACCGGCGCGATCCTGCTCCGCCGCCGCGCCTCGAGCCGGCGGGAGCGACTCGAGCTCTTCTTCGAGGACGGCACGCCCGTCACCCTCACGCAGGGCACGCCGGAAGCGGAACGCCTTCTGGCCTACGCACGCCGGCTCCTCGCCGCCTCCCGCCCCGAGTGAACCGCGCGGAGCTCGGCACCGCCCTCCGGGAACACGCGTACCTCGAGGGCGACTTCGTGCTCCGCTCGGGCCGGCGCTCGCGCTACTACCTCGACAAGTACCGCTTCGAGACCCGGCCCGACCTGCTCGGCCCGCTCGGCGGCCTGATCGCGGACGTCGTTCGGGAGTACGAGCCCGAGGCCACCCGCCTCGCCGGGCCGGAGCTGGGCGCGGTCGCGCTCGCGGCCGCCGCCTCGCTCGCCTCGGGCCTGCCGTTCCTGATCGTGCGCAAGGAAGCGAAGGCCTACGGCACCTCCAATCGCCTCGAGGGCGTCTTCGAGGAGGGCGAGCGCGTCTGCCTCGTCGAGGACGTGGTCACCTCCGCAGGCGCCGCGCTCGAGGCCGTCGAGGCCCTGCGCGAGGCAGGGCTCGAGGTCGGGACGGCGGTCTGCGTGGTCGATCGGGAGGAGGGCGGAGCGGAGGCCCTCGCCGGCGCAGACGTCCGTTTGCAGGCGCTTTTCCGGGCATCCGAGCTCCAGAACGCCTCCAAAAGCGCCGCAAAACCGCATGGTTGAGCCGAAAGCCGAACCCTGCTAGGGTCTGGCGCCGAGATTTCCAGAAATCGGAGGAGAGGAGCGACTGTGACCAAGCAAGAGTTCGTCGACCGAGTGGCCCAGCGAGCGAGCCTGTCGAGGCGTGAGGCCGGCGAGGCGGTCGACGCCGTGCTCGACTCGATCACCGACGTCCTGCGGCAGGGCGGCGAGGTCAACTTCACGGGTTTCGGGAAGTTCTCGACCCAGCACCGGAAGGAGCGGCAGGGCGTCAACCCGCGGAACCCGAGCCAGAAGGTGACGATCCCGGCGGCGACCGTGCCGAAATTCTCCGCAGGCAGCTCGTTGAAGGGCGCCGTCAAGGGCGGCGGCGGCAGCATGGCCGGCGGGTTCTAGGCCGCGAGCTCCTTCAAGCTCTGCGTGAGGGCCGCGGGAGCGGCCCTCACTTTGCCCGGCCGCAGGGCGGGGTAGCCTGAGGACGAGTGGGCGCCGAGCCTGCACTCGCTACCGCGCTGTTTCCCGACCGCTTGGCGGAGGCGGTCGAGCGGAAGCGCTCGCAGCTCCTCGTCGGGCTCGACCCGCGACCGGATCTGCTGCCGGTCGAGCTGGCCGGCAACGCTCACCTCTCGCGTGAGGGTGCCGCCGACGCCTGCGGCCGCTTCTGCTGCGGGATCGTTGACGCGGTCGCCCAGCACGTGGTAGGCGTGAAGCCGCAGCTCGCTTTCTTCGAGGCGCTCGGGCCGGACGGCCTGCGCGCGCTGGAGGACGTCTGCGCGTATGCCCGCGCCGCGGGACTGATCGTCCTCGCGGACGCGAAGCGTGGAGACATCGGCTCGACCTCGCGCGCCTACGCGGCCGCGTTTCTAGAGCCGCGCGGCGAGGGCCCGCCGCTGGCCGACGCCATGACCGTCAACCCCTACCTCGGCCGGGACTCGCTCGAGCCGTTCCTCGGCGCCTGCAGGCGCCACGGTGCAGGCATCTTCTGCGTCGTCAAGACCTCGAACGAGGGCGGCGCGGATGTCCAGGACCTCGTTCTCTCGGATGGGCGGCCGCTCTGGCACCACGTCGCGCGGCTGGTGCACGAGCTCGGGGAGGACCTCGTCGGCGACCGCGGCCTCTCGAGCGTCGGCGCCGTCATCGGGGCGACCCATCCGCGTGCGGTCGCCGAGGCCCGGCGCCTGCTGCTGCAGGCGATCCTGCTCCTTCCGGGCGTCGGCACCCAGGGCGCCACGCCGGCCGACCTCGCCCGCGCCTTCACGAGCGGCCCGGCCAGCGCGCTCGTCAACGCCTCGCGCAGCGTCATCTACGCCTTCCGGAACGGCCGGGAAGACTGGCGAGGGGCCGCTTCGCTCGAGGCGGCGCGCCTGCGGCGCGAGGTCTGGGCAGTCTCCGGCTGGTGATGACGGCACCGCAAGCGGCGCCTTAGTGGCACGCGCACGGCGGGAGGTCAAGCGCTACGCCGCGCCCGTGGCGTTCCTGCTCGCGGTGACGATCGCGGTGCTGCTCGTGCGCTCCGGGCTGCGGTCCGACGCGACGCCGGAGACGACGAGCCGCCTCACGACCACTACGCAGACCGTGACCGCGAAGCCGGTGCCGCCGCACCGCCGCCGCTTCTACCGGCTGCGGGCCAGCGAGACGCTCAGCGATGTCGCGATCAAGTTCAACACCAGCGTCGAGCAGTTGCTGGCGCTGAATCCCGGCATCCAGCCGACGAATCTCACCGTCGGCCAGCGCGTCCGCGTCAAGTGACTAGACTCGCCCACCCGTGAGGACCAAGGCGCCGTTGCGGTGCCGCCATCAGGACGCGCGGTCTTCGCCCGTGCGTTCGTCTGAAATGACCGATCGAGACCAGTCGAGCAATCACCTGAGGCGCATCGCCCTGGTCGTCGCCGCTGCGGCCTTCGCGCTCGCGGCTCCAGTGCTGGCCGCCCCGCCGCAGGTGACGGGGCGCTCCTTTCTGGTCGAGAACGGCTCGACGGGCGAGGTCCTCCTGGCGCACGACGCCCGCGAACGCGTTCCCGTCGCGAGCATCACCAAGCTGATGACGGTGCTGCTGACGCTCGAGCACGCGCGGCCGGACGACGTCGTCACGGTGAATCCCGAGGCCGCGGCAGTCGGAGAGTCGAGCGCGAACCTGCGCCCGGGAGAGCGCCTGACCGTACGCGAGCTGCTCGAGGCCGCGCTGATCCAGAGCGCCAACGACGCGGCCGACGCGCTCGCCTACTACGTGGGCGACGGGAGCCAGGAGCGCTTCGTCGCCATGATGAACGCAAAGGCGCGCCGGCTCGGGCTGAGAGACACCCACTTCGTCCGCCCAGACGGGCTCGACGCGCCCGGGCACGTCTCGAGCGCGCGCGATGTGACGCTGCTGGCCCGGATCGTGATGCACCGGCCGCTCGTCCGGCAGATCGTGCGCCGCCGCTCGGCGACGATCTCCGGCGGGCGCACGCTGCACACCTGGAACGACCTGCTCTCGAGCTACCCCGGGATCTTCGGGGTGAAAACGGGCCACACCTCGGCCGCCGGCTGGTCGGAGGTCGCGGCGGCGCGGCGCCACGGGGTGATCGTCTACGCGACGCTGCTCGGGAGCCCGGATCGCTCGATCCGCAACGCCGACCTGACAGAGCTGCTCGACTGGGGGTTTTCGCGTTACCGCCCGGCGCCGCTCGTCGTGAGGGGCCGAACCTACGGGAGCGCCGAGCTCGGCTACGGCCATGCGCCGGTCGCGCTCGTCGCGGCAGGGTCACTGACGCCGTCCGTCCGGGTCGGAGTTCCGCTCGTGCGCCGCATCGTCGCCGCCGACGCCGCCGAGCTCCCCGTCAGGCGGGGACAGGCCCTCGGAGAGATCCGCGTCTACCAGGGCGGGCGGCTGCTCGGGCGCGTCCCGCTCATCGCCTCCCGCTCGGTGAATCGTCCGGGCTTCGCGGGCCGCGCGGGGTGGTACGCCAGGCGTACCCTGGACCACATGGCAGGTTGGGTCACGTGATCGTCACGGTCACGATGAACGCGGCGATCGACCGCACGTTGACGGTGCCGAACTTCCAGCGCGGCCAGCGGCACCGCGCGAGCGCCGGGCTGACGCTCGCCGGCGGCAAGGGGATCAACATCGCCCGCGCGCTGAAGCGGCTCGGCGTGCCCGTCGTCGCCACCGGCCTGGCCGGGGGGCGCACAGGGACGAGGATCGTGGAGGAGCTGACCGCCGAGGCGATCCTGAACGACTTCGTGCGTATCGACGGCGAGTCGCGCACGTCGACTGCCATCGTCGACCCCACGGGCTCGAGCTACACCGAGGTCAACGAGTGGGGCCCCCACATCGGGCCGGAGGAGCTCGAGATGCTGCTCGACAAGCTCGTCTACCTCTCCCAGGGCGCGGATTACGTCGTGTTCGCGGGCTCGCTGCCGCGCGGTATCGACGACGACTTCTACGCCGAGGCCGTGCGGGAGCTGAACCGCCGCGGCGCGCAGACGGTGCTCGACTCCGAGGGAGAGCCGCTCCGCCTCGGCGTCCAGGTCGAGCCGCTGCTGGTCTCGCCGAACGAGCGCGAGGCCGAGGCGCTCGTCGGCCAGGAGTTCAACGACGACGACGACTTCCTCACGGGCCTGGAGACGATCGCGGAGATGGGCGCGCGCAATGTGCTGATCACCCGCGAGTCGGGGTGCTGGGCACTTCTGCGCGCCGAGCGGCAGCTCAGCCGCTACCGCGCGGCCGCGCCGGAGATAGATCCGATCTCCGCGGTCGGCTCCGGCGACGTCCTGCTCGCGGCCTTCATCGCGGCGCGGCTCGACGGGCGCTCGGACGAGGAGGCCCTGCGCGCAGCTGTTGCGGCCGGGGCTGCCTCGACGCTCGAGATCGGCGCCGGCCGGTTCGAGCCGCGGGAGGCGGGTCGGCTGGTCGCGTCAGTCGAGGTCTCGCAGCTGGAGCCCGTCTAAGAACTCGTTTCGGAATGACGCTTCGCCGCCGAGGTGCGCTGGGCGGTGCGAGGCAAGGACGCAGCGGAGCGCGCGTAGCCGGAGGCTACGGGCGCTTCCGAGGACGCGGCCTCGCGGTGTCCAGCGCTGCTCGGGGGCACAAGCCTTCATTTCGAGACGAGTTCTAAGGCGAATGACCGACGTCTGAGGGCGGTGGTACCATCGCCCTCCACTTGAGAGACAGAGGCGCAAGCGGTTCTTCGGCCCAGGCGATCGCAACGGCGCCTGGGCCTTTGTGCATCGAGGGGAGGTAGCCCGTGGAGATCGAGATCGGCATGGGCAAGAAGGCGCGGCAGGCCTACGGGTTCGACGACATCGCCATCGTGCCGTCGCGGCGGACGCGCGACCCGCAGGACGTCGACATCGGCTGGAAGCTCGGCCCGCACCTCCTCGAGCTGCCGCTGATCGCCTCCGCCATGGACGGGGTCGTCTCGCCGCAGGTCGCGATCCAGCTCGGCCAGCTCGGCGGGCTCGGGGTGCTGAACCTGGAGGGGATCTTTACGCGGTACGAGAAGCCCGACCGCGAGCTGGAGAAGATCGCGAAGCTGCCGAAGGAGAAGGCGACGGCGGGGATGCAGGAAATCTACGCGCGGCCGGTGGAGCCGAAGCTGATCGCGGCGCGGATCGAGGAGATCAAGCGCGCAGGGGTCCTGGCCGCCGGGTCGCTGACCCCGCAGAAGGTGCGCGACTACTACGAGATCGCCCTCGAGGCCGGGCTGGATGTGCTCGTCATCCAGGGGACGGTCGTCTCCGCCGAGCACGTCTCGTCGAACGGGCGTGCGCTCAACCTGAAGAATTTCATCGCCTCGCTGCCGATCCCGACGATCGTCGGCGGCTGCGCCTCGTACCAGACGGCGCTGCACCTGATGCGGACGGGGGCGGAGGGCGTGCTGGTCGGCGTCGGCCCAGGGCAGGCATGCACGACGCGGGGCGTCCTGGGCGTCGGCGTTCCGCAGGCCACGGCGATCGCGGACGCGACCGCGGCGCGCGTCCAGCACCTGCTCGAAACCGGCAAGTACGTGAACGTGATCGCGGACGGCGGCATGCGTACGGGCGGCGATATCTCGAAGGCGGTCGCGTGCGGCGCGGACGCGGTGATGATCGGCTCGCCGCTTGCGCGGGCGAAGGAGGCGCCCGGACGCGGCTTCCACTGGGGGATGGCGACGTTCCACCCGACCTTGCCGCGCGGCGCGCGCGTCGCGGTCGAGCAGAACGCAACCCTGGAGGAGATCGTGATCGGGCCTGCGCGCGAGAACGACGGCACGCTGAATCTGATGGGCGCGCTGAGGACTTCGATGGCGACCTGCGGGTACGAGTCGATCCACGATTTCCAGAAGGCCGAGGTGATGCTCGCGCCGGCGATCAAGACCGAGGGCAAGTCGCTCCAGCAGGCCCAGCACATCGGCATGGG
>JBKPHO010000290.1:0-23459 GCA_046729915.1 Actinomycetota bacterium | reverse complement strand
CGCCATGTCGGTCGCGGCGGCGAACGGAGCGAGGACGCGCGGGAAGCGGCTGCGTGGGACAGCCGTTTGCCGTGCGAGAGGAGAAAGCGGATACTCGCCTCGTTCACGGGGAGAGGAGGAGCCATGTCCGCCGCCACGCTGGCCACCACCGAGTGGACGTCGTCCTCGAGGGCGAGCTCGAGTACGAGGTCGGTACTGAGGCGAGATCGGTCGGTCCGGGGGGTCTTGATCCAAGTCCCCGCCGAGGTCAAGCACCGCGTCCGCAACAGCGGCGATCGACTCGCCCGGGTCGTCTTCTTCTTCGACAGCCCGCGCGACGTAGTTACCTTCGGCGAGCCGCTGATGCCGATGGACGTGACGGTTGTGGGAGGAGAGGGCTAGTCTCGGCGTCGCTGCGGCAAGAACCGCCTCAGCCTCTCGAACACAGGCCTACGGCCAGCCGACGCCGGGGGCTGAGGCTTCGACGACGAGCACCTGTCCCGTTCGCGCGCTGATCGTGTCGTCGATGTTCTCGGGGCCGCGCCACTCCGCCGCGAGCAGGAACAGGGTTCGCCGGTCCGGGCCGCCGAGCATGGCCGCGAAGCAGGGCCGGTCGAGCTGGACGCGCTCCAGGACCTCGCCGCCTTCACGGATCCGGGCGCAGTCGTTCGCGTCGTGGGCCGTGGACGCCCAGATGCATCCGTCGGCGTCAAGCGTGATGCCGTCGGGCGCGATCCCTTCGGCCCACCTCCGGCGGTTCTCGAGGCTGCCGTCCTCGGCGATGTCGAACGCGGTGAGCCGCATGGCAAATGACTCTGCGACGATCAGCGTGCGGTTGTCCGGCGTCACGACCATCCCGTTCGGGAACGCGAACTCGTCCGCGACTTCGCGAGCCTGGCCGTCCGGCGTGACGAGCGCGATCTTGCCAGGCGCTTTTCCGGAGCCGAGGACGTCGTCGAAATCTGCGAAGTCGAAGTTGATGCTGTTGACGTAGGCGTTGCCGCGTCCGTCGATGGTCAGCTCGCTCCAGCCGTACGGCGAGATGTGGCTCAGATCTGCGTGCCGGACGCGGGAGCCGTCGTGCTCGACGCGGATCAGCTCCTCACCCGTGATGAGCATCCGTCCGTCCGGGAGCCATCCGGTTGCCCAGCCGAGCCCTTGCGGCCCGCGTCCCATGATCTCGCTGTTTCCGTCGAGGTCGACGGCGACGATCTCCGCGGCGCCCCAGTTCGAGAGCCAGAGGCGGTCGTCGTGCCATCGTGGTGATTCGCCGATGGCGAGGCCGTCGAGCAGCAGACGCGGGTCGGCGAGGGTCTGCGACATGTTTGACCTCCTTCGCTGATGACGATCGTCTGTTAGACGGTGGCACGCTTCGAACTGCCCGCCGCGGACGCCCCAGCTACGCGGCCGACTTGTAGAGCACCTTGCCGGTAAGTCGGCAGACGGCGGCCGGTGTGTGTCGAATGATGGCGCTCAACGCCGACGCAGCGCGCGTCGATCTTTCGCGCCCGGGGGTCCCGAGAGTCGAGTACACGAGTGGCTCCTCGCAGGCGCGCCACTGACTCTTGAACTCCCGCAAGCCGCCATGCTCACGCGCAGACCGTCCGAAATCGAACTCACGGAAGCCGTTCTCGCAGCCCCAGGCGATCGCCTCCCAGACAAGCAAGTGGTTTGGGTGAAGTCGCCAGAACCGCGCATCGGAAGCGGCGTGCTTGCCGGTAATCCTCCCCTTCCATGCAAGAGAGACGTTGCCTGCGATCGGCAAGCCCTCTGCCAGAGCGAGCAGGCAGACGCCCCGGCCTGGTTGGATCATGCGCTTCCAGAGCAGTTCGAAGAACCGCCGTGGCTGGACTGGCAGGCCGATTCGACGCCGCGTCTGAACCTGCAGGCGATAGAAAGCATCGACGAATTCCGTCTCTGATCGTGCCGCTTTCGAAATGACGCCCTCACGACGGGCTATGCGGATCATGCGGCGTAGTTCAGACGACACCTTTCCGAGGATGATCTCGGGATCCTGCGGAAGCTGGAGCCGGTGCAACACGAAGGGCGAGACGCGGGTGACCTCGTCGCCGGGCAACTCCCACCGCACCTGTAGACGCTTGACGCCCGCCTCGCGGCGCTCCGCGTCCAGCTCCCCCGCAAGCTCTTCAAGACGTACGTGGCTGGTCATAATCGGTGGGCAGAAGTCGCTAAAGGGAAGCGATATCCACCTGAGTCCGGTGTAGCGTGTCCCAGCCTCGACGATTGGTACGCCGGCGACTGGCGTCCCCGACTGATCCGATTTCACCAGTGCAAACGTTCGGTACCCGTAGCAGTCGCTTATCAGCCGCGACCAGGCCGGGTGGTGAAATGGGACCGAGGCGTTCTGCTCGACGAACTCGCGCCATTTCGGGTCGTCAAGCTCTAGCCGCAGCACGCGAGGACCTTAGTTGGTTCTGGCGGTGGAGGCCGCTGCCTCGCCAACGGGGTCGGGACCGTCGTGACCGTACCGACGAGTCGCACCCCACACGCACCTGCGGCCGGCGGCTACGGGTCGGTATCGTCGCCGGCATCCACGCGGGATGAAGGTGAGGCCGTGAGATCATCCCGCGGCGGCCCCGCGCGGTGAGCAACCGACCCGTCGGTCGAGACTCGCTGGAGCGCCTCGTCTCGCCCGTCGACGGGATTTGGCTGGACGACGGCGCGGGACCGGGGCCTCCAACGTGGCTGCGCGCTCGCGATTGGCAGCTCTTCGCGCGCCCACGAGGTGGCGGCCGCGTCGGTGAGGAAATCGAGCGGTTCTCACTCCCCGACGGTGGGTCGATGAGCCTGAGCTGGACTCCAGACGAGGGCGTCCGGGTCCCCTTCAGCTTCGACGAAGCCCATGCCAACTACGTCTCGGAAGCTTGGCGCGGGGCACTTCGGCACAGAGCCCTCACCGGGAATCAGCTCGCGCTCTTCTACCGCCTCAAACCGCTCATCCCGCGTCGGCTCCAGCTCATCGCTCGGCGGGCATTGCTCCGGTGGCAGGGGCTCCCCGAGTTCCCCGCATGGCCGCTCGACCAAAGCGTCGCCCGTCTCGTCGAGCTCTATTGCCGCTGCCTATTGCTTGCCTCGGGAGCGCAGGAGCTGCCGTTTCGGTGGTTCTGGCCTGAAGCGAGCCTCTGCGCAGTGGTCCTCACGCACGATGTCGAGAGTGCCGCCGGCCTCAGGCTCGCCGTCGACATCGCCGACCTCGAGCAGGAACGCGGGCTGCGCTCGTCCTTCAACATCGTCGCCTCGTGGTATCCGATCGACCGCGGAATCGTGCGCGACTTACAGGACCGCGGCTTCGAGATCGGCGTCCACGGCATCTACCACGATCGCTCGATGTTCTCGTCTCGGGCCGCCTTTGAAGCCCAGCAGCCGGCGCTTCGCGCAGCTGTGGCTTCCTTCCAGGCAGAGGGTTTCCGTTCGCCGGCGACGCACCGCGTCTACGAGTGGCTGGGCGAACTTCCTGTCTCGTACGACTGCTCGATGCCGCACTCGGACCCCTTCGAGCCGCAGCCCGGCGGTTGTTGCAGCCTTTGGCCATTCTTCATCGGAGACGTCGTCGAGCTCCCGTATACATTCCCGCAAGACCACACGCTGCTGACGCTGCTTCGGCACCGAACAGCTGGGCTCTGGCTCGCGCAGCTCGAGCGAATCGAGGGTCTGCACGGCTTCGCGCAGATCCTGACCCACCCGGATCCGGGGTATCTCGGGGACGTGCGAAAGCGCAGGCTCTACGTCGACTTCCTGGATGCCCTTCGCGCGCGGCCACGAATATGGCATGCGCTCCCTCGCGAGGTCGCAGCCTGGTGGCGACAGCGCGACGCCGGCGCGGACGGCCCCCGCGGCTCCCGGCCCGGGACGATGGCGTTGTCGGACTCGGGAACGGCGGAACTGCGAGCGCCGCTCGACGACCCGCAGCCGGAGACGCGAACCGTCAGCGGCTAGGGGTTATACCGCCGGACTAGCGCGCCCACCGGCCTCAGGGAATACCGGTTGCCGCGCACGAAAAGCGTGGTCTTGTCCTCGATCAGCACTGCTTGGGCCCCATTTCTGCGGAGGTTGTCGAGCCACCACTTGTCTACCTGCTGCGTTTGCGCACCGGCCCCATAGGTGCAGCTGACATTGCCGCTGGCGCAGCCGGCCTCGCCGGCGAACCAGGGCTTGGGCAAGTTGATGCCGCGCGCGTACGTAGCTTCGTTGTTCCAGGGGGCATCGTCGTAGACGTGGATGTCGTAGACGTCGACCGGGTACCTACTAATCCAGCGGATGGGGTCCTTGAGCAGCCGGCCGGTGTCGGAGACGGTGTAGAGGAAGCCGGGCGCGGCCGCCCTGGCAACGTCGTAGAGAGCGGTCAGCCAGGGCAGGATCACGTTCGCGTCGAGGCACGCGGCGCTGCACCTGGCGCCGTTGGAGCTGACCTTGTCGGCCAGGTGGCTCTCGCTCTGGTAGTAAGCCTCGTTCATCAAGTCGATCACTCCGACCGCCCGTGCGGCGATGGGATCGGCGGCGATGTAGACGAGGAACCGGCGCAGCGCCTTGAGGTAGTTCGACCGCATTGGGCGGTGGTTGCCGTCGAGCGCCTCGAAGTGGAACCCGTTCAGGTTGTCATTCGCGAACAGGACGAGATCGACCTGCATGCCTGCCGCGGCGAACTGATGCAGCGCGGCGTCGACGTTGGCGAGCGCCGTTCCGCTGTAGCCGCAGAAGCCTCTGTTGGCGTCGAAGCACGCGAACAGCTCATCGAGCGACACCCATACACGCTGAAACCTCCCCAGGTGCTGGCGCCGCATGAAGCGGATGTCCTTCCGCAGGCGCGAGCTCGATCCGCTTGACCAGCATCTCGCCCGGAGCCAGGTGTAGTGCCTGTCGCAAGGCGACCGCCGCCCTTGATGCTCCGCACCGACGTAGTCCATTCCGGCGTACGCGCGTGCGAGTCGCGGCGGTGCACCAACGCGGTAAGCGAACTGCTTACGCGCTGCGTGCCGTCGGGCGGTGACGGCGATCGAGCCGGTGAGTGCGCGTCCGACGCTCTCCGTCGGCACCTGCCACTCACAAACGGCTCGACCGTCCACGAACCGGTGCAGCGTGACACGAGCCGTTTGCGGCGTGACGGTCGCTGCGCATGAGACCGTGCCTGATCGAACTGGCTTGTGAGTTGCCCGTCGGCTCACGGCAACCGAGATCGTGAATCTCCTCGCGGCTCGCGGCTCCCGCGGCACCGCACGCAGCCGTGACAAGCGAAGGGCATCGGCGGCTCGAGCGCGGTCTGTGCGAAGGCCAGCTGTCGGGGCGAGCGCGACATCTCGGATATGTGCACGCTCCGGCCCGTGGGCATGCACGGCGGCGCCTGCAGCGACTGCCATCGTCGCGCAGAGAAGAACCGTCACGAAGCACGCGAATCGCACAGGTCTTCCGGCGGCCAGAAGGGTAGCCGGGCGCAGCACTCGAACCCATTGGGGTTCCATGAACCGCCTCACTGTGCCGGCTGCGCCTGACGGCGCATGTCGCTGACGTCGCGCGGCGCCTCCATCAATCGACCCGTATGCTCCAGTGAGCACGTTCCATGCGGGGAGGCTCTGCGGCAGTTTTGGGCCAACAAACGCACGCGGCTACGAAGCGTGAGGGCGACAACGCAGCGCGGCAGGGTGCAGCCACCAGCCCGCGGCCGTTGGTGTTCCTCGAGCATGACGACGCTCGTTGGGCCCAGCTCGTTGCTGCGTCGCCCGATGCACTTGCCTTCCACGCCCCAGCCTGGTCTCGGGTACTCGCGCGGTGCTACGGCTACGACGCTGCGGTGGTCGCTTTGTGCGAGAGCGACGGGTCTGTGGCGGCCGGTCTTCCCGCGTTGCATGTGACGCGTCCGTGGGGAACGCGGCGGCTGGTGTCGCTTCCGTTCACCGACTGCTGTCAGCCGCTGGCCGTCTCGGCGGAGCGCCTACGCGAGCTTGTCGCCGCACTCGAGGACGCGGTCGAGCGGCGCCTCCTGCCTCCGCTGGAGGTGCGAGCCGAGCTTGCCGGTGAGGCCGTTTCGACCAGCTCCGACGCCGTCAGGCACACGCTCGAGCTCGCGCCCGACCCCGACGCGGTGTTTGGCTTGCTCAAGCGGTCCCAGGTACAGCGGAACATCCGTCGAGCACTGGAGTCCGGTCTCAGTGTGAGGTCACATGACGAGCAGCCGCAGGCCGGCGACGTCTTCTACCGGCTCCATCTCGCGACTCACAGGCGGTTGGGCGTGCCAGTCCAGCCGCGCCGATTCTTCCAATTGCTGTGGGAGGAGATGCTTGAGAACGACCTCGGGTTTGCGCTCCTCGTCTACGCGGGCGACGTTCCCGTTGCGGGCGGTGTCTTCCTCACCTCCAAGGCAACGATCACCTACAAGTTCGGGGCTTCGCTCGCGGAGTACTGGCACTTGCGCCCGAATTACGTGCTGTTCTGGCACGCGATTCGCTCCGCGTGCGAGCGCGGGTACACAGTGTTCGACTTCGGCCGCTCCGACCTCGAGAACCGGGGTCTCCGGACGTTCAAGGACGGCTGGGGGACCACCGAACGGCGGCTGTCCTACTCCTACATCGGCGCACCGAGCCGTGGGATCACGCACGCGGCCACGCGAGCGATGGCACCTGTGATCCAGCGAGCGCCGCTTTGGGTGACGCGGGTGCTCGGGGAGCTCTTCTACAAGTTCGCAGCCTGATGCTCGACACTCCCTTGGCGGCGGCGGCGCCATGAGAGTTCTCATCCTGACGAACATGTGGCCGGCCGTCGGCCGCCCGCAATTCGGCAGCTTCGTGGAGTGGGAGGTGCGCGAGCTGCGGGCATTGGGCGTCGATGTCGATGTGCTGTTTCTCGACGGGCAGGCAAGCAAGAGCGCCTATGCCAAGGGGCCGGTCCTCCTTCGGCGCGCACTTCGACGGAGGAGCTACGACTTGATCAACGCGCACTACGTGTTTTCGGGGGTTGTGGCCCGAACGCAGCGGCACGTGCCGGTCGTACTCACTCACCACGGGATCGAGGTGCTCTCGGGGTGGCAGGCGCCGCTGAGCAAGCAGGCCTCGCGAAGGATGGACGCGCTCATCGTGAAGTCGCATGAAATGCGGCTCCGTCTTGACCGACCTGATGCCGAGGTAATCGGGTCCGGCGTCGATCTCGATCTCTTTTCTCCGGTTCCCCGGGACCAGGCACGGCAGACGCTCGGTCTGCCCGACGACCCGAGATTGGTGCTTTTCGTCGGGGAGCCTCGAGCGGAGAAGCGGCTTGACGTCATTCAGGAAGCAGTCAGGATCGTCCGTTCCAGGCGCTCCGACGTCGAGCTGCGCAGCGTCTCGGGTCGGCCACAACCAGAGGTCGCGTCGAATCTCAACGCGGCCGACGTGCTGGTGCTTGCGTCCGACGGAGAGGGAAGTCCGACGGTGGTCAAGGAGGCGATGGCGTGCAACCTGCCGATCGTCTCCGTCGACGTCGGGGACGTTCGCGAGGTAATCGCAGGAACCGAGGGGTGCGCGATTTGCGAGCGAGATCCTCGCGACATGGCCGACAAGCTCGAGCGGGCTCTCGGCTTCGGGCGGACCGCTGGTCGTGAGGCCGTGAGAGGGTACTCATGGAGCGAGATCGCCCGCCGGGTTCATAGCGTCTACAAGAGGGTTCTGCGAGAGTCCTCGGCGCGGAATCGCTCGCGCTGACGTTCCGTACGCTGAGGCTGTCGCCGCGCCGCGGCTGAACAGCACTCCCCTCGTGAGGCTGCCGTGCTCGTGTAAGCGACGTCAATGCTCACGCACAGCCTGCCGATCCGCCGCAGCCGCGAGATTGGCAACCAAATCCACGTAACGCGCCTTCATCCGCTCCCATCCGTACACATCGATGTATCGAGCGGCCGCACGATTCGCCATCGCCTCGGCGGCTTCCAGATCGGTAGCCAGCCTTCGAATGGCACGGGCCAGGTCGGCCGGATCGCCGGACCTCGCAAAAGAGACGCACGAGTCGTCGAAGTACGCCGTGACCGCTGGAGACTTGGTCACGACCGCGGGCACGGCGGTCATGACGTAGTCCAGCAGCTTCGTGGGGAGGATGAATCGCGTGAAGTCGTCGATCTTGTTGGCTGCTACGCCAACGTGGGCCTCGGCGATCGCAGCTCCGAGTTCGTGGAGCGGAAGGAACCCGCCGAACTCCACGTGATCGACGAGGTCAAGACTCATCGTGAGATTCTTCAGCCGGGGTTCGAACTCGCCTTCGCCGTAGATCGTCAGACGGATGTTCGGAAAGTACTCCCGCAGGATCCTGACGGCGGCAATTGTCGTGTCGAAGCCGTACCGCTCGACCAACGTCCCGTGCGAGACGATTCGCAAGTTTCCGTCATCGAGTGCCGGTCGCCCAGGACGCCGTCGGAAATATCGTTCGTCTGGGGAATTCATGACCACGACCAGCTTGTCGTCCGGAATTCCTCGCGCAACTAGATGTGCGCGAGCCATGTCGCTCACGGTGATGATCGCGTCGGAAAAGGTGCTTGCCAGGCGCTCTGCTGTCGCGATGACCTTCACCAAAGGATTGCGGTCACTAAGCCCATACTTCGTTGCGTACAGCTCCGGCATCAGCTCGTGCATGTCCAGGATCACCTTTGCGCCCATGAGCTTCGGCACTGTTGCCGCGAACACGAGTGCGTCCGGCAGGGTGTTCACCTGCACGACTCCGTACGGCCACCGTAGGTGACGGCGGGCCACGAACAACGAGGCGGCGGCGAAGAAGGCGGAGTAGTCAGCGAGATACCGAAGCTGGCTCCCACGCTTCCGTCCCAGCGGCACCCGAACGACGCGAACCCCATCGATCTCCTCTTCCGCACGCTCGCCCGGACCGCGCAGACAGATCACCTCTACGAAGAAGCCCGCATCCCGCAGCGCTTCGGCCTCGCGCCGTGGCCGATCGTCGGCTGGGTAGTAGCTGTGCCTGATGATGCAGACTCGCTTCGCGCGCCGACCACGCGCATCCACGCGCTCGAGGGCGGTGGCTCTGGATGGGAGATCCGTCACCTCTGACCCCCAGCCAATGTGATGAACGCTGGGACGACGGCTCGCGCCACGGCGTCGACCTGCGACACGAGTGGCTCTCGCGAGACGATCATCTCGTCCGCGAGGTCTCGATACCTCTCGTACGTAGGTGCGAGCTCCGCGTCGCGAGACGACGGATCGATCCCGTTCGAGCCCTCGGCATTGGCGATCAGGACCTGAACTCGAGGGGGCGGGGCCATCCGAACCGCGAGGTCTGCGCGGGTGAGCCCGTACTCCTCTTCGAGATCGACGGCTGCGTCAATGGCGTCGCGGTCGAAGATATGGATGCCGCCCGTGAGCCGGCAGCGCGCCCGCTCCGCGTTCAGACGCACGAGGAAGTCTGCGAGGACGACGTAAGACCATCCTCGTTGCAGCCGGTGCCGAGAGCGCAGTAGCTCCTTGCGTTTCCCCTTAGGCAGTGCGCGACCTTGCTCGCTCGCGCTGCCCAATAGCGAGGCGAGCGCCGGCCTGATCGCCTCGAGGGCCTTCGAGCTACCGGGTCGTAACCAGTGATACGACGCCGAGACACCGATGGTCGTCTGCAGGAACTCCTGTAGGGCACGGGAGAGGGTTGTCTTGCCCGCCCCGTCGCAGCCGCTGATCGAGACGACGAGCGGCGGGCCGTTGCGCCCCGACGGGAGCTTGCAGAGCACGGTTGCGCTCGCGACAGCCAACAGCTCACGCGCCTTGTCGCTCCTCGACAGACGCTGATCGCGCAGGGTCTTCGCCCCCTGCAGCGTCTTGCACAGTACTTTCGAAAGCGAGATCGGCGGTGCCGGTGTCCGAGCTGCCCGGCGTGCTGCGTGACGTAGCCCCACACTGGCGCCGCGGGGGCGCGGAAGCGCTGCCTCGAGCTCGTCCGCCCCATGCTGTTTGGCCGCGGCCGCGTACAACGCCAGCGCGAACTCGAGGCCGTCGCGCCACCCCGCCTCCGCGGCCCGGCGCCGGACTTTCTCCCAGTCGATTCCGCTCGTCACCGCAAGCGCAGCGTGGAAGAGATCACGAGACGTCAGCTCCTTGTCCTCGTAGAGCCAGTGAGCCGTCGTGATCAGGAAGACATCTTCGGCCGACGGATACACGACTCCGGGTTTGCTGTCGCTTCGCCGCCGCGCCCCGATCACTTCGACATCCGTCATGAACCTGGTGATCCACGCGACCGCCGTGTGCACGTGAACGGGGAATCCCAGGTGCGGCTCTCTTGCTCGTCGAAAGAGCCGCTTGTACGGCTCGCGTGCCGCGGTCAGCTCGAGGTATCCGAGCTCATTGAGAAGGCTGCAGGCCGCGGTGGCGCTCTCCCTCGAGACGAGAACGTCGACGTTGGAGCTCGTGTACGGGAAGTAGCCGGGTGACTTGATCAGTACGCCCTCGATCCCGACCGCCGACCACACGCGCGCAATCTCTCCGTAGGCATCGCAATGCCGCCTGTAGCGCGATCGATCGCCGCGCCAGTAGTCGCGGAAGCCGCCGAACCGCGAGTCCGCAGCAAGCTCGCTCGCACGTCGAAGTACGGCGACTGGCACGCGGTTTCGACGCAGGAGCGAGATGAAGGCAACGCTGTCGTGTGGAAGTCTCTCGGGCAGCTGGCCGCCGAAGAGGAGCCAGCTAAGCCAGTCGCTGACTAGGCGGTCGCGCATGTCTCCCGCGCCACCTCGAGTACTCGGTCCGCCGTTGCGTGCCAGTCGTAGCGCCGGGCTTGCTCGCGTGTGCGTATTGCAGCCGCAGGCATGGCGAGAGCGTCCACGACCGAGCGTGCGAACGCGGCATGACTGTCCGCGAAGTAGAGGCCGAGGCCTGGTGCGAACATCCGCGGTAACGCACCGAAGGGCGTCGTCACCACCGGCAGGTTGCACGACATTGCTTCGAGCACCGACAGCGGCGCCGCTATCGCGGCGTGCTCATCTCGAACCGGAAAGAGGTAGACGTCCGCGAGTTGGTACACCTCGTGTACATCCGGAACGAATTCCTCGATGACGTGGACGCCCGACTGGCGCAGCAATTCGACGACCCGCGAGTCGCCCCCGAGGCTCGTCCCTATCACGACGACACGCGTCACGTCTCCCCCAATCCTCAAAAGCCAGTCGTAGCCACGGCTGAAGCGTGCGTGCCCGACGTGGAGAAGGACTGGACGATCAGTCGGAAAGCCGTACTTCCGGCGAAGCTCGGTCTTGCGCGTCTGCGTGACGGGGCGGAACTTCGCTGTCTCGACGCCAGGCTCAAGAGATGCGGCGTGAATTCCGAGTCGCCGAGCATCACGAACGATTGCGTCACTAGGAGTCAGCAGAAGGCTCGGTTGCACGAGTCGCCCGACGATTCTGGGGATCGCGCGAAGCCGCCGCGGTTGCAGCGCCACCAGCACGACCGGCGCCCCGACGAGCCACCGCAGGACCGCAGACCTGAAGAAGCTCCCGAAGGTCGCCGACTGGGTCGGCACGTAAATGATGACGTCCGTCCGTGCGGCGCGCAGGCTGCGCAGGATGCGAGGTTCGAGCAAGAACTTCCGGGAGAAGAAGCCGCGCGTGCTGAGGGCGTAGACGCTCGCGCCTTCGCGTTGCACCGTCAGAGCTAGGTGATGAGCGCACTTCTTGATGCCCTCGTCGGGCGGCGGGGCGAGCGCGTTCGAGAGCAGCGCCGTCCGCAGGATCGTCGACGCGACGTCATTCACTGCGCCGTCCCCCTAGCGTGAGCGTGCACCCGCGCAGGGCTCCCGACGACCGTCGCCCGCGGTCTGACGTCTCTCGTCACGACCGCGCCCGCGCCGACGAGAGCGCACTCCCCGATCGAGATTCCGCCGAGAATGATCGCCCCTGAGCCGATGGTTGCGCCTGCGGCGACCACCGTCCGCAACAGTTCCCAGTCGTCCGGCCCCTGTAGCTCTCCCCTGCGGTTTGTCGCTCGCGGAAACCTGTCGTTGATGAAGACGACGCCGTGGCCGATGAAGACGGCGTCGCCGATCTCGACTCCGTCGCAGATGAAGGTGTGGCTCTGGACCTTGCAGTCCTCGCCGATGACCGCTCCGCGCTGGATTTCGACGAACGGCCCGATGCGGGTGTTTCGGCCGATCCGGCAGCCGTACACATTCGTGAACGGGCCAACCACGACTCCGTTGCCGAACTCGACGTCGTCGATCAATCGGTAAGGCGCGTCGTTAACCGGACGAGCAACCATGGCAGAAGAAGTCGGTTATCGCCTCGACCACGCGGTCGAGCTGGTCGTCGCTCAAACCCGGAAACAGCGGCAGCGACACGAGATGTCGTGCGAGATCCTCGGCGACAGGGAATGCACCGCGCCGGTAGCCGAGCGAGGCGTAAGCGGGCGAGAGGTGCGCCGGCTCCGGGTAGTGGCGCGCGGTGGTTATCCCGCGCGCGGCGAGGAACTCACCGAGGTTGTTCGGGCTGTCGGTCCAGACCGCGTAGACGTGCCACACGGGCTCGCTGCCATCGGCCACGGGCGGCAGGCGAAGATCGCCGACCCCGCGGAGCCGCTCGGCGTACATCGCCGCGAGGCGCTGTCGATCGCGATTCCAGTCGGTGAGGCGCGCCAGCTTCTTCACGAGCACGAGCGCCTGGATCGAGTCGAGCCGCGCCGTGTATCCGGGCAGCCTGTGTCTGTACTTCTCGCTCTGTCCGTGTTCACGAAGCTCGCGGACACCTGCGGCGACCTCTGGGTCATTGGTCGTCGTCGCACCCGCGTCGCCCATCGCGCCGAGGTTCTTCGCGGGATAGAAGCTGAAGGCCGCTGCGCGACCACCCGAGCCGGCCGTGATTCCGGCGCGGCGTGCACCATGTGCCTGACAGGCGTCTTCGACGATGTCGATGCGGCGGCGCTCAGCAACGGCGGCGAGTGCCCGCATGTCGGCCATCTGCCCATAGAGGTGCACCGGTAGGACGATTCGCGTCTTCGGCGAAAGCACCGCCTCGACCGATGCGACATCGATGTTGTAGTCGGCGTATGTGGCATCCACAGGGATCGGGACGCCGCCCACCTGCGTGACCGCTTCGAACGTCGCAACGAAGGTGTTCGCCGGAACGACGACTCCGTCTCCTGGTCGCGTCCCGATGGCGAGAAGCGCGAGCCGAAGCGCGTCGAGGCCGCTCGCGACGCCGACTGCGTATCGCACGTTGCAGTACGTCGCGAACGCCTCCTCGAACTCGACGATCTGCGGTCCGTTGACGTAGGCAGACGCATCGATTACTTGCGCGACCTCCGCGAGCACTTCGTGCTTGATGGGAACGTTCGTAGGCCTCAAGTCGATGAACGGGACTCGCTCGTGAGAATCGCGGCGAGAAACCACGGAGGCCGTCGCCCTGGAGCTCATCGTCGGACCTCTGCATGTCCCGCGTGGGCAAGCGCCAGCGTCAGGCCGAGCGCAAGCCACATCACCGCGGTTGGTGCGCGGAGCTGCAAGATGGGCGAAAAGAAGCCGAGGACGGCCGTCTGGACGAGCAGGGCGGTTGTGGCGGCTCCGACCCAATGCCGGGTGCTGAGCGCGATCCGCCCTGCACGAACGAAAAGAAACGCAATGGCCACAACTCCCGCGGCCCCGGTCTCGAGCAGCAGCATGCTCCAGTTACCGTCGTAGTTGAATCCGAACTCGACGGCTCGACGGCCGGCGCTCGAGCGGTACAGCGGGCTTGTCCCATCCTGGAGCATTCGCGGGTCGGTCGCGCTCCCGATCCCGAAGCCGAGGAGGGGGGACCGCTCGTGCACGAGCCGCGCGTTGGAGGTCAGCAGGTAGAGCCTGAAGTTCCCTTGAGGGTCGTACGGGTTCGTGGAGAAGATGGTCGGCGAAAGGAGCGTCCGGAACCGCGAAATATCAGCCGCGGACGGTGAAGATCCGGCGGAAGCCGCGTTCGCAGGCGTCACCCGCTCGCTGCCGACCACCACCACGGCGGCAATTGCCGCGAGACCTGCAACGAAAGCGGCAGCCGGTAGCGGCCGAGCGAACCGCCGCCACCCGAAGACGACACCGCACGCGACGAGAGCGATCGCGCTTTCGCGGGAACCGCAAAGGACGATCGACACAGCAGATGCTGCGAGGAGAGAGCGCCACAGGAGTCGCGGGACGCCCAGCCCTTCGGTTCCTGCCGCCGCGACAACAGCGAACACGAACGCCAGATACGTGCCGAAGAGATTGTAGTGCGGGAACGTCCCAACAGCGTCCGCCGCGGTGGTCCCAGTGACGGCAACACCACCGAGGGAGACACCGTAATTCGTCGCGAGCAAGGATCGCACGGCGTCGCCGCCGACGAGCTCTGTCGCGAAGACCGCGATCTCTAGCGCGGCGATCGACGCGAGCAACCGTCCGTAGAACCGCGCATCGCTCCGCGGGTTCTGTGAAAGCAGTGGAACCAGAAGAAGGAGAGCAAACCGAAATTCACTTCGAAAGCCGATCGCCGCGGTCGTGGCCGCGATCCCGTTCCAGGCGGCGGAGGCGACCCAGACGCAGACGGTGAGCAGGAGAACGCCGGTCAGCGGCGCCGCGCGAAGCCATACCTCCCGCACCCGTGGAACCAGGCGGAAGAGAACGATGGCGTCGAGCAGGAACTCGGGGCCGTAGTGAAGTGGCGCAACGGCACCGCCGGGAAGGTGGGTCAGAATCACGCCCTCAAGCGGCAGGTACACGAGAAGTCCTGCGACGACGTAGCGCAGCTCGATTGTCGCGGCGCAGGCTGCAGCCACACCCGCTGCGGCGAGGACCGCAAGCTGCGGTTTGGCGCTCACCGAGACTGCAAGACCCAACGCCGCGAGCACCGAGACCGTAACTGCGGCGTACCTGCGCGCAGCGGCCACGGCGCGTGCCCGCGCTCGCGCGCTGCTGAGAGCGATCGCCGCGACGCAGGCCACCGCCGCGACCACCCGCAACGGGAGAGAGAGGGCGACGCTTCCGAGGCAAATCCCGCTCGCGGCGAGAGCCGGCGCACCTGCGACGTCGGCGACGCGCAGCCCGTAGCGCCGTCGGCCAAACGCAAACACGGTTCCTGCGGCGGCTGTGTAGGCGCCGGCGAGCGCAATCGCAGCACCGAGGGCGCCGAGCTTTGGAACGGTGACGACCGCTCCGACAATCGCGATGACGAAGGCAGCAAACGAGATCGATGCGTTGAGGCCGACCCTCCCCTCGCCGCTCAGGGCGCTCGCGACCGGCCCTATCGCAGGTGCAACGCTCGCGCCCAGGAGAGCGACGAGCAGCGTGGGGAGAATTCCGGCGTAGCGCGGCCCGAGGACGACCTCAATGATCGGGCCAGCCAGTACGCCGAACGCGAAGCAGCCGAGGCCGACGAGAGCCGAGATGCTGCGGAGTGTGGCCCTGAGCGCCGGGCCGAAGTCGTCACCCTTTCGCGCCGCGTCGACGAACGACAGGATGCCCGCAGCCTGCGGCAAGAGCCCCAGTGGCGTCGTGAGCGCGACGACTGCGGCGATCTCCGCAGCGTCGGCCGAGCTGCCCAGACGGCCTGCGATCAAGACGACGGCAGCGGCCTGCGTGACGCTGGTATACGTCGCCACGAGCGCGAGCGCCCCAAAGCGGACGAACGAGCGATCGAGGTGGATCGCGGCCGTGCGATCTGCCGATCGGCGGATCAGCCAAGCCGTGACGATCACGAACAGCCCGTAGGCGAGCGAGAAGACGGCAAGGGTGGCGGACGGCAGCAGCCAGGCGAACACCGCCAGGAGCGCGAAGAACACGATGTCCGTGGCCAGCTCGAGAAGACCGTAGGTCCTGACGAGCCCGACGGCGAAGAGGATCCCCTTCAGCCCGAAGTAGATCGGATAGACGAGCGCCAGCGCCCAGCCCAGCAGAATCGAGAGCGGGTCATCCGGAGTCAGGCCGGCTGCGGCAAGCACCACGCAGAGCAGCGACGTCGGCACGACGGCGACGACGAGCAGGCGCGTCCCAGCAGGCGCAAGTCGGAGCCGCTCGCGCTCTTCGTGGGGCTGTGCGATGACGCGGGTCAGCGCTGGGGCAACACTTGCCATCGTCACCTGAGCGACGATCATCGCGCCCGCGAAGACGCGGGCCACGTGGCCGAAATCCTCCCGGCTCAAGACCCGCGCGACGATGACGTTGAAGACGAGCGTTGTGCTACCGCTCGTCGCGAGAGCAGCCGCGGTCCACGCCAAGCGCCGCGGATGCGATAGCCCGGCCTCGCTCCGCATCAGGGGCAGTGGCGGCGCGATCGCTCTCATGGCGATCTCCATCCGGGGGCTGCTGGCGCGTTTGCGATCCGCTGGCACAGCGCGACGGCGAGATCGGGGGTTTGGGGGATCGATGTCTCGGCACCCCCGCGTTGCTGTGATCGCTCGGTGGCCTCGATGACCCGGACGACGTCGAGACCGACCTGCAGAGACGATCGGGGCTCGGCGCCTCTCGTGATCGAGTTGCAGAAATCACGCATTTCGAGTGCCAGCGGCTCGGCGATGTCGATTCGCGGCGACACGATCTCGCCCGTGCGATAGCTCAGCTGGTACTCACCAAAGGTCTCGGGCCTCGCGAGGAGCACGCTCGAGTCGTAGATCCGTACGGGCTCCGTTATCGAGGTGTCGTCGTAGACGACCATCTTCTGCGAGCCAACGACGGTTGTGCGGCGCAGCTTGCTCGGAGCGAGCCAGGAAAGCTCAACGTGGGCAATCGTGCCGGTCCTGAAGCGGATGTTGATGAAGGCGACGTCCGCGATCTGTGGAAAGACACAGCCGCGTGTCAGCACGGACACCGTTTCCGGTACTTCGCCGAGCCAGTACCGGAGAATGGAGAAATCGTGCGGACCGAGATCCCACGCCACACTCACATCCGGCTGATGCAAGCCGAGGTTGACACGACTCATCGAGATGAAGTAGATGCCGCCGAGATCGCCCGACTTGATCAGGTCGCGCACTGCATTGACGGCAGGGCTGTAGAGGAACGTGTGTCCCGGCATCAGGGTCAGGCCGTGGCCGGCGGCCAGCTCCACCAGGTGCAGGGCCTCCTCGGACGACGCCGCGAGCGGCTTCTCGACGAAGACGTGCTTGCCCGCAGAGATCGCCGCGGCCGCCAAGTCATGGTGCGTCGAGACCGGCGTCACAATCGCAATGGCGTCGACGTCCGGGTTGTGGAGTAGCTCGGCGTAGTCTCCCGTCGCCGGGATGCCCGGATAGCGTCGGCGCATGGCGGCGAGCGCCGTTGGACTCTTGTCGCAAACGGCTGCGAGTTGTGCCTCCTGCAGTTCGGCCAGCACTCGGACGAGATTTGGTCCCCAGTACCCGAGGCCGACGACGCCGATCCGGACGGGCGGCGCTGTTTCCGAAGCGAGGTCGAAGTCGATCATGTCGTCTGGATCTCTCGTCGAAGGAGCTCGCCGACCGTGCGCAGCAACAACGTCAGGTCCAGAGTCAGGCGCCAGGACCGCACGTAGATGACGTCCAGCTCAAGCGCCTCGTTGAACGAGGCGCGCGCACGGACCGTCGCCTGCCAAAGGCCCGTGATCCCGGCGGGCATCTCGAAGCGTTGGAAGTGATGAGGGCGGAAGTGCTGGACCTCGTACGGAATGCAGGGTCGCGGCCCGACGAGCGACATCTCACCCCGCAGCACGTTGATCAGCTGCGGCAGCTCGTCGATGCTCGTCCGGCGAATCCACCGTCCTATCGGTGTGATCGCGTCGGTGCGCTCTACCTTGTAGAGGTGGTTCTCGCCCGGCGTGACGCCGCCCTTCATCAGGTCCGCGATGGCCCGCTCGTGGGCACCCGAGGCAGTGCCCTCTTGCATGCTGCGGAACTTCAGCATCGTGAACGGCTTCATGTCCTGGCCCAGCCGCGTCTGCCGAAAGAACACCGGCCCCGGCGAATCGCGCTTGATCCGCCACGCTACGAACGCAACCAACGGCGAGAGGACTACGAGCGCGGACGCGGCGCCCACGACGTCGAGGGCGCGTTTCGAAAGCCGGGAGAACCTCGTGTAGGTCGGATTGGCGAGGGCGATCAAGGGGATGCCTTCGACGTCGTCGACCGTCGCGCTGGGGCCGACGATCTCGAAGAGGCGAGGCACGATCTCCACGTGCACCGAGCGATCGAGCGACCTCACGAGGTCGACGGCCTCCTGTTGCGGTTCGCGTGAGAAAGCGAGGAGCACTCGCTCGACGTTGAGTGACCGCACGACGTCGGCGAACCCGCCAGCCGCGGCGAACACCGGTAGCTCCTTCAGGTCGTCGGCCAGCGGTCTCGGGTGATCGTCGACGAACCCGACGAGCTCCACGGGCGCACCAGGTCGCCCGAGGAGCTTCCTTGCGACCATTTGACCGACCTCGCCCGCGCCGACAATTAGCGTCCTCTCCGGCTGCCGCTGCTCGCCCGCGCGTCGGATGGCGCCGCGCACGAGTGGGATGACGATGAGGACGAGTGCCCAGAGCACGAAGTACGGCCTGACCTCGCCGCGCCCGAGGAGCAACCATGAAGCAGCGCAAGCGAGCCAGACGCTGATCGTCGCCGCATGGAACACCCGCTTGAACTCGCTCGACCTGCGTACGGCGTTCCGCTCATCCTCGTACAATCCGTAGGCCAAACCAGAGGCAATCCAGACCGGCAACACGATCGCCAGGTACGCCGGCCACTGCCGGGGGGCGACGCCAGGGCCAAGCGCTGCCTGAATCACGATCGCCGCCGCCGCGAGCATGAGCGCCTCGGCGGCGAGCAGCCGGAAGCCCGTCCCCGGTCGTCCGGCGCCGGCGCTCCTGCCAGCGAGGGCATGAGCCTCGGACTCCGCGTGGGCGTCGACGGCCATCATGCCGGCGGCCACTCCTCTTCCCTGTGGTTGGTGTGGCGCGTTGAGGCGTAGTAGCCGCGGTAGTAGTTCTCGCGATGGTCGACGTCGAGCTCCGCTGCCGTGATCACGAGGCCCAGTTTCGAAGCCGGAGACGCGCGAAGCGCCGCCGCGAGATCCCGGAGTGCGCCCTGCGTGAGCTCGCGCACGCGCGAGACCACGACGATCGCGTCGACCTTTGAGCCGACAGCGACGGCGTCGCTTACCCCTAGCATCGGGGGGGCATCGATCAGCGTCAGGTCGTACAACCGGGGCAGCGAGCGTAGGAGCGTGTTCAGCCGAGGCTGCGCGAGGAAGTCACCGACGTCCGGGGGTCGAGGGCCGCATGCGAGGACGTCGAGCACGCCAAGCCGTGGATTCGCCGCCGTCGCCGGCGGCGTCGCCGCGTTGGGTGACACCAGCGACACTGGCTGCAGCGCGTCTTCCAGCTCGAGCTTGTACATCGCGACCTGGGTGACGCCGCGATCGCTGTCGAGCCCGAAGAGCTCGTGTATCCGCGGCCGTCGAAGGTCGAGATCGACGAGCGCGATGTGGTTGCCGGCGCGCGCGAGAGCGACGGCGACATTGGCCACCGTGGTCGATTTGCCCTCGTCCTTCAGGGCGCTTGTGAACATGATGCTCCTCGCGCCTACCTCGATGTTCAGGAAGCGCAGGTTCATCTCAAGGACGCGAAACCGCTGAGCCGCTTCCCCGTCGGGGTGGGCGAGCATGACGACCGGCAGTCTCCGATCCTCCCTCGTCGGGGTCCGCAGCGAGCTCAGCAGTGGGAGGCCGAGCGTGCCTGAGATCTCGTCGGTTGAGTACACCCGTCGGTCGAGGCGCTCGACGAGGAGGACGAGCCCGAGGGCGGCCGTTCCACCGACCAGGAGTCCGAGGAGGGCGGTACGGCCCGGTCGAGGGCTGATCTGCGACGCATGGAAGGGAACGGTGGTCACGATGTAGTTCCTCTGGGTGGCCTCAAGAAGGGCGAGCTGGCGGGCCTGCGCTTCGAGCGTTCGGTAGCGCGACGAGGATGTGCCGCCACTCCGTCTCAGTGATGCGAGCCGCCGGTCAGTCAGGTCGCGTACGCGGGCGATCTGCTGTGAATCGAGCCGATTGCGGTAACTCGCGAACCTGCGGGCGTAGTCCGTCGCAAGTCGCATCGCGAGCGAGGGGTCTCGATCTGAGACGCGGAAGTTGAGCAGGTCGTCGTTCGGGTCGGACGTGACCTCGCTGGCTTTTAGAAACTCCTCGACGGTGCGGTCGCGAAGATCGGAACGGGCGAGCACGCCGCGCACGACCGCAGGCGCCCGCGCAAGGCGCGCTTGGGTCTGTGCGAAGCGCGCAGGATCCTCCGGCGATCCCGGCCCAGCGAGGTAGCGTTCCGCGGGACTATCGGTGTTGACCAGGACCTGCGCGGTTGCGGCATAGCGTGGCCGCTGCAGGAAACTCAGCGCGACGGCCACCACCGGAACGATGACCACCGTCGGCAGGACGACCCACTTCCGCCGCAACACGACGGCGCTGAATCCGGAACGCTGTGGCGCCGGCTCAGACATCCTTCCTCTCCCTCTTTTCGCTCGTGGCTGAGCGAGGCCATCATGCAAGATCGCGCGGGCGTTGGCAAGCCCTGGGCGAACTGTCAGCCGGCGCTCCGTCTGCTGGAAAGACTTGCCGGGTGCTGCCCTCCCAGCTCGCACGGAAGAAGAAGACGCGCCGGGCCGTCTCGTAGACGCCGGCGGGCGCTTTTGCGGCGGCCATCTGGCTAGCGACGTGGCACCCGCCGGTGTGCTGAAGATACTTCGTCAGAGGGGTGGCCGCGCTCGTGCAGTGGAGGCGAGTCGCGAGCGCGGCCGCAAGCTCTTCAGAAACGAGCGCAATTTGCGAGCTTATGGCTCGCGAATTGGGAACTTACGCTTTTCAGCGGGTTCCAAGGGAGTTACAACCCTCGGAAGGCCCCGACTGCGGAGGGCACGATGGGCTCAGCCCTGGGACCGAACGAACTCAGTGTGACCCCGCCCCACGGCACGCGCGGGGCGGGGCCTCGCATCGACCTCTTTCAACGGTGCTCAGCCACAAGCTCCGAGAGAGAAGGTGATGCTGAGACCTGAGTCTAGTGACGCCGGGCGGCAGAGAGTCCGCCCGCACGATAAAAATCCCTCTTATGGGTTACATCGCGTGAACCCAGGCCGCGACTTCGCGGCCCACTTCCCAAGACCCTCTGTAGTCGAGCGCCGAGGCGCTGGCCGTGCGCCTCCCGCGACGCGGACGAACTTGACCGCGGCGCGCGCGACGGCAGCAGGCGTAAGGTTGGCTCAATCGACAAAGGAGGCTCGGATGGCGCTCGCACGTGTGGTGACCTTCGACGGCGTCAGCAAGGACCGCATGGAGGAGATGAAGCGTGAGATGAGCGAAGGCGAGCGGCCGGAGGGCGTGCCGGCGACCGAGCTGATCGTGCTTCACGACGCCGACGCCGAGAAGTCGATGGTGATCCTCCTCTTTGACAACGAGGACGACTACCGGCAAGGCGACGAGACGCTGAATGCCATGCCGGCCGGGGACACTCCGGGCCAGCGCACGTCGGTGACCAAGTACGACGTCGTCACCCGGATGACGGACTAGCGTCGCCGGCGCCGGAAGCGAGAGGCCCGCACGCGGCGGGCCTCTTCTGTCTCGGAGCGATGGAGCCGGGCCCTACGCTTCGCAGCTCGCGTTCGACTCGCCGTTGACGCACGTGTCCGTGCCGTGGCCGCCGTTGAGCGAGTCGGTGCCGGGGCCGCCGTCGAGCCGGTCTCGGCCGTTCCCGCCGTTCAGCGTGTCGTTGCCGGTGAAGGCCTCGAGCAGGTCACGGCCCTGGCCGCCGTCTAGCGTGTCGTTGCCCTGCCAGCCGTGGAGCTCGTCGCCGCCTTGTCCGCCGTGGAGGGTGTTGTTGCCGAAGTCGCTCGCGTGGAGGACGTCGCGGCCCTGGCCGCCCCAGAGCACGTCGTTACCGGTGTTGCCGGGGCCGCAACAGCCGAGCACGCCGCCGTCCATGAGGTCGCGCCCCTGCTGGCCGGCGATCTGGTCGGTTCCGTCGCCGCCCTGCAGCGTGTCTCTGCCCTGCCCGCCGCAGATGACGTCGTCGCCGCCGTTGCCCGAGACCTGGTCGGCTCCGCCGCGCGCGGCGATCACGTCGGCCCCGGGCGTGCCGTTGATGACGTCGGCCCCCTGCGTGCCGACGATCGTGGCTGTCATGCCGAGGCAGGGCTTCTTCGGCGATTTTCCGGGCGCGCCGGCGACGAAGAGCACGAGCCCGGCCAGCACGCCGGTGACTGCCAGCACCGTGAGCTTCATGTCGCATTACCCCCTTGCGGTCTGTGGATGACGGGGTCATCCAGAAGGACGACCGGAAGGAAGGCGATCTTGCGCCGCGCGGCGGATATCCGTTGTCCAATGAGGTGACGCGCGAGCTCGAAGGCGCGACAATGGAGCCGTCACATGCGAAGCCGGGCCGGGGAAGACGGAGCGGGGCGGGCAGGTGCGAGGTTCCTCGCGCTCGAGCACGAAGTCGCGCTCATCCTCGTCGCGACCGCCACCGTCGCCGACGCGTACCCGCAGCTGCTGGAGACCATCGCCACCTCGCTCGGCTGGCAGTTCGGCGCGGTGTGGGAGGAGGAGCCCGGTCCCGCGTCGTTCATGCGTTGTGTCGAGACCTGGTGCGCCTATCCGCACCTGACCACATTCGCGCGCTTCAGCCGCGGCTTGTCGCTCGCGCCCGGTTTCGGGCTACCCCGGTCGCGTCTGGTCGAGCGGCGAGCCGACCTGGGTCGGAAAGGTGCAGGCCGACTCGAACTTCCCGCGCGCGCAGGCCGCGCTCGAGGTCGGACTGCGGGCGGGGTTCTGCTTCCCGATTCGCACCGCCCGCGGGGTCGTCGGGGCGATCGAGTTCCTCGACAGCGAGCCGCACGAGCCCGACGAGGAACTCCTGGCGACGACCGAGAGCCTCGGCAGCCAGATCGGCCAGTTCGTCGAGCGCAGCCGCGCCGAGGAGGCGATGCGCGAGCGCGAGGCCCGTCACGCGGCGATCCTCGAGTCGTCGCTGGACTGCATCATCACGATCGACGACCGCGGCCGCGTGCTCGAGTTCAACTCGGCCGCCGAGAAGACGTTCGGCTTCCGGGCGGAGGACGTGATCGGCCGCGAGATGTCGGAACTGATCATCCCGCCGCATCTGCGCGACCAGCACCGCGCCGGGTTCACGCGCTACCTCGCGACCGGCGAGGCGCGCATCCTCGGCCGCCGGCTCGAGATCACCGGCGCGCGTGCCGACGGCACCGAATTCCCCGTCGAGCTCACGATCACGCGGATCCGGCTAGACGGGCCGCCGGTGTTCAGCGGCTACGTGCGCGACATCACGGAGCGCAAGCGATCCGAGGAGGAGCTCCGCGCCTCTCGCGTACGCCTCGTCGGCGCACAGGACGCAGAGCGGCGACGGCTCGAGCGCAACCTCCACGACGGGGCCCAGCAGCGGCTCGTCTCGCTGGCGCTGGCGCTGCGGCTCGCGCGCGAGCAGCTCTCGGAGCCGGACGGCGAGGGGCTCGAGCTGCTCGACCGCGCCGCGGAGGAGCTCGGCCTTGCGCTCGAGGAGCTGCGCGAGCTCGCACGTGGGATTCACCCCGCCGTTCTGACCG
>JBKPHO010000289.1:0-1957 GCA_046729915.1 Actinomycetota bacterium | reverse complement strand
CGGCCCGACCCGAATGCGGTCAGGAGGAGCGTGACAAGCGCGACTGACGCGAGCAGGACCAGACCCGCCAATCGCCTCTTCCGGCGCGCAGCGGCCGTTTCCGCCCGTCGCCGCCGCCTGGCATGGGCGTGCGCGGAGGCGCGTGGCATTCGCGGC
This sequence comes from Actinomycetota bacterium, assembly GCA_046729915.1. Classification (GTDB taxonomy): domain Bacteria; phylum Actinomycetota; class Thermoleophilia; order Gaiellales; family Gaiellaceae; genus AC-32. The sequence continues at coordinate 1,801 of JBKPHO010000289.1, read as the reverse complement.
ACCGTAACGGAGCGGGCCTCCTCATGCAAAGGGACCCGCTGCAGCTCGAGCGCGAGGGATCCGTCGACGCCGAAGTCCCACTCCCAAGGCGGCGGCCGCAGCCCGGAGTCGAGCCGAAGCGGTACGACTTGGGAGGTACCATGCTCCGCATGGCCGGGCCTGTCGCCGGGGCCGCGAAGATCCAGATCCCACGCTGGATCCAGCTCGTAGGCCTGCCGCTCCTGCTCGTGCTCCTCTGGGTGGTGGCGGGCGCCGTGCGTCACGTCGTCTTCCTGTTCCTCGTCGCCGCGCTGATCGCTTTCCTGCTCAACCCACTCGTGCGTGGGCTGACGCGGGCCTGGATCCCGCGCGGGTTCGGCGTCGCCCTCGTGTATCTGAGCTTCGCGGCCATCGTCATCGCCGCCGCCGTCGCGATCGGCTCGGTGGTCGTCGACCAGACGAAGTCGAGCGCGAACAGGGTCAACGACTACTTTACGGCCGAGCACGGACACCCTCCGCGGACCAACGCCGACCGCGACGTCGACCGCTTTCAGCACTGGCTCGACACCCACGGGCTCAGCAGCGTCGACATCCAGAAGCAGGGCCACGACCTCGTCCGGCAGATCCGCGAGAAGGACGTCACGAAGTACACGGGCGACGTGATCGACTTCGTCGAAGGCGCGGCGATCGGGACGGTCAAGTTCCTCTTCTCGCTCGTGCTCGTGATCGTGGTCTCGATCTACATGCTGCTCGACATGCCGCGCTTAGCCCGGGCCGTGGACCGGCGTTTCCCGCCGCCTCCGGGGTCGGCCTCGTTGACGACGCGGATCGAGCGCTCGCTCGCGAGCTACGTGCGCGGCCAGCTGCTGCTCTCGCTGATCATCGGTACGAGCGCCGGCTTGGGACTGTGGATCCTCGGCACCCTGGGGTGGGTCCCCGGAGCGGACAAGTACGCCGTGCTCTTCGGTGCGTGGGTCGCCGTCACCGAGCTGATCCCGTACCTCGGCCCGTGGCTGGGGGCGATTCCGCCCTTCATCTATGCGCTGGTCGTGCACCCCGTGTCGGCGATCTGGGTCGGGCTGCTCTTTCTCGGGATTCACCAGATCGAGGGTCACATCGTCGTGCCGAACGTGATGGGCAGCGCGCTGCGGCTCCACCCGCTGCTTGTCATCTTCGGCCTGCTCGCGGGCGGGGAGATCTACGGGCTCCCCGGTGCGCTCGTCGCCCTACCGCTGCTGGCTGCGGGCAGAGCGGTCTGGGAGTTTTTCGCGGATCGGGTAACGCTGGAGCCATGGCAGCAGGGCGGGACGATTCCGGTGGAGGTCGACGTGGAGGAGGCGCGCCCGGTCGCGCCCTTGCCGCCACCCCCGGAGGACCCGCCGGCAGCGGCCAGCCGTTGACCCCGCGCACACCGCTGCTTGCAGCCCGCGGGGCGGGCCGCCGGTTCGGCCAGACGACCGCCCTCGAGCCGGTCGACCTGGAGATCTGGGACGGCGACGCGGTCGCGCTCGTGGGGCCGAACGGCGCCGGCAAGTCGACGCTGCTCGCGCTCCTGGCAGGCGCGCTGGGGCCGAGCACCGGGCGGATCGAGCGGCGCAAGGGCGTCCGCATCGGCTGGGCTCCGCAGCGGCCGGCCCAGTACGGGCGCCTCTCGGCCCGCGAGAACCTCGAGCTCTTCGCGCGGCTCGAGGGCGAGGCCGACCCGATCGCCGCCGCCGAGCGGCTGCTCGCCGCTTTTGACCTCCCGGGGAAGGCCGCGCCCAGCGCGAACCTCTCGGTCGGCAACCGCCAGCGGCTGAACCTGGCGATCGCCCTCCTGGGC
>JBKPHO010000288.1:0-5343 GCA_046729915.1 Actinomycetota bacterium | reverse complement strand
CTCGCCGGGCCACGGCAAGACGATCGTCACCGCCTACCTCGTCGGCCAGCGAGGAACGCCGCGGCACGCAGCCGCCCTCGGCCTGATCGTCACGATCACCCACACGATCGGCGTCTTCGGCCTGGGCCTCGTCACACTCGGACTCTCGCAGTTCGTCGTCCCGGACCGCCTGTATCCGTGGCTCAACCTGATCTCGGGCGCGCTTGTGGTCGGGATCGGAGCGTCGGTGCTCCGAGCGCGCTGGCGCAACCGCCGCGCCCAAGCCCACGCACGCGGACACGACCACCAGCGTGACCATGCCCACAACCCCCCGGCAGGCCCCACGGCACGCTCGCTGGTCGCGGTCGGCGTCTCCGGCGGGCTCCTGCCTTGCCCCTCTGCGCTCGTCGTCCTGCTGGCGGCGATCTCGCTGCACCGGATCGCCTTCGGCCTGCTCCTGATCCTCGCGTTCAGCGCCGGCCTGGCGCTGACCATCACCGGCATCGGGCTCGTCGCGGTGCTGGCTCGACACACCTTCCGGCGGTTGAGCTTCGACGGCCCGCTCGTTCGCCTCTTGCCGGCCGCCAGCGCCGTCGTCATCCTTGCGGCCGGTCTCGCGATGACCGTCCGCGCTGTCCCGAAAGTGAGCTGACCATGTTCGGACTGGACGATTGGATCGCATCCCTCTCCGACGGCACGACCCTCGCTCTGGTCTGCCTCGTCGCGACCGTGCTCGGTTTCCGGCACGCGAGCGACCCCGACCACCTCGCAGCGGTGTCGACCCTGATCGCGGGAGCGCGCGAGCGCGCGACGACCGCAGCCGCCCGCCTCGGGCTCGCCTGGGGCCTCGGCCACGCGACGACGCTGTTCGCCTTCGGGCTGCCGATCGTGCTCTTCGAGAGCTACCTCCCCGACGCCGTCCAGCAGACGGCCGAGACGACGGTCGGGCTCATCATCGCGGCCTTGGCCGTGTGGCTGCTCGTCCGCTGGCGGCGCGGGCTCTTCCACGTTCACGTCCACACCCACGACGGCGGCGTGCACACGCACGGCCACGTCCACGGCGGCGACCGCCACCCGCACCGCTCTATCCGGGCGCGCTCGCCGCTCCAGGCGTTCGCGATCGGCCTCGTGCACGGGATAGGCGGAAGCGCCGGCGTGGGCGTCCTCCTGCTTGCCTCGATCCACGACCACACGCTCGCGGTCGCCGCGCTCGCGCTGTTCGCGCTCTGCACCGCGCTCTCGATGGCAGCGCTCTCGACCGGCCTCGGCTTCACGCTCGACCGCCGCAGGGTCCGGAGCCTCTACCCCGCGCTCGCCCCGCTTCTCGGCCTCGCGAGCCTCGCGTTCGGAGTCTGGTACTCGCTGGGGGCACTGCACGTGGCCCCGTACTATCTGTAGATGCGCGACGGGCCTCACTCGCTCGTGGCCCCCTACGCGCTCGATGCCCTGGACGAAGAGGAGCAGCGCAGCTTCGAGGAGCACCTCGCGACGTGCGAGCTCTGCCGCGAGGAGCTCGCCGGCCTCCGGGAAGCGGCAGCGAGCCTCGCCTACGGAGCGGCCGGGCCCGCACCGCCGAGCGCCCTGAAGGAACGGATCCTCACGCAGGCGCGAACCGAGCGCCCGAACGTGACCGCCCTCCCCCGTCGCCGCTCCCGCTGGACGGCCCCGGTCGCGGCCGCCGCGGCGCTCGCGGCCGCCGTTGCGCTCGGCGTCGGCATCTGGAGCGCCACGCGCCCCGAGACGAGCGACCCTTTCGCGTCGGTCCTCGCGCAGCCGGGCGCCAAGGTCGTCCCGATGGGCGGACGGGGTGCTGTAGCCGTCGCGCCCGACGGAGCCGCCGCGCTCGCCCTGAGCGTGCCGCACGCGCCGGCCGGCAAGGCGTACGAGGCGTGGGTGATCGAGGGCGGAACGCCGAAGCGAGCCGGCCTGTTCGACGGGAGCGAGGGCACCTCGGTGCTCGATCTCGAGCGGCCAGTCCGCCGCGGCGCCGTCGTCGCCGTCACGCTCGAACGCGCCGGTGGTGTCGACCGGCCGACGCAGAAACCGCTCGCCGCCAGCGGAGAGGTCTCTTGACGGCGCTCCTGACCGCCTCGCCGCCGGCTTCAGGCTCGACACCGCCCCGCGAGCTGGCGCATCTCACCGACGAGGCGCTCGTCTCGCTGGTCGCCTCGTCCGACGACGGCGCGCTGGCCGAGCTCTACGACCGCTTCGGGCGGGTCGCATACGGACTGGCGCTCCGAATCCTGCGGGACGAGGCGCTGGCGCAGGACGCGGTCCAGGAGGCATTCCTCGCCGTGTGGCGCTCGGCCGACCGGTTCCTCGCCGAGCGCGCCAAGGCGAGCACCTGGATCCTGACCCTCGTCCACCGGCGCGCCGTCGATCTCGTTCGGCGCGAGGAGCTCCGCCGGGGCGAACCGCTCGAGAGCGCACCCGAGCCGGTGGCAGCAGCGACTGCGGAGGACGAGGCGACACTCGGTTTCCAGCGCCGAGTCGTGCAGGAAGCGCTGAAACGCCTCCCTGCCGAGCAGCGCGAGGCGCTCGAGCTCGGCTACTACGGAGGGCTCACCCAGAGCGAGCTCGCCGAGCGTCTCGGCGAGCCGCTGGGCACGATCAAGAGCCGCATGTTCGCCGGGCTGACGCGCCTGCGCGACTTACTCGCACAGGCGGGGTTGGAGGAGTCACTTCCGACCTAGACACGCGAAGTCTCGCCGTTGCCGCCGCCGAGGCCGCTTTCCTTCATTCATTCACACGACGAATAAAACCTGAGCCTTTCGCTGTCAAGTTGCGCCACAGTAGCATGGCCAGAGTGATGGCGGCCGTCTCGGAGAGCCTCAAAGGGCGCGACTTCACGCGGGTTGCGGACTGGACGGGCGACGAGCTGCTGACAGCGCTCGATCACGCGGACGACCTGAAGCAACGGCAGCGGCTACGCGAGGAGCACCATCTCCTCCCCGGCCGGACGCTCGCGATGATCTTCCAGAAGCCCTCGACCCGCACGCGTGTCTCCTTCGAGGTCGGGATGGCGCAGCTCGGCGGGCACGCGCTCTACCTCGCGGCCTCCGACCTCCAGCTGGGGCGCGGCGAGACACTGCGCGACACGGCAACCGTGCTTTCACGGTACGTCGACGGCGTGATGATCCGGACCTTCGCGCAGGACGACGTCGAGGAGCTCGCGAGGCACGCCTCGGTGCCCGTGATCAACGGCCTGACCGACAGCGCCCACCCGTGCCAGGCGCTGGCCGACGTGATGACGATCCGCGAGCGGCTCGGCCGGCTCGAGGGCGTGCGCGTCGCCTATCTCGGCGACGGCAACAACGTCTGCGCGTCGCTGATGGTCGCGTGCGCGAAGCTCGGCGCCGGCTTCGTCGCGGGAACGCCTCCCGGATACGAGCCGGACGCACGCGCCGTCGAAATCGCGCGCGAGGCGGGAGGAGAGGTCGAGCTCACTCACGACCCGCGGGCGTCGGCGCGCGGAGCGGACGTCCTCTACACCGACGTCTGGACGAGCATGGGCCAGGAGGACGAGCGCGAGCGGCGGCTCCGCGACCTCGCCGGCTTCGGCATCGACGCCGACCTTGTCCAGCTCGGTACCGACGACGCGATCGTGCTCCACTGCCTCCCCGCGCACTACGGCGAGGAGATCACCGAGGACGTGCTCTACGGCCCGCGCTCGGCCGTCTGGGACCAGGCCGAGAACCGCCTCCATGCCCAGAAGGCGCTGCTCTCACTGGTTATCTCGTAGCCTCCCGGGCGCGTGATCCCGCTCAAGGACAACGTCCCGACGCGGACGTTCCCGCTCGTCACCGTCGGACTGATCATCGGGAACACGATCGTCTGGCTATGGGAGTGGAGGAGCGGCGTGAACCGCGAGGTCTTCCACTACGGCTACTACCCGTGCACCATCGACAACGAGTGCCTCGCGCAGGTAGTCCCTTCGGACCGCTTGCCATGGTACGAGGGGGCTTTCACATCGATGTTCCTGCACGGGAGCTGGCTGCACGTCGGCGGCAACATGCTCTTTCTCTGGATCTTCGGCAACAACGTCGAGGACTCGATGGGGAGGGTGCGCTTCTTCCTCTGGTACCTCGCCGCGGGCTTGGCTGCGACCGCTGCTCAAACTTTCGTGACGCTGCAGTTTTCGAACGCCGCCGGCGCCAGCGTGCCGAACGTCGGCGCCTCGGGTGCGATCGCGGGCGTGCTCGGCGCGTATTTCGTGCTCCTGCCGCAGGCCAGCGTGCTGACCGTGTTCTTCTTCATCCTCATCGAGATTCCGGCGATGGTCTTCCTGGGCATCTGGTTCGTGTTCCAGCTCTGGGAGGGCGGCTTCGCGGCCCTCCATCCCCAAACGGGTGGTGGAGTGGCGTTCTTCGCGCACGTCGGCGGGTTCGTGTTCGGCCTGGCAACCGTTCGGTTCGTGATCAAACGCCGGCCTTTACGCCCGGCCTGGTGAGCTCGGGCCTGCTGACCGGGATTGCGATCGCGGCCGGCGTGGTCGGCCTGGTCGTCGTCGTGCTCTACCTGCTCGGACCGCCCGATTAGGAATGTTTCGAGCGGTTAGATCGTTTTCGAGATCATGAGGACACTAGACGAGATCCACGCCGAGCTCGACGACGCTACCGAGCGCCGGTCGGAGCTCTGGCACTTGCTTTCGAACGGTCACGACCCCGCACTCTCGGACGAGCTGCACGAGCTCGAGGAGCGCATCGCAGCGCTCTGGGACGAGCAGCGCACGCTCCGCGCACAGGAGCGGTTCGGCAATCGCGAAGAGATCATCAAGCGCGCCCGCCACGAGGAGCGGCTGGCCCGAGCCGCGTAAAGCATCTTTCCGTGAACGAAGAAGCCGGCGGGTGGCCCCGTCGGCTTCTCTCGTCTCTAAACTTCGTGCGCTCGGGGCGTTAGCTCAGCTGGGAGAGCGCCGGCTTTGCAAGCCGTCGGCCGCGAATTCAAGTCCGGCACCGGCTGCGCCGGTGCCATGACGACTTGAATTCGGAGGCTTCGTTCCAATCGTGTGCGAGCCGGCACGGGCAAAGCCCGCACCGGCGGCCAAGCTAGACTCAGAACGCCTCGGGGCGTTAGCTCAGCTGGGAGAGCGCCGGCTTTGCAAGCCGGAGGTCGCCGGTTCGATCCCGGCACGCTCCATCCGACGTAGCTAGGCCGATTTCAGGGTAAATGCCCGCAAATCGGCCTATTCACCCTTTCGCCCGCGCTCGCCCGCTAGAGACCGCCGTGACCCCGTTTGAAACCGGTAGTCCCCGGTCTGAGCACGGTCTGCAGGAATTCCCCGGGTCTCAAAATCGAGCGGCATCGAGTTGAATCACGTAGCTCACTACGGCAACGCGTCAGGTCAGGCGAGAGCACACTCGC
>JBKPHO010000287.1:0-1163 GCA_046729915.1 Actinomycetota bacterium | reverse complement strand
GATGGCGACGAAGGAGAGTGCGACGATGATCGACGGCAGTGCGATCAGCAGCGGCACGAGGCCGGCGACGACCGTTCCGAACACGAGCAGAAGCACGATCAGCGCCGCCGGCAGACCGAACTGGAGCTCGCCCGAACGAAGATCGTCCTCGGAGAGCTGGTTGAAGTCGTGGTTGACCGTGCGCTGCCCGGTGACCGTGACCGCGAACGCAGAGCTCGAGTCGGCGTGTTCAACAGCCGTGACGACGTCGTCGATGCCGGAGCTCGACTCGTCCGGCATCGCGAACTGCACCATCGTCGAGTGTCGATCCGCCGAGACGAGCGACGGGTCGTGCGTCCCGAGGTAGGTGCGGACGCTCTCGACATTCTTCGCTCCTCCCACCTCGCCCGCGAGCCTGCGGACGAACGTGCGAAACCGGGGGTCATCGACCGTGTACTGCGGTGAACGGACGACGACGATGTCCGTGATCGCGGCACTCGATGCAGCCGGGAAGGCAGCCTCGCGCACATCCTTCGCGCGTTGTGACTGGGGGTTGTTGGTCGGGTTCCCTTCCGTGGTCAGGGCGCCGCCGAGCAGCGCCCCGATCGCTACGAAGGCGACGAGCATCGCGGCGACCCAAAAGGCGATCGTCCTTCGTGGATGCCTGGCGCTGGCGAGCGCCAACCTTTCGAGCTTCGTGGCCTTCATCTGAGCTCCTCGCTTTCAGCCAACGCCCATTGCACGACCTCGATCGTGCCGCCGATGAAGTCGTGTCGCACCGTGGAAGATCCCCAAAGTTGTCCCTAACTTTTCGTGGCATAGGCCCCCAGGACCAGCCTCGAGCCCGAGGCCAACTCAGGCTCGGCTACAGGTGATCAGTCCGGCCGGGCTTCGCCGACCGCGGCGGTGAGGGCTTCGGCGGTTCTGGGGTCGGCTGGGTAGAAGGCCACGAGCGTGAGCTCGGCGAGCGTGAGGTCGCGGGCGGTTCCGAAGGTCGTGAAGGTGCAGAACAGGGCGAGGTTTGCGTCGTCGAGGCGCAGCTGGTGCATGAGCATGATGTCGTCCGGATTCGGTGGGCCGGCGACGTCGTGTTCCGTGATTCCCGGGTAGGCGACGAGCTCCTTGTACAGGGACTCGAGCTCCGGATCGCGCGTGGCTTCGAGCTCGCGGCGCAGCCGCGCGAG
>JBKPHO010000286.1:0-2163 GCA_046729915.1 Actinomycetota bacterium | reverse complement strand
GTGTTAGGGGCTTCCCGGGCTCGGGCGGCGTTCGGCGTCGCTTGCATAGTACGCCAGCAGTTCGATCAAGCTGAGCGCGAGTCGCAAGGTTCTCTCCTCGTGGTCGCGCTCAGGCGTGTAGGTGGCGAGGGTGGCTGCCTGAATGCGGAAGCGTTCAGTGGTGGTGCGGACGATCGACTCTCCTTGCTCAAGCGTGAGGCCGCCGGGGACAGGTTCGTCGGCGATGCCGGGTGCAACCTCGGGAGCGAATGCGTCGAAGTCAATGTGCAGGTAGACGTCACGTGCGCGACGCGCGACCTCGTCGAGGGCAGTCAGGGGCTCGCAGTCAGGTTGTCCATCGCGCCAGTGGACGACGTGGATTGCGGAGTTCTGCAAGCGCTGGCGCTCCGCCGAAGGCGACAGATCGCGGACGCCGAACATGGCGATCGCGTCCTCGGCGAGCGGTGTGTTGTCGCCGATCTGCCCCCAGTAGCCCTCGTAGCAGTGGCCGGTGACCACGGCGGCCGACATGCCGGCGAAGAAACCGCTGCTTGTCGAGTCGGGCGTGTTGAAGTCGGCATGCGCGTCGAGCCAGACGGCGCCGCAGCGACCGTGTTCGAAGCCGGCGAGGGCGCCGAGGCAAGCGTTGCAGGATCCGGCCAGGATGATGGGTAGCCGGCCGTCGGCGACGGCTCTCCGGACGATCGTTGCCACCTGCCTGTTGACCTGTGCTGAGGAACTCGCTGTGTCTCGAAAGGCTGTCTCGCGACCAGCGCGTTCGATCGTGACTGCGACGCCGCGTTCGGCGAACAGGTCGGCCGCGCCCGCTTCGACCAGTTGCTGCGGCCCACGGCTCGACGGATGGCGTTCATCGCCCGCATGGAACGGAACCTCAACAACACACACCTCCACCGCCCTGCACCTTACGCGGCCCCGACTTCGGCTCGACTTTGGCTCGACCTGGTCGAGCACCACCGCCAGTCCGAGTTCGAACGTCTCCTTGCCGCCGAGTGCGGCTATGAGGCTCATCCGCGACCGCCGCGATCGCGGGGCAGTTGTGAGGTGCGTAAATCCGGTTCTGGTTTCGGAACCCGTTGATTTGCAGGCCAAAATCGCATCAGGCATACCCCGGCGCGTGGGGGGCGGCGCGCCTCCACAGTTTCCCCACGGGATTATCCACAAGGAACCGCCGAGGGGGCTCGCTCGGACGCGAGCCCGGTCGACGAGGACTGAGAGGCCGAACGCGCCTCGTGTCGCTCGCGCTGCGCTCAGCGGCGGAAGAGCCCGATCAGCTCGTGGCGTTGGCGCTCGGTCAGTCCGGCGACCGTCTTTGAGGGCGCGATCCGGCACTGGGTGAGCGAGCGCGCCGCCTTGGCAGGACCGACCTTCGGCAGCGCGAGCAGAAGATCGTAGACTTTCGCCGTCTTAGCGAACTCAGGTGGCCGGGCGTTGACATCGTCGAGCCGCGCCCTCCCCGCGGCGAGCTCCCTCTTCAGCCGTGCCCGTCCGATCCGGATCTCATTCGCGTGCCGCAAGGCACGCATGCGCTGGTCGAGCGTTCTCCCCGGAGCTGAATTGCTCGTCTTGCCCGGCACGGGCGGATTCTAGGAGACCCTCTCTGACCCACCGGGCTTCTTGAGGATGCCGTGCCCACGCATCCGGGCGCGGCGGACATCCGAGCCCAGGTCCAGAGGCAACCTGGTATGCGCACGAGACCGAGTTTGCGCACCCCACAGGGGAGGCGTAGGCGCCCCCGTCCAAAAAACGGGCGGGGTCCGCCGTTCCGTCGTCGAATTCCCTACGAGCAGACGACGTTCGTGCACTGGGCGGCGTTGCCGTTGCCGCTGGCCCTGTTGCCGCCGCCGTCGGTGACCCCCGCGACGGCCTCGATCCCGAGGTCGCCGTTCTCTCTGGCAGTGTTCCGCGCGATGTTCGCTGCCGCATTCGCGACCTCGATCCCGTCGTCGACGTTCTCGTTGGCCACGTTGCGCCTCACCCGAGTGTCGGTGGAGGTGAGGTCGACGAAGATGCCGTCGATTTGGTTCGCGATCGCCCGATTCCGCTCGAGCCGGGTGTCATCCGAGTTCTGCTCGAGGGCGATGCCGAACGTCATGTTGCGGATGAACGAGCTCCGCTCGATCCGGTTGTCGTCTGATCCTCCGGCGCCTGCGACCCCCTCGGTGA
>JBKPHO010000285.1:0-2420 GCA_046729915.1 Actinomycetota bacterium | reverse complement strand
GACGAAGATTCCTAGCGCTTGACTTCTGAGCGCGCTCTAGGAGAAGATCGCGTTCGGAACCTTAACCAGACGGGAGGCGACAAGATGTCACGGGTGCTGGGGACGCTGAGCGTGCTGCTCGCGCTCACATTGGCCGCGAGCGGCTGCGGAGGCTCGAAGAAATCGTCGGAGACCTCGACCGGGTCGGAGAAGGTCGGAGCGGCGAACATCTCGATCTGGACGCCGTTCGTCGACCCCGAGCTGAAGACGTTCAAGGCCGTGGTTGCCGATTTCGAAAAGGCTCACCCCGGCATCCACGTGAAGGTCGTCGGCGGCACGAACGACGACAAGATCGTCGCCGCCATCCGCGGCGGCAACGCTCCCGATGTGGCGCAGTCGTTCAGTTCCGACAACACCGGCGCCTTCTGTCCGAGCGGCGCGTGGATCGACCTCGGTCCATACATGAAGAAGGACGGCGTCGACGACTCGATCTTCCCGCAGGCGCCGCGCGACTACTCCCAGTTCGAAGGCACGCGCTGCGCGCTCCCGATGCTCGCCGACACCTACGGGCTCTACTACAACAAGGCCCTCCTCGCGAAGGCCGGCTACAAGCAGCCGCCGAAGACGATCTCCGAGCTCACCGCGATGGCGAAGAAGCTCACCCAGCGCGATTCGAGCGGCAAGCTGAAGGTCGTCGGCTTCAACCCGTTCCCGAGCTGGTACGAGAACGTCCCCGCGCACTTCGCGCCGAGCTGGGGTGCCACCTGGATGGACGGCGACAAGTCGGCGCTGAACACCCCCGCCTGGCAAGACCAGCTCCGGTGGCAGAAGAGCCTGATCGACTGGTACGGCTACGACAACCTTGTCCGCTTCAACGCGGGCGCCGGAGACGAGTTCTCCGAGTCGAACGCGTTCGAGACGGGCAAAGTCGCAATGCACATGGACGGCGAGTGGCGGGTTGCGTTCATCAAGCGCGAGGCTCCGAAGCTGAGCTATGGCACAGCACCGTTCCCGGTCGCGGACGACAAGCAGGACCTCAACGGCGCCGGCTACGTCACCGGCAGCATCATCGGCATCCCGAAGACCTCGAAGCACAAAGACCAGGCGTGGCTGCTGGTCAAGTACCTCGGCACCAACTCGGGCGCGTTGGCGAAGCTCTCGAACGGGATCCAGAACGTCCCCACGACCACGGCCTCGCTGAAGTCGCCGGATCTCAAGCCACTGCCCGGCTTCCAGACGTTCCTCGACGTCTTCGGCGACCCGAACACCACCACGACGCCGATCACCCGCATAGGCGCGGCGAACCAGGAGACCTTCCAAAGCTTCGTCTCGAAGTACATGTCCGGCTCGAAGACCGACCTCGAAGGAGGACTGGCGAACGTCGACAAGCAGATCGACGCCCAGCTGAAGCAGGCCGAGGCTGGGCAGGCTCCGTGAGGTGAGCGCGCAAGCGCAAGCGCAGGCGCCGGTACTGCTCGACCGCACCCGGGCGAAGCGCCGGGCGGCGTGGCGGCGCCGCGGGCTCGTGCTCGCCTTCATGAGCCCCTGGATCCTCGGTTTCTCGGTTTTCTTCGGCTACCCGCTCGTGATGAGCGCGTACCTGTCGTTCACGCACTACGACCTGCTGTCGTCGCCGAAGTGGATCGGCCTCGCGAACTACCGCTTTCTGTTCACGACCGACCAGACCGTGTGGCCGGCGGTGAAGAACACGATCTGGTTCATCGCGATCGCCGTCCCGCTGCAGGTCCTGTTCGCGCTCGGGATCGGGATCATGCTCTCGCGCGCGCAACGAGGGATCGGGATCTTCAGGACGGTCTTCTACCTCCCGGCCCTCGCGCCCCCGGTCGCCGCGACGCTGGGCTTCGTCTACCTGCTGAACCCGGCGACCGGGCCCGTGAACACGATTCTCGGCAAGCTGGGGATCCAGGGGCCGCTCTGGTTCGACTCGCCGCACTGGTCGAAGCCGTCGCTGACGCTGCTCGCGCTCTGGGGCATCGGCAACACGATGATCATCTTTCTCGCCGCGGTGCTGGACGTGCCGCGGCACCTGTACGAGTCAGCGGAGCTGGACGGCGCCGGCTTCTTCGCCCGGCTTCGTTTCGTGACGCTCCCGACGATCAGCCCCGTCATCCTGTTCGCGGTCGTGATCGGGGTGATCGAGGGCCTCCAGTACTTCACGCAGGCCTACGTCGCCGCGAACGTCGCAGGGGGCTCGGCGTCGTACTCCGCCGAGGCCGCGAACGCGCTCGGCTACCCGGAGGACTCCACGCTCTTCTACCCGGTGCTGCTCTACCAGCAGGGCTTCCGCTACTTCAACATGGGCTACGCCTCGGCGATGGCGATGCTGCTGCTCGCGGTCTCCTTCGCCGTCACATTCATCATCGTCCGCAACTCGCGCCGGTTCGTGCACTACCAGGCGCCCGGCCGATGAGCACGCAGGC
>JBKPHO010000284.1:0-3313 GCA_046729915.1 Actinomycetota bacterium | reverse complement strand
GTGGGGATGATCGTTCGCCGGCTATCAAGGCGTGCTGCTGCCGCTGCACTCGAACATCGGTCGGCCTTCTTTGGCCGGCACCCGCGGCTTCAGCGTGCCCTCGCGAAGGCCCTCCGGAGGAGCTCCGCCGACGGCTCCTAGGAGTAGCGCGGGTTGACGTCCCTGGCATTTTCGAGCCGCTCGCGCCTTCGTGCTTCAAGCCCCGACGCGCGAGTGGCAGCGGTTACAGACCGTCCGGCCGATCACGCGCGGCCGCTCGACGCAGCTCGAGCAAAGCGACGGCGACGTCGCGGCGACGAGCTCGACCGCCGATGTCGCGCCCTTGCGTGTGGGGTCAGGAACTCGCTCGAAGGTTCCCGGAAGTAGCCTCTCCCGCACCATGTCCTCGGAGCTGCGAGCGGTCATCCTTGCCGGCGGGCTCGGCACCCGCCTACGCCCGTATACGACGATCCTCCCGAAACCGCTTGTACCGGTCGGTGACCGGCCGATCCTCGAACACATCCTGCGGCGGCTACACGCCTCCGGAGCGCGCGTCGTCGACCTCTGCATCGGCCATCTTGGCGAGCTGATCCAGGTCTACTTCTCGCAGTCGGACTCGCTTCCGAGCGACCTCGAGCTGCGTTGGCACCGCGAGGACGAGCCGCTCGGGACCGCGGGCGCGGTGCGGATGGTGCCCGACCTCGCGGGGTCGTTCCTCGTCATGAACGGCGACATTCTGACAACGCTCGACTACCGCGAGCTCGTCTTGTTCCACGCGTCGAGCGGCGCCGCCCTGACCGTCGCGACACACGCACGAAAGGTGGACGTGGACCTCGGCGTTATCGAGGCCGAGGGCGACCGGATCGTCGGCTACCGCGAGAAGCCGAAGCTCGATTACGAAGTCAGCATGGGCATCTACGTTTACGATGAGCGCGCACTCGCGCATCTGCCCGTCGACGGACCATGCCAATTTCCAGAGCTCGTCCAGCGGCTGCTCGACGCCGGCGAGACGGTCGCCGCCTTCCGCAGCGACGCCGAGTGGTTCGACATCGGGACGCCGAGCGAGCACCGCAAGGCGGTCGAGGCGATCGAGCAGGCACCGGACGTGTTCGCCTGATGAGCGACGCCGAGCTCGAGCGCGCCCGGCGCGAGTACCGCGCGCGGGACGCCACCGAGAGCCCGTACCGGTGGAGCTCGCCGGGCTACGTCTCCTACATGCAGGCGCTGGAGCGCGCGCTTCTGGCGGCGCTGCGCGACGCGCATGTCCGCCTCGAAGGATCGCGTGTGCTCGACGTCGGCTGCGGGAGCGGCTACTTCCTCCACCGGCTGCGCGAGTTCGGAGCAAGTCGGTGCGTTGGTATCGACCTGCTCGAAAGCCGCGTCGCGGAGGCGCGCGAACGCTACCCGGCACTCGAGCTCGTCGTCGGCAGCGCGACCGAGCTGCCGTTCGAGGACAGGTCATTCGACCTCGTCACGCAGTTCACGTGCCTCTCGTCGATCGTCGACGCCGACGCGCGACTAGCCGCTGCGCGCGAGATGCGGCGCGTTGCCGGTTCGGGCCCGCTGCTCTCCTTCGACACGCGCCGCGCCAGTGCGCGTGGCGCGGCGACGACGACAGTCGCGCTCGACCGGACGGAGCTGACGCGCCTCTTCGGCCGCCCGGAGCTGCTGCGCCGGCCGCGCCTCAACTTTCCGCTCGCGCAGCTGGCCGGAAGCCACGACCTCGCGATGCGGGCGGCGTCGCTGCTGCCGCCGCTGCGGACGCACTACCTCGGTGTCTGGCGCGGGGGCAGGGAGCGGTAGATCTCGTCCCAGGCGCCGCCGACGGCGTCGAACGACCAGCGCGCCGCGGCGCGGCGAGCGATGTCGGGTCGTTCGAACCGCTCATTCTCGTCGACGACGGCCAGCATCGCCTCCGCGAGCGCCTCCGGGTCGCCGGCGGGAACGAGCACGCCGTCGTCACCCACGGCCTCAGGGATGCCTCCCACGTCCGTGCCCGCGACGGGGAGGCCGCAGCAGAGCGCCTCGATCACGGCCAGCGGCATGTTCTCGCTCAGGCTCGAGATCGCGAACGCCTGCGCAAGCCGAAGCATCTCGGCGATCCGCGCCGGGCTCGCTGCTCCGGCGAACCGGATCTGCTCCGCGATCCCGAGTTCCGACGCAAGCGCCCGCAGCCCGTGGGTGAGCGGCCCCTCGCCAATCTGCTCGAGCCGTAGCTCAGGTCGCCGGCGCGCCGCGAGCGTGAACGCCCGCAGCAGGACATCCAGGGCCTTCACCTCGACGTGCGCGGCAACGTTCACGAGCCGGCTCGGCGAGCCTTCTCGTCCGAGCGGCGGGTGGAACACCTCCGTGTCGACGGTGTTCGGGACGATTCGGAAGCGGGCGTGGATTCCGTACGACTCGACCGCTTCGCGGAGCCGCTCGTTCACAGGGCAGACGAGTGCGGCGCGCGGAAGCGCAAGCCTCGCCCGCCGCAGCGCACCCGGCGAAATCGTCCTCCGCGGCCACTCGCTCGAGTTCTCGGTGACGACGAACGGCACGCGAAGAAAACGCGAGACGATCGCCGCCGGCCACGCCATCCGATGGATGTGCGCGTGGACGAGATCGACGGGCGTGCCCTCTCGCGCCAGCCGCCGGGCCAGCGACAGGACCGCCGGCAGGTGGACGAGCCGGCCGGTGCCCGGGCGGTAGCGGAAGCGGAAGACGCGCAGCGCACCGTCGCATTCCTTGACGAGCTCGCGGAGCCCGCGCACGTCGTTCGAGGCGCCCTCATCGACGAAGACGACCATCCGGTGGCCGTACCGCGCCGCGGCGCGGGCGTGGTCGCGCGTGAACGGTCCGGCGTACGGCCGGGCGGCCGACGGGTACCACGCCGGCAGCACGAGCACCGTCCGCACGCTCATCGGCCCGGGCGCCAGGCCCGCGCCAGACGCACGAGGCCACCGTAGTCGGCCACGTCGTCTGCGCGCGGCACGAAGGCCTCCTGTAGTCCAATCGCCGTAACCTTTCGGACGAAGAAGAGCGCGACGACGGTTGTAAAGACGTAGCTCAGGGAGGAGCCGGCCGCAGCGCCCCAGGCGTGAAAGGTCGGGATCAGCGCGAAATACAGAGCGAGCGCTGCGGAGGCCTGCACGATGCTCGCATAGAGCGCGTAGCGCGGGTACCCGCGCCCGGTAACGACCGTGCTGAGGACCTTCGCCACGCCGAGCATGAGCGTCCCCGGCAAGAGGACGAAGCCGAGCCAGATCGTCTGGTGGAACTCCGGGCCGTAAAGCAGCGGTACGCCAATGAGCAGGAGCAGGCCGATGATCACGCCGGCGGGAATTGAGAGTAG